>NZ_CP041360.1:3131250-3444375 GCF_006965485.1 Spirosoma sp. KCTC 42546
AAAGCCCCCTAAACTATAATCGTAGCCCGAAGCACGTTGAGCCACAATCTGTGTATGAGCATACGACCCCGAATGACTCATGCCAATTTTATCGAAAATATCGTCTTTCATTAACTGGGCATACGATTTTCCCGTAACCCGTTCCATAATATAGCCAAGTGTAAAATACCCCCAGCTACTATAATAGTAGTTTGTGCCCGGCGTAAAGACAAGTGATGAGTCCTTATATAATTTTATGTACTCCTCCCTGGTAAAATACTGGCGACTGATTCTTGGAAAGAAGTCGTTGATGATATCATAATTCGGGATGCCCGATGTGTGATTCAGGAGTTGCTTTATTTTGATACGACTACCGTTATTTTTTGAAAATTCAGGAATATAATCAGCAATTGTTTTATCCAGATCTAGTAAGCCTTTCTGGACCTGTATCAGCACCAGGATAGCCGTCAGCGGTTTTGAAACAGAACCAAGCATGAACTTTGTGTCGGTCGTATTGGCTATATTCCACTCCCGATTAGCCATCCCAAACGCCTGTTTATAAATAACCTTCCCGTTCTCAGCCACTAAAACGCTACCATCAAACATATTAAACTGATGATACGACTTCATCAATTGATCTAAACGTTCTGGCTTGCTTTGTGCCTGACCAGGCAAAAAAGCTAAGGAAAACAGGCTGATTAATATAAAAAGTCGTTTCATCTCATTTTGCCGCTAGCTATCGTAAGCTCCCCATTTTCTAAAAACTGGCATGTAGGTGTAGCGTTAAGCTATTCGTTCTGAATGGTATCAGTTTGTTTTTTTGTAATTAGTACCATTATACGTTTTATCCAGCCAGGCAACCACTTGCTCCCAGCTGGCAAAGGGAATTTTAGCGTGAGTGGTGTTTTTCATAACTAAGAATTCCTTTTTATTGCCCGGAACCAGATCGTAGAACTCTTTCACTTTATCGATCGTAAACAATTCATCTTTATCGCCAACCCCTACCAACACCGGAACAGTCAGGGTCTTGGGAAGCCGGAGTTCCTTGACATTCAACATGGTCAGAAAGCGAAGGGTATATTTAAAATTGAACAGGGGATCTTTCGTTACTGTCATACCCTCTCTATAGTATTCAACTGCCTGATACGATGGACGGAAAATAGAGCTGGCAAAAATTTTCATTTTCTCAAACAAGGTGGGTGGTTTATTCAGCCCTTTTCGGCCTTCGTAAGCGCCTGAGAGTAGTATCAAGCCTGATAGCTCATTGGGAATGGCATCCGCGGCACAGATCGCCGAAGCTACGCCCAGGCTATGGCCTAACACAACCACTTTTGGGTAACCAAGCGTTTTGATATATCGGACCGACTCCACTAAATCGGCAATCCATCTTTCTTTACCGGGGCTATCTCCGCGGTTTCCATCCGATAAGCCATGCCCTCGGTAATCCAGACCAAACGTTGTATAGCCACCTGCTGCAAATGGTTTTCCAGCCATATCATAGGCACCACTGTAGGCGGTTATGCCATGGAAAATCAACACGGCAATGTCTTTTTTAGCGGGCAGAATCGTGTCCGGATTCCACCTTCGCAGAAATAACGTTTCCCCATCCGTTGTGGTAAATTGGTCATGGGGGCCGATGAACTGCTGTCGTAATTTCGCAGCTTCTTCCGGCGAAACCCCAACATGATTTGTCTTTGATTTTGTTTGCAGAAACGCCAATATCAAGCCAAAAACCAAAACAGCGGCCACTACGGCAATAAGCGTGTAGGCTATCCTCCTAAATACTTTTTTCATGCCGAATTAAATAGTTTTTCTGTCATTCCGACGATAGGAGGAATCTTAAAGTTGCTTAGTAGGAGAGTCTAAGATTCCTCCTATCGTCGGAATGACAGAAAAAAAGCTGTTTTAACGCCAATTTAAAAATTTAAAAACCCCACGCCCCTGCCATTTCCTACAACAACCCGTGCTTGACGGCATACTTTATAATGCCAATCGAGTTTTTGACGCCTAATTTTCGGAGGATGTTGTGCCGGTGCGTTTCAACGGTTCCGGGACTGATGAATAGCTTATCGGCAATGGCGTTGGTCGACAGTTCCTGGGCAACCAGCTTGATGATTTCAATTTCGCGGTCGGTGAGGGGCGTAATGGGAGCGGGGGCTTCGTCCGAGGGGCGGATAGTGTCTACGGGTAAAGCCATCAACTGGGTCATAACGGATTCCGAGAAGTATTTTTCGCCACGGGCCAGCGTTTTTATTGCTTTTTCCAGCTCGGCTTTGCCCGCCCGTTTCATCACATAACCCGAAATACCTGCCCGAAAAGCCTCCCGAATTTTATCGGCATCTTCCGAAACGGTTAGCATCAGTACTTTAATCTGAGGGAATTGCTGCCGAACCTGGAGCGTCAGGTTAATTCCATTCAGAAGTGGCATATCCATGTCCGTTAAGAGGATATCGACCTCGTTTTCATGGAGAAAATTAACGACTTGTCGGCTATCGTTTAGGGTGCCAATTACCTCCACACCTTCAATTCGGCTGAGTAATAAAGATAAACTATCTAAAATGATTTCGTGATCGTCGGTTAATAGTACACGAATAGAAGAGGACATAAAAAATTCGGGTCAAGAGGAATGGGATATGTCAAATATACTACGGGTTTCAGCCATTGACAATCATCTGCTTTAGCGTATGGTAAATTTATGGTATTGTGTTGTCGGTTACTTATAACCGACAACACATTTTAATGCACCTGAAAGATTTTAAACTATCAGGCTGTCAATCTTGTATATTCACGATATGCATACTGCTCTACCGTTACTCCTGTTGTTCAGCCTTCTTTTGACGATATCTGCCTGCGCCCCGCGCTATAAAGGCCCCATAACCAATCACTTCGATGGCAAGAAATTCTTTAATCCGGGAATGCCCGAGCGAACCAGTGGTGGTTTGCTCAAATGGCTGCTTCACCGCGATAAAGGCCCCTGGCCTGAACAACCCGATGCTTATATCGGTGCTAAACCGGCCACGCGTATCGAGGGAGATAGTCTGGTGCTCACCTTTGTGAATCACTCGACCTTTCTGATCCAGACAAACGGCCTGAATATCCTAACGGATCCCGTTTGGTCGAAACGAGTTGGACCAACGTCGTGGCTTGGGGTTAAACGCAAACGCCCGCCGGGGTTGCGCTTTGAGGAATTGCCACCCATTGATGTTGTGCTACTGAGCCATAATCACTACGATCACCTCGACTTGCCGACGATTGAAAAACTGGTCAAAGCCTTCAATCCTCTGTTTGTAACACCGCTTGGCGTATCCTATCTGCCCAAATCGGTAAACGGGCGCATAACCCGAGAACTTGACTGGAATGATACCTTGCAGGTTAACGAAAAGCTCCGCCTTACCTGCACACAGGCCCAGCATTTTAGTAATCGGGGCATTGGCGATCGGGACGAAACCCTCTGGTGTGGCTACCTGTTGCATACCAGTTTTGGGACTACCTATTTCTGTGGCGATAGCGGCTACGGGCCTCATTTCAAGCACATTGGTGAGCAGGCAGGTGGGCCAATCAAACTAGCCTTACTGCCCATAGGCTCATACCGGCCTGAGTGGTTCATGGCCCCCGTTCATGTATCGCCCGCCGGAGCCGTTCAAGCATTTATTGATCTGAAAGCTACGCAAGCAGTTGGTATACACTTCGGTACATTTCAGCAGGGCGACGACGGGCTATTTGAACCCGCTGATGATCTTCGGAAAGCGCTTCAGATGAAGAAGATTGCCGAAGAGAAGTTCCTGGTGCCGAAGGAAGGCCATCCAATGGTGTTTAAATGATTCTTTTTGAACACAGAGCCATGGAAAGTTAAGCGAGAACGAGAGTACTACGCCAACCGAGGAATATAAAAAAACTCTGTGTTCTCTGTGGCTCTGTGTTGAAATTAAAAACTACAACAAAATATTGTTGACGGGTTGCATGGCGGGTGGAATATCCGTTTCGTCGAGCATTTCGCGGAGGTCAATTTCAATCGTGCGGCTCATGGAGGTGATGGGGGTGTCGTTTGCACTTCCTTCGAATGGGTTCTCGGTGCTTTCGCCAACCTGCTCCAAACTCATAAATACCCACGATACCAACACGCCAAAGGGAATGGTCAGCCAGACGGCGTGGTCGCCGAGTTTGTCAAACTCCTTGAGTAAACCAAATGGCACCAGCAACACGAACAGCCGGATAAACAATACGTTGATAGTAGCGAACTGGCGAGGGTAGGGGAAGTTTTTGATGCGTTCACTTTTTCCCTGATGCTCAAACAGTTCCTTTAACATTAATTCCAGCTCAACGTATCGGTAGTTCTCGATCCAGCCATCATCAGTCAGTTCACGTAGGTGTTTCGATTGAAGGGCTAATAACTGCGTAGCCCGGTTTTTCTTGCTTAACACATAGTTGGTTTCCTCGGCCGATAAGAGGGTGCGCAGTTCATCTGGCAGATTACTTTCCAGCTCAGGCACCTTGTAGAACTGGCGATATTCTGCATTGTAGCTTTTTTGCATATTCTCCCACTTTCGAGGCTCGCGCAGTTGAAATCGCAGTGCTGTGAGCCAGGCAATATGGCGATAAAGTAACTGCTGGTGCACAGCAGCTGAGCTACCCGACGAGGTTGTTGGGCTCCGTACAAAATCCCGAACCATAATACCCAGGCTTCGGCTGCTATTGACAATGCCACCCCAAATCTGGCGGGCTTCCCAGGCACGGGCGTAGGTAGCGTTATTGCGGAAGCCAGCAATGAAGGCTGCCGCTGTACCTAACAGGGCAATGGGTACCCAAGGCATGCCTAGCCATTCTAGTCCAACTACTTCATACAGAATGGTTACTGTACAATTAATTCCCAACAGCCAGTACAAATTCTGACGGGTCCAGAATAGAAATTCTTTTACAGTATAGTTTCTTCCAGCGTGCATGGTGATGGTAGAGTTTGTGGAGTAGGGATGTGAATGGTATCGTGAATGGAGTGGGTGTAGTAAGTTGTACTAGTAGCCTAACTTCACTCACTACACCCACTCCACTTACTGCACTAATTTAACTTTTTCTCATACGCCAGGAATCGTAAACCGGGGCGGAATCCGAGGGTGATCTCTCCGGCATACTGATAACCGAGTTTCGGGAAAAGTTTTTGGGTCGACTGATTTTCTGAGTTCGTGTCAATTCGTAAAAAAGAAATGCCATGTTCAAGAGCAAGCTTCTCGGCTTGTTCCAATAAAGCAACGGCCACACCCTGTCCACGAAAATTGGGATCAACAGCCAGTCGGTGGGTGACAATAGCGCGTTGGTTCAAATCGAAGCCTACCTGAGCGTATTCGGGCTCCTGGTCTTCGGTCAGAGCGGCTACACCCGCAAGTTGGCCGTCGATGTCGGCTACCCAAAGTTGTTGCTTGGAGATGTCCTGTCCGAAGACCGTTTCATTCGGGTAGTGGTCGTCCCACTGAAAATTTCCGGCTTCGTGCATAAGAGGAATCACGTGTTGCAGGAGCGTTACTAAAGCTGGAATATCGGACGGGGTAGCGGGGCGAATGGTCATATATATGAGGTTTCTTACTCTACAATAACTCGATCACCGTGGCTTTTTGGCATTGAGGTCACAGTGAAAATAACGTCATTTGGGGAGTCATTTCGCATCTGGTGCGCTATGAAAGGTGGAATTTCAATGCCTTCATTGGCTTTTAATGTACTGGTTTCCTCGCCAATTTGCATGGTTGCTTCGCCGGATAAGACAAAGAAAAACTGATGCGAGCGTTCATGGTAATGCTTCACTTCTGCCGTGCCAGGGGGCATGCGTTCCTGAATGATGCTTAATAAATCCGACTTCACTAAATGCCAGCCATCGCAGCCATCTCCCCACATATAGTGCTCAGCATTTTGAGTGGAGATGATGTGTATAGAATTTCCGGTCATCAATTTGTTAGAATTAGAACACGCAAAATCAGATTAATCATTCGTCACTGGTGTGATCCCGATGGGGTCAAATGGTTATAGTAAAATCATCCTCTATACATATCTGACCCCATCGGGGTCACACCAGCGATATAATTCTTTGTGGCCTCCGTGTCTCTGTGTTTAATAATATTGCCACTTACTTCCCTTCCTTCAACATTTCAACCACCAGCGTTAACTCATTAACGGTCGCTTCGGGATCGCCCGAGAAACCGATTTGCCGATAGCGAACGCGGCCGTTTGGGCCAATGACCACCTTCGTTGGAATACCCTGAACTTTGTACGCATTAGCCACTTTTTGCTGACCGTCGAGGGGAACCACAAAATTGTAGGGATGCTTTTCCATGAAATTATGTACGCGCTGTACAGGACCGCCCTCGCGGGTGTTCACGAATAGAAACCGAACATTGGGGTCGTTTTGAAAGCGGGATTGCGCTTGTTGCATAGCCGGGAATGAGGCAATACAAGGCCCGCACCAGGTAGCCCAGAAATCCAGCACAATCACCTTTCCTTTAAATGCCGACGAAGAAATGGTACGCCCCAGTAGATCGTTGAGTGCAAAGGCAGGAGCCGGTTCATTAATGAGTTTTTGCTGAAGTTCATCGCGTTGATCGGCCTTTGTATCGGCTTCCAGATCGGCCAGATACGCATCGGCTTTAGCGGGTGTATTTCCGGCTTGTTTAGCGTACCAGTCGCGCAGGGCGGTTTTTAGACCCGTAGTCGCTCTGTCTACCTGTACAATGGCTTCAATGACCGGAAGCACATCGGCAACATGGTTCGTCCGCAGGGCACATTGGAAGTAACGTTCATTGGTGCGAGGGTCACTGTTCTCAACATCGTTGATCGAAACAACCTCCTGATAAGCCGTATAGGCATCCGCGTATTTACCCTGTTGTTCAAGCGCACGGGCGTAGGTGTTCATTAATTGCCGCTGACGACTTTGCTTTTCGGTATCCCAATTGCCCGCAATCGTTCTGGGCTTAGGCTGAGTTTTCAGAACGGTTAACCCCCGTTTGACCAGCTGTTCGGCTTCAGGGAGCGACCGTCGTTCATCAGCTAATTGAAACGCGATTGTATTCAGTACCAGCACATCCGTTTGTGTTACGGGCAGTTGGTCGACAAAGGTGACCAACCCCCGAATATCATTGTTCTTGAAATAGCCATTGGTCATAATCACCGACAGATCGAGCAGGTGGGGGGAGGTAGGGAATTCACGGACGAAGGCTTCGTAGGCAGCTTTCTGGCGAGCCCAGTTAGTTTCGGCCCGGATAGCAATGGCCCGGTCTTTCTGTACGAGCGAACCCGCCGGTTCCACTGTTTTCAGACGTTCGCGCAGGGCATTAACTTTCTGGAAATCGCCCATACTTTCATACAGCCTGGTGGCATCGGTCAATTCGGTGAGCGTTGGGTTAGGGCGGGAGGCCAGATACGACTCGATTGCTGCTTTGACTTTTGGGCCATAACCAGGTTTCTTCTGTTTGATCAGAGCTGCTAAATGATCGGACCAGTACAGAGGGCGCAACTCAGGATTCTGTACCAGTTCGTGTTCATATAGCGTAACAATCCAGTTCGGATCAGGACGGAAGTTCGTTTCATTCATGAAATGACTGCGCGTAAATACGGATGCCTGCCCACCTGTAACGTGCGGCACGATTCGGCCAGACTCATCACAAACCGGAATGACGTAGAACTGCCCGTTATTAAGATCGGTGTGTTGGGGGATCTTACTGTTTCGGAAAAACAGCATGATCCCGGTTACATCTTTTTTGGGAATAAATACTTCACCAATATAGTCATTACCTTGCCGCACCAGCGTAGCTGTTGCCGGCTGGCTAATGTACATCCTACTAGGTACTCCATATCGTACAAACCGACCCTCAAGCAGGCTATCTTTAGCCAGTGGCGTCGTTTGCGGGCTGTACGTAAACGATACGATTTGACCAATCTGAGGTCGTTCTGGCGAGAAACAGAATTGGGCCTGAGCGAATGACAACGCAATAACCAGGAGGGTGAGAGTTAAGAAAACCTTGCTGTTCATAACGAGTTTGGCGTCAAAATTGACTTGAAACTAACCATAGAGACACAGAGAATACAGAGTTAAAATAGATTGGTAATTAGGTAATTTTCACTCTTTGTTCTCTGCGTCTCTGTGGTTAAAATTTTTATATAGTTCTGCTTAATACGGTTAAACCGCAACTGGCTCTTCTTTTGACACCGGCTTCGATACGGCCCAAAGGCCCAGGAATGTAAACAACCCATTGAGCAGCAATCGCTCAAAGCCAAACTGATACCCCCCAAACCAGGCCGCGGAATTTTCGTTAACAATGTACGTAAGCACGGGCGATACCAGACAGATAAACGGCACAACACGATCCATAACCGGACGCTTGCTAAAAATACCAAACGCATATAACCCCAGCAGTGGGCCATAGGTATAGCCCGCAATATCGAATACGGCCGTAATAACCTCCTTGCTGTTCAGCTGTCGGAAAACGATGATAACAATGTAAAACAGGACCGAAAAGCCAATATGAACGATATGTTTAATCCGCGACCGTTCGGCTTCAGGGCGTTTCTCCACATTCATGAAGTCAACGCAAAAGGAGGTCGTGAGGGCGGTTAGGGCGGAGTCGGCGCTGGCGTAGGTGGCCGCTGTAATACCCAGCAGGAAGGTAATAGCAACGACCAGACCGAGGTGATTCAGCGCCAGTAAGGGGTACAAATCGTCGGTACGGGCTGGAATTTCAATGCCTTCGCGCTGGGCAAAAACGTATAACAGGACACCGAGCGAGAGAAACAGAAAGTTGACGAAAACCAGTGTTATCGTGAACCAGAACATATTTTTCTGCGCTTCGCCAATGTTTTTGCAGGTCAGATTTTTCTGCATCAGATCCTGGTCCAGACCCGTCATTACAATAGCAATGAATGCGCCTGAAATAAACTGTTTGAAGAAGTTCTTCGGATCATTGGCATCCCAATAAAATACCTGCGACATGGGGCTGGCTTTAACAGTTTGGATTAATCCTCCGAAGGATAAACCCAGTTCCTGAGAGATCAAAACAATCGTCAATACCACTGCTGTGACTAGAAAGACGGTCTGGAGCGTATCCGTCACGATAATGGTTTTAACACCCCCTTTGAAGGTATAAATCCAGATCAATCCAATGGTAATAAAGACCGACACTTCGAACGGCACGCCTAATGCATTAAAGAGTGCGATCTGTAAAACCCCGGCGGCTACATAAAGCCGGACGGCTGAGCCAACCGTTCGGGCGAGCAAAAAGAAGCCAGCCCCGGCTTTATACGACCAGAAACCGAAGCGTTTTTCGAGATAGCCATAAATGGAAATCAGGTTCAGTCGGTAATAAAGCGGCATCAGTACCGAACCGATCACAAAATACCCAACAATATAGCCCAGTACAACCTGAAAGTACGAGAAGCCAATTTTGCCCACAGCTCCCGGTACCGAAATAAAGGTAACCCCCGACAACGAGGTGCCAATCATGCCAAAGGCAACTAACCACCAGGGCGACTGCCGGTTAGCGGTAAAAAAAGCATTGGTATCAGCTCCTCGGGCGGTGTAAAAGGAAACGGCAATCAGCATCCCGAAATAAGCTACTAAAATCACTAAAGCGAGGGTGGTGTTCATGAAGAATACGGCAACTTTTCAGGCCAAAATGGGGTTTTCTTAAAGCGGGATAACAGTTTTCAAAACTGCTCGTTTTTCCGTAAATTTGCTAAGTAAACACGCTTTTCGATCCCATGCAACCTTTTGAAGAAAACGACTGGTCGACCCATGTAGATGTACTCGATGAAGTAGTTGAAACCGACGTTCATAACCTCGTGGTTTTCAATGACGAGGTCAATACGTTCGATCATGTTATTGATACATTGATCGATGTTTGTGAACACACGCCCGAACAGGCTGAACAATGCACCCTGCTAATTCACTACAAAGGCAAATGTGCGGTTAAAAACGGTTCTTGGGAAGAGCTCGTACCCATGCGTAACGAGATCTGCCGGCGTGGTATCTCTGCTGAAGTTCTAAATTGAATGTACAATGTATAATGAGTAATGTAGAATGATTGAGCTCATTATTCATTACTCATTATACATTATTCATTAAACAACAAACTCTTGGAATACCCCTCCAAACTCATAGAAGACGCGGTTAACGAGGTGTCGAAACTGCCGGGAATTGGAAAGAAGACCGCACTCCGGCTGGTACTGCATCTGTTAAAACGTGACGAAGACCAAACTGAACTGCTGGCCCAAAGTCTAACGGCCATGCGCACGAAGGTTAAATACTGCCAGAAGTGCCACAACCTCTCCGACCATGATTTGTGTACCATTTGTGCCAGCCACAAACGCGACCAATCGTTGATCTGCGTGGTTGAAGATACCCGTGATGTGCTGGCTATTGAAAATACCGCACAATACAAAGGCCTGTATCATGTACTGGGAGGCATTATTTCACCCGTAGAAGGCATTGGCCCGAGTGATTTGCAAATCGACTCGCTCATAACCCGGCTTCGCGGTTCGGAAAGTGAGCAGGTACGCGAAATTATTCTGGCGATCAGCCCCACAATGGAAGGCGATACAACGGCTTTTTATCTGCAGAAAAAGCTCAAGCCGTTTAACCTCAAAATTTCCACTATTGCCCGTGGTATTCCTATCGGGGGCGATCTTGAATATGCCGACGAAGTAACGCTTGGCCGGAGTATTCTGAGCCGGATTGTGTATGAGTAGTCTCTTTCCCTGGCAGCACACATAGATGCTGTTTGCTTAGGAAAATCTTCTTTCTTTGTGTCCACGACCTTGGTCTGCGAGCCCGATTCGTTGAACATTCGCCCATTTGTAGGGTTTTGATTAACAGACCTAGGTCGCAGACGCTTTTGTTTTCTCCCAAAACCAATCATTCGCATGAATCGCTCCGAGTTTTTGAAACTGGCATTTGGTACATCGGCCAGCCTGATAGCTTTCCGTTCTTTTGGTTTAGCTCCTGCTCAGGCAGAAGGTCCATTCAAACTGGCTCCGCTGCCTTACGACGCTGGTGCACTTGAGCCGCATATCGATAAAATGACCATGGAAATCCACCATGGTAAACACCATAAAGCGTACGTTGACAATCTGAACAAGGCTGTTGCCGGAACCGATATGGCGAAGATGGACATTGACGCACTGGTGAAAAGTGTAACCACGAGCACCCCGGCAGCCGTGCGTAACAACGCAGGTGGTCACTGGAATCACACCTTCTTCTGGAATGTTATGGGACCTAACGCAGGCGGTGCGCCAAAAGGCGCTCTGGCCGACGCGATCAATAAAAAATATACTTCGTTCGACAATTTTAAAACGGAGTGGGGCAAAGCGGCAACTGGCCGTTTTGGTTCGGGATGGGTGTGGCTCATCAAGAATGGAAACGACGTAGAAATCATCTCAACGCCCAATCAGGATAATCCACTAATGGCCCTGGCTGAGAAAAAAGGAACCCCTGTTCTGGGTCTTGACGTTTGGGAGCACGCGTATTATCTGAAATACCAGAACCGTCGACCAGACTACGTAACCGCTTTCTGGAACGTGGTTGACTGGAACAAAGTAGGGAAGAATTTCGGCGCGTAATTTAGTGGGGTAAGTAAAAATAGGTGGAGTGGGTGGAGTAGTGCAGTATGCAATTACTTTCCTCACTCCACTTACTTTTACTTACTCCACTAAATTCATATTTTTGTGGAAATAGTTTTCGTCTATGTTAACCGAAGAATTATACAATGAAATTCCGTCATTAGACTTGGCGGATTTCACCTCAGGTGACCCCGACCGCAAAGCCAAATTCGTGCAGGATTTAGGCCGGGCGTTTAATCAAATTGGTTTTGTCGCTATTCGCAACCATGGCCTCACCGATGAACTGACTAAAAAACTCTATGATTCGGCACAGGCTTTCTTTTCATCGCCCGATAGTATTAAACAGAAATATGAACACCCAGAACTAAGTGGCCAGCGTGGCTACATCGGTAAGGGAAAAGAAACGGCTAAAGGATTTAAAGTTGCTGACCTGAAGGAGTTTTACCACATTGGCCAGCCGGAGCCAGAAGGGGATATGCCCGCTAATGTATTCCCGGAAGAATACCCAGAATTTAGTGAAGCAACCGTAACGGCTTACAAGACACTCGAAAGTGCCGGGAAGCAGCTATTAAGGGCAATTGCACTTTATCTGGAATTGCCCGAAACGTATTTTGACGATAAAGTCCGGAACGGCGACAGCATTCTGCGTGCCTTGCATTATTTTCCGCTCGATCCCGATAAAACGCCAGATGGTGCCGTACGAGCCGCTGCTCATGGCGATATCAACCTGATTACGTTGCTGATGGGTGCATCGGCCGATGGACTTGAAGTGCTCCGACGTGACGGAAAATGGATTGGCATTACCGCCCTGCCCGATCAAGTCGTTGTAAACGTAGGTGATATGCTGGACCGACTCACGAATCACAAATTGAAATCGACGATTCATCAGGTCGTGAATCCACCTCGCGAAAAAATGAATCAGTCCCGGTACTCGATTCCGTTTTTCATGCATCCCCGTGCCGATATGGATCTCACCAGTCTGGAAAGTTGCATTGACGCCCAACACCCCAAAATTTACGTTGATATGACGGCGGGTGAATTCCTGGACGAGCGCTTAATGGAGTTAGGATTGAAGAAGAAATAGTCATTTATCGTCATTAGACGTCATTTGTTGAGCGTTTCCATTAAATGACGTCTAATGACAATGAATGATGCTTAATGACATCCCTTATGCTGCCCTACCTAACGACTACCCAACCCGTGCGACGAATTCGCTACATCATCTTTCTGAAAGATGTGCTGATTCTTGCCCTCACGACGTTTGGTGGTCCTCAGGTGCATCTGGCCATGTTTTACGACCGTTTGGTGCAGAAAAGACGGTACTTGACGGAGGAAGAGTTGCTTGAGTTAAATGCGCTGGGTCAAGTGTTACCCGGCCCAACCTCTACGCAAACGATTACGGCTCTTGGGTTTAAAATTGGTGGGCCGAATTTAGCGTATCTAACGCTGATCATCTGGATACTTCCTGCCGTATCCATCATGACAGCGGCTGGAATCGGGATCTTTTACCTCGAACGGCATAATCTCTCTCTTCAGTTTGCCCGTTTTATTCAGCCAATGGCCGTTGGGTTCATGGTGGTTGCCGGGTATCGGATTGGGCAGAAAGTCATTCAGGATAAAATAAGCCTGTTGCTGGCGCTTACTGCGGCTTTGGTCGGCTATATGTTCCGATCGCCCGTTATGACCCCCATTGTTATTGCGGTAGGTGGGCTTACTACAGCACTGGCCTATCAAAAACAAGCAAGAATGGAAAAACAGCCCCTGCGTGTGCAGTGGGCTAATTTTTTTCTGTGGTTCGGGGTATTTATTCTCGCTGCCGGAATGGGGGCTATCACCCACTCGCTGCCGGTTCGGTTGTTCGAAAACTTTTATCGGAACGGGAGCTTTGTGTTTGGGGGAGGGCAAGTGCTAACACCTATGCTGTATAATGAGTTTGTGGCCTTTAAACACTACCTGACTCGTGAGGAATTTTTGTCGGGGCTTGGGCTAGTGCAGGCGGTCCCTGGGCCTGTGTTTGCCTTTGCCTCCTACATTGGGGCACTATCTATGCGCGATGCCGGTATTCATGGTCAACTATGGGGTGGCTTAGTGTCTACAGCTGGAATTTTTCTTCCGGGTACTTTTCTTATCTTCTTTGTGTACCGGTTTTGGGGACAACTCAAACGCTACCGTGTCGTGCGGGCTTCACTGGGGGGAATCAATGCCGCCAGTACAGGGCTGACAGCGGCAGCAGCCATCGCCCTTTTTGAGCCAATGGCTACTCACTGGCCTTCTGTTGCCATTGTTGTGCTCACAATAGGACTGTTATTATATACGAAGATTCCGCCTTACGTCCTGATCCTGGGAGGTTTGCTGGCGGGGATAGTTTTGTAAAAAAGCGAGCCCATAGGTTAAACGCTTCTTGTTAACCAGCTAAGTACTACCATCAGCTAAGATCAGATTTTAACCACAGAGGCACGGAGAACACAGAGATTAAACAATTAACTATTCGTTTATTAATCTCTGTGTTCTCCGTGCCTCTGTGGTTACTAATTTTGTTTAATTACTTATTGCAAATTCAGTAATGCTTTCAGCTTTTCATAAAAACCGGTATTCGCAAATGTGAATCGTTTGTGTAGGATATAATTACTCAAAAAACTGAGCCCCATTCCTACAATCTGCGATATAAATTTGTTCAGGTGAACCTCCTTTACCGAAAAGGGAATGGTAAAGGTCTGTGGGCCGAAGGTTGCCATTGAATAGTCGTAAAGGAAGGATGCCCCATACACAGTAATCAGGCAGGAGAGTAGAGAGACCAGCGTAAATTTGATGGCTTCACGCTGGGTTTTAGCCGAGTTCTTCGCATTAAAGGCGAAAAGCTTGGTTAGAAAGAAACCAACCAGAAATGCAATTACGTACCCAATTAATAAGGCTTCCTGATAACTGATTAGAAACCAATCCTGAAGTAAACTACCCGCTATTAATTGCAACGAAGCGCCTATGGCAGCAACAATAAAATAAGCTAAAATATCTTTACGGTTAAAAAGCTCACTGGCCATAAATATGTGTTAAGAGGAGAAGAAAGTTAAGGGAAATGCTTGCCCTGGAAGTCTTGCATTTAGACATACCAGATCCCCTCCGAAATCAATTTGTTACGCCCGCCTACATTTAGTTGATAGGTATTTGTTGATATGTCTCCGTCAAGGTACAAATACGATTTTCGCCCCATTTCTCCGTTGCTGTACGCGTTGCTTTTGAAATTTTAATGTGCATTCGTAAAAGTAGTAGCTTAGTGGATGAATTCACTACTTCTCTTTTCACCTCGACTGCTATTCGTTGCCGCTTCCCCAGCTTTGTTACGAGCTGAATTAGTCAGTAACCAGCAATTAGCAAAGGCACTCAATGTAGACATTCCATCAGATTGGCCACCCGGTGAGTATGACCAGGGAGCCATTCAGTTCTTTCTGGATCAACTGCTGATCGGAGGTCTGGAAGCAACGGGTTGGTATGCCTGGTATGTCGTTACGTATCCAACCCCCACAACACCCGCTACATTAGTGGCCAGTGGAGGGTATTTTGGGCCACCTGATACCGAAGGGACCGTCGAAATTGGTTATTCGGTTTCAAGCGAGTGGCGACGGCAGGGAATTGCTACTGAACTAGTGGCAAGACTTGTTGATCATGCAAAACAACAGGCAGGTGTAAAGCGAATCATTGCGCGTACGCTACCCAATAACCAGGCATCAATTGGTGTACTTGCCAAAAATGGCTTCAACCAGATCATTAGTGATGACGCCGAAAAGCTATGCTTTGAGTGGCAACCAGCTACTGCTTAACTAAACGAAATTCTTGTCTTAACTAAACAAGATTCTTGTGGCGTCGTCCAGGATTCTCCGAGAACCTATACCTTACAATTCGTCCGACAGAAATTTTCGAACCGTCTGGTAAGGACGTAATCCCTGTGGTTTTCCATTCGTACCGTTGGTTGGTGGAGTCCCATTACCAGTTATGCGGGGTTCATCAACTCGTTTGCGGCCATTATTGTGAAGCGAGAGCATTTCTTTCCGTAGCTGACGTTGTTCTTCGTCGCTGAGGCCAGTACGTGTAGCCTCTCCCTGTCCATACCCATCATTGAAATTACTGATACGACTGTCGGTTTGGGCCAGTTTTAGTTCGGCCAGAAACTCGTTGAGGTCAGCTAGGATGGATTGCCGTTCTTCTTTTAGTTCGGCGAGATTGGGTAATAAGTCTAGGTTATGCTGCAACACATTTTGCTGTGTCAGTTGATCGGCTAATTGCGTTTCGAGGGGAGCAATTTCTTTGTCCAGGCGCTTCAATCGACGACGTAGTTTCCAGAGTTTTATATCGGCCTGCAACCATCTGAACCAGAACGCAGACAATACGGGTAAGGCAATGCCCAGGCAGACAGCTCCGGCCAACGCAAACAAAATACCGCTGAGTACGAACGATAAAAGTGCCCAGGGGCTATTGACCAACGCCAGATTTAACTCGCTCGATTCGTTAAGTTGTTTCTCGATTTGGTTGAGCGTAGATGAACTGAGCGTTTGTGTGGCAGCGGTTGGATCGGTATTCAACTGAAGCTGCCGCACCGATTTATTAATGGCTGATTTAAGCTGATCTGTCCGATACGCTTCATATCGGAACCAGCCCAGCACTGCTAATGTCAATACTGAAAAAACGGCTAATGCCATCTTAAAGCGACCGTATTTTCGCCCGTTTTTTACGGGATCTTCCTTGTATGGCTGCTCAATAAGTCGGTCATAAGCGGGCTTTAACAAAATCGACACCATGGCCAGACCGACGGCAAATGCCCAGGCCTCATTGGTGTTGCGTATGTTCAGCGCGTAAGCCACGATCTCGTGTGAGATGATCAAATCACCCGCCAGAAATGAAATACCGGCTATCAGAAACAGCAGTCCGGCAAGCAATGAATAATCGGGCGAGGCTTTGGTTCGACGTTCGCGCAGTTGGTCCCGGTCGGCTTCTAAGACCTGCCGGTCGGCTTCCCGTTGACTGATCTGCTTGGCTAAGCGTTCAACCTGTACCGTATGCGCCTGCAAATCGGCAAAGGCCGTTCGATTGGCTTCAGTGGTTTCGCTTAGCTTACATTCGGTATTGGCCAGTTCGGTTCGTTTTTCCTGTATTCGTTCAGAAAGCCAGTCCGTATTGATCTGACTGGATAGATATCCTTCGTATGTTTCCCGGTTTACACCTTCCACACCACTGGTGTAGCCATGCTGGAAGTCGGGGTTGTTAGTTGGCTCCATAATCAATGATAAATTATAAATGATGAATTATGAATGAAAAGCAATAGCGTAAAATTCATCATTCATAATTCATCATTGATTTCCGTTGTTGTTCCGTAAGCCGGTTTCGTAGGCTACGGGCGAGTTCAAACTCACTGATAAATAGATTAACAAGCCCATCGCGTTGAGTGTTCAAACGGGTCATCTCGGCCTGGAGGTGATTCAGGGTTGTTACAATGGGCCACTTCTGTGCCCGAATGCTATCAATTTCCTGGCTTAGGCGCTCAATATCGGCTTCCCATCGGGGTAGATTCTGCAATTTATTGATAGTGAGCCGGTGGTTACTCTGAATACCGGAAACGTCCGTTTGTAGTGACGTCAGGGTGCTTAAAACTAGTTTTCCCGCCAGTAAGAACAGGAAGAATACAAAAACAAACAAGCCAATGGCCTGCCCAACAGCTTGAGAGTGTAATGCCTGCACCAGCACAAAAATAGCTGTGGCTAGCGGTAAACTAAGCTCTTCTACCAATCGTCGGCCAGTTAATCGGGTATCTGTTTCATAAAAGAACGATGTTCGGCCAAACAAATTGAACATCCCGGCTATAAATACGCCAACGGCAATCCACCGATTGGCAAAAACGGGGCGCAGTGTTTCGTCAATCAGATAGAAGTTCCCAATGCACAATACGACTGATAAAGCCAGACTGACCACATGCCGAACCAGATTGTTAGAAACAGGCTGCGTATCGTGCAGATCGCTGATTTGGTTACGAAGGGTTATAATTCGATTCTCACGTTGCTCGATAAACAAATTGAGTTCACCGATTTTTTCGGTATGCTGCTCAATTTGCTCGTCGAGAGGGGCGGATTGCTGACCAAAATACGCCCGAATCTGGGCCAATTTACCATCCGGACGGGCATCCGAAAGTCCGAACAGTACACCCTCATCCCGGAGGCTTTCTTCATCAGCCAGCCAAGTTGGAAGAGGGTCTGTTCTTGTAAGAAAAGGGGAAAGCACTAAAGGTAATGGTTCAGAGGACGATTGTTCCCGTAAACCAGGAGGTTGGGATACCACTCTGGTAAGAGGAGCCTCTATCGTAGCCGTTGGCGCAGGCAATGAAGTCGTACGAGTGAAAAAAGAACGGAGTCGGTTGGTAAGCGTCATTTATCGAAATCCGAAAGAGAATTAGTCCGCCGGAACAGGTTGTTAAAGCGAAAACGGGCGTAAATACGCGAATAGTACCCCATTGATGCAAGTAACAAGTGATGGATGGAGAATATTTCTGTCAGGAGTTTAACGTTGATTTACTTACTGAAGGGAAAATATGGTAGACTGTTTGCTCGATTCCACCAGTTATTTATTCCCCTTAGTTCCACTTCGTATTGATTGGTAGTTTCGTGCTGTAATTCTCAATCAAAGCTGTCCTGATTAAACCCATCGTTAATCATGAAGTTCCCGGCTGGTGACCTGTTTATCTTCATTTTTTTTCTGATAGGAGTCCTGTTTATAAGTATTGCCTATTATCTCTATTACAGCCATCAACAGTTGGTTCAGCATGGCGTTGCCACCAAAGGTGTTGTCATTGATATGCATCGAATGAAACCACGTGAGTATCCGATGGCGCCTTCCATACGCTATCATATTCGTGATGGGTGCGAGTTAGTATTCCACAGTTCGGAAGGTAGAAATCCACCCGCTTATGAGATTGGCGATGAAGTAACGCTGTATTATGATCCGGCCAAGCCAGAAAACGTCCAACTGGATGGTGACTATCTGATGGTGTATGTTATGGGTGGCATGGGAGCTGTGTTTCTGCTCTTATCGATTTGGAGCGTTCCCGAGTCTACGGTTGCCATCTGGAAATGGCTGTTTACTCGATAGTAGAGAGATTACCGTTGCAGAAATATACGCTGTAGGGCACCCCAGAGCCGCTTCTTTAAATTTTGATCGGCTTCAATCGTTGGTAAGGAATCGGCCATTAGAAAGGTAATACCCTCAAACCGGACCGGCGAATACCGATCCATCATAATGTCGAGGTTAATCCGCTCAAACGGCACGCCAAAGGTAATAAAGTGATTGATGTACTTGCCACGTAGCAACTCCGGGAAATCCATATCCCGAACACCATGCAAATTGAGCAAATCAACGCCTTCAATATTTAGATTGACAGCTTTCAGAATTTTCTCTAAAAACAACAAATTACTGGGGTCCAGCTCTTCATCGGCCAGTAGGAGAACCTTATGATTGAGTTGTGGCAACCTGGCTTGCTGAATAGGTGGCACGATGGCAGGCGTAGTTGGTCGGGGAGCGGGTTCGGGTAACGGTTCCGGTGTGTGAATTAGAACGACAGGTTCTGGTACGGGTGTAATTAACACGGGTGGAACTTGGGTGATGTCAGCTACTACGGGTTCAATAACCTTAACAGAGTTAGCCGTCAACGCGTCTAATTCCGTTAATAAATCAGACGTATTAGCCTCTTCCAGGTGTAAATAAATAGCCTTATCAGCCACCGCTGGCTCTTCCAATACTTGACTACTTACCGCCCACGATTCGTTAGGCAGCCGGTAAATCGAGTCAGTCTGATATAACGTGTGGTAAAAATTCTTTGCTGACATGGCTCAGGCTGATTGTTCGCCAAAAATACGCAAAAAAGCCGCCCCAATTTCGCAATAAACCGGGGGATCGTAACTACTGGATCGTTGGATTACCTAGACGCTAACTTGATTCTCCCGGGTCGAAAACTTGAACAAGTCGTAAATGAAGCAGTAGCGCGTTACACAGCCAATGGCGAGAATGAACGAGAGCGTACTAAAGAGATAAACAACCAGGGTAGGCAAAAGCCCCAGCAGACAGGGGACAAGCAAGTCTACAATTAAAATAGCTCGCACAAGCTGGTCAACAAAACTGACATTTTTTTTGAATAGCATACATGAAGGCAGTTACAAGAGGTCGGTAGGTAAACATACGTATAATATTTTGATTACCAGGGTATTTACACAAAAAGAGCACTCGTGTATACGAGTGCTCTTTTTGTGTATAATTAATCGGCGTGCTTAGGCAATTACGGCCCGACGATGAATAATGGCTTCGCGATCGGGGCTGGTTGAGATAAAATTGATCGGTAAGCCCAACGTATCTTCCAGGAAGTAAACGTACGTGGCCAACTCAGCGGGTACATCTTCGAACGAACGGATATTCGTTAGGTCGGCCTGCCAGCCTTTGAACGATTGATAAATAGGCGTCACATCCGTATCACAGAGATCATATGGCATTTGTTCCGTAGTGGTGCCATCTGGAAGTTGGTAGTGGGTACATACCTTAATTTCGTCGAAGATATTCAATACATCCACCTTCATCATGACCAATTGGGTTACCCCATTAATCATAATGGCATACTTCAGCGCAGGCAGGTCGAGCCAGCCGCACCGACGCGGACGACCCGTTGTGGCACCAAATTCGCGACCTTCTGCCCGGATACGCTCACCCGTTTCATCGGAGAGTTCGGTAGGGAAGGGGCCACTTCCTACGCGGGTGCAGTAGGCTTTGAAAATACCATAAACTTCGCCAATCTGACGAGGAGCTACGCCCAGACCCGTGCAGGCTCCGGCTGTCATCGTGCTGGAGGAGGTTACAAATGGGTACGAACCGAAGTCGATATCGAGCAGTGAACCCTGAGCACCTTCGGCCAGAATCTTCCTGCCACTTTGTATGGCATCATTAACGGCGTATTCACTATCCGTTAATTGGAACTGCTTCATGAACTCGACTGCGCCAAAAAACTCAGCTTCTGACTGGGGCAGTACCGACGCATAATCGAAGTTGTTCTGCTCCAGAATTACTTTGTGAATGGCTACCAGTTTATCATACTTTGCCCGAAAGTTTGGCGACTCAACATCGCCTACGCGCAGACCCAGGCGGGCCACTTTATCCTGATAGGTTGGACCAATTCCGCGCAGGGTTGAGCCAATTTTCGACTCACCTTTTGCCTGTTCGTAAGCGGCATCCAGGAGTCTATGGGTTGGTAGAATAATAGAAGCCTTACGGGAAATCTGTAGATTCTGTGTTAAGGAAAGGTTGTATTTCGCCAGCCCGTCGATTTCTTTTTTAAACACAATCGGGTCGAGCACTACGCCATTGCCGATGATGTTGAGAATATCGTCGCGAAAAATACCGGACGGAATCTGGTGTAGTACGTGTTTCAGTCCATTGAATTCGAGGGTGTGTCCAGCATTTGGGCCCCCCTGAAAACGGGCTACAACCTGATATTGTGGAGCCAGTACGTCCACAATTTTACCTTTACCTTCGTCGCCCCACTGGAGGCCTAATAAAACATCGATCATTCTTGAATGAGCCGCTAACGCGGTTATAGTTATACTGATTCTCTACTCTGAGTGGCATTAACAAACGTCTCCGGCCATATCTCCCGAAATGTAAATGCGCTGGGGCCTGGTCCGGTTGTATTCAGGAACTCAAGCCGTTCTTTCGCTTCCTCAACCGTTGGTACATGACTTACCGGAATCCACCACAGCACAGTCATTAGCTGATCCGGTTTCTCGAACCATTTCTTCCGGTCTTTCATAACCGCAGTATGCATACTTTTAAAGACGAAGTTCTGCAACGATTCTAGCGACTCCCAAACCGACATATTGACGATGATTCGTTCGTCATCGAATGGGCGAAGGCTGGTAGCATCATTCCCATCGCCTGTTAATCGCCAGATAAATCCCGTACTTGACTCGGCCAATTTATTAATCGTATCGAGTTGCGCCACAAAATCAGCCATAATAGGATGATTGATATCGGGGGCCAGCATTCGGGAGATATTTAGTTGAGCAAGCGGCATACAGTCAATCTCATACCTGAAAATTACTCTTCCATTACCATGCCTACAGCCTGGGTTTCTTGCTGACCTTCCTTTTTGTTCTCACAGAAATCGCGTGCGCAGGAGCCGTAGAAAATCAGAGAGTGGTGCATGACGTTGAATTTCAGCATATCGCCCACCATGTTCTGAATATTCTGAACGCGTGGGTCACAGAATTCCATTACTTTATGGCAGTCGGTGCATATCAGGTGATCGTGCTGACGGAAACCATATGATTTTTCGTACTGGGCCAGATTTCGGCCAAACTGGTGCTTGGTCACTAAGTCACAGTCAACCAACACGTCTAAGGTGTTATAGACTGTTGCCCGACTAACCCGATACTTCTTATTCTTCATGGAGATATACAACTCATCCACATCGAAGTGGTCTTGCCGATTATAAATCTCTTCAAGAATGGCAAAACGTTCAGGCGTCTTTCGCAGGCCTTTTCGTTCGAGGTAAGCCCGAAAAATCATTTGGGCTGCCTCTAAATTCGTTTGTGTCGGCGCAGGCATATCCGGTTCCGATTAAGTGAAAGTACAAAGGTAGATGTTTATGGTTTGAAGTTTATAGTTTGATGTTTGAAGTTTGTTCACACTGGCCTAATCATCAGGCCTTGTTTCAGTCAACTTCAAACTTCAAACTATAAATTTCAAACTGTCTCATTAAGAGTCGAATCGCACAACCTCAAACACGCCCTGGACGCGCTCAAGTTTATGCATCAGAATTTCGAGGTGGCCCGTATCGTGGACGTAGAGTCGAATGTTGCCTTCAAAAATACCGTCTTTTGAATCAATGGCGACGGAGCGCATGTTGATATGCAACTCGTTACTAATGACCCGGGTCACATCGTTGATTAAGCCTACGCGGTCAGTACCGGTAATGCGAAGGCCCGCCAGAAACGCCAGTTCTTTCTGGGATGTCCATTTAGCCTTGATAATCCGGTTGCCATGATTCGACATCAGCTCGACGGCGTTCGGACAGGTAACCCGGTGAATTTTAATGCCTTCGTTAATCGTAACAAACCCAAACACATCGTCGCCCGAAATGGGGTTGCAACATTTTGACAGCGTGTAGTCGATCTTATCCATGTCCTCACCAATGAGGAGCATATCGGCGTCGGCCCGTTCGCCGTGAATTTTCTTAAGTTCTTTGACAAATGCCTTGGCGTCAGGCAAGGCATCGGTATTGAGCTTATTAGTACGGTTTTCTTTGGCTTCCTTATCGGACTTGAATTTCTTAAGTTCAGCAACATCGATATGACCTTTTCCAACCCGATAAAAGAAATCATCCGTTGTTTTAGAGCCGAAATAAGCCCGTAACTGGTTGATCACCTCGTTGGTCATCTCAATTCGAAGTAAGCGTAACTTTTTGTTGACCAGCTCACGGCCATCGGTCACGTAGCGCTTATTCTCCTCCTTAATTAGGTCTTTGATCTTGGTCTTGGCCTTTGAGGTAACGACAAAGCGAAGCCAGTCTTCGTTTGGTTTTTGCCGGTTTGAGGTAATGACCTCTACCTGATCACCATTTTGCAGGACGTAACTCAGCGGTACCAGGGTATTGTTAACCTTGGCCGCCATACACCGAGCCCCAATCTGGGTATGAATATCAAAGGCAAAATCAAGTGCCGTGGCTCCGCGTTGCAATACCTGAAGATCACCTTTGGGTGTAAAGACGAAGACTTCTTCACTGTATAGATTGCTTCGAAAATCGTCAACGAACTCAATGGCTGCTTTTTTGTCGCCACTGCCTGCCGACTCGATCATGTCACGAACCTGACTAATCCAGGCTTCAATACCGGCACCGGTCTGCGTATCATTGCCTTTGTATTTCCAGTGGGCTGCGTACCCTTTCTCGGCAATGTCATTCATCCGCTCGGTCCGAATCTGAACTTCAACCCATTGCCCCAAACGACTCATAACCGTTGTGTGTAACGACTCATAGCCATTGGTACGTGGCGTACTGATCCAGTCTTTCAGGCGGTCGGGGTTGGGTTTGTAGTGGTCCGTTACGATGGAATAGGCTCGCCAGCAAGCGGCTTTTTCTTCTTCGGGTGGAACATCCAGAATAATACGGACTGCGAACAGATCGTAAATTTCCTCGAAGGGCTTTTTCGATTTGTTAAGCTTGGTCCAGATTGAGTAAATGGACTTGGGCCGACCTTTAATGACGTATTTAATACCTGTTTCGGCAAGGTCTTTCTCAATTGGTTCGATAAAGCGACCAATAAATCGGTCGCGGGCAAGTCGGGTCTCGCGTAATTTTTTGGCAATGTCCTTGTAGGCCTCCGGCTCAACGTGCTTCAGATACAAATCTTCCAGCTCCGATTTAATCGTGTACAGACCCAGGCGGTGTGCCAATGGCGCATAGATGTAAATCGTTTCGGAGGCAATTTTCAATTGCTTATCGCGGGGCATGGAGTCCAGCGTTCGCATATTGTGGAGCCGGTCAGCAAGCTTAATCAGAATCACCCGGACGTCGTCTGACAGCGTCAGCAGCATCTTTCGGAAGTTTTCAGCCTGCTGTGAGGAGCCGTATTCAAAAAAGCCCGAAATCTTGGTTAGTCCGTCAATAATCCGAGCTACTTTGGGTCCAAATGCCCGGTCAATATCGGCAATCGTAGTGTCTGTATCTTCAACAACATCGTGGAGGAGAGCGGCAACGATACTGGTGGTGCCTAAGCCAATTTCTTCTACAGCAATCTGTGCAACAGCCAGTGGATGGTAGATATAGGGCTCTCCTGACCGACGACGCATGTTCTTGTGAGCCTCGGCTGAGGTATTGAACGCCTTTTTAATCAGCTTGGCGTCATCCCCCTTCAGCATTGGTTTTGCCGCCCGCAATAGCCGCCGGTAGCGTTTCAGGATTTCCTGTCGTTCCAGTTCTAAATCAATTGTGGGTTCAGCGCCAGGTCGATGTTCGACTGCATTCATCATAGGTGGTGTCTTTGGTTGGGCATTACCCGTCGGTTGTACTCGTACTACCAAGATAACAAAATAATAATCGAAAATAGAGCCAAGATGAGCTAAAAATAAAACCTTCTATAAAATTCCTTGGAGAGTTGAAAAACTTTCGTACTTTTGCACTCCGAAACCAGTGCATAATGTAAAATGCATGATGAATAAGGGTTGTACAGCCACTGTACATTATTCATTCTACGTTGTTCATTGACGGCTACCTGCGGGCGTGGCGAAATTGGTAGACGTGCCAGACTTAGGATCTGGTGCCGCAAGGCATGGGGGTTCGAGTCCCTCCGCCCGTACAAAGTTTTGAATGAGTGATTGAGTGAATGAGTGAATTGTAATTTGTCGCATTGACTAACATTCGCTCAATCTCTCATTCGCTCATTCACCATTTTAAACCGATACAAACGTGGATATTACCCTCGAAAAAGCCAGCGATACCAATGCTTCGCTGAAGATTACCCTAACTCCAGCCGACTACAAGCCAGAAGTTGATAAGAAACTGAAAGACTACGGTCGTAAGGTTCAGTTAAAGGGATTCCGTCCTGGCCACGTACCCGCTTCGCTCGTGCAAAAGATGTACGGTAAAAGCATTCTGGTCGATGAGATCAATTCTATGCTCAGCAAGACGGTTAGTGACTATATCCGCGAAAATAAATTGCAGGTTGTAGGCGATCCCGTTCCAAATCGCGATGAAGCGGATGCTATCGACTGGGACAACCAAACCGATTTTGCGTTCAGTTATACACTGGGTCTGGCTTCGGAATTCGATATTGATTTCAGCGATCTGCCAAGTGTAACAAACTACGAAATTCAGGCGGGCGAAGCTGAAATAGATTCAACCATTGCTGATTTACAGGAGCGTTTCCACGCGCATGCACATGGAGAGGAAGTTAGTGATGGCGATACCATTTATGGCGAACTGAAGCAGACAACTGGCGAAGGTGAATTATTTTCGGCCAAGACTGCATTCCCGATGAACCAGATGGCAGAAGATGCCAAAGGTCAGTTTGTGGGTAAGAAAAAAGGTGACGTTGTTACGTTTGTACTGGAGCAAGCATTCCCGGATGAGAAATCCCGTGCTAACGCTACCGGTGTGAAAAAAGAAGAGGCTGCTGAACTAACTGGTGAGTTCACCTTTGCCATTGACGACATTACCCGTCATGAGCCGGCCGAACTGAATCAGGAGTTTTTTGATAAAGTGCTGGGCGTAGGTGCTGTTGAAAATGAAGAACAATTCCGCACGAAAGTGGCCGAAATTATTCGGAGCAACTATAGCCGTGAATCGGACCAGCTGTTGCGTTTAGATATCGAGAAATCATTGATCGAAAATACCCCAATTTTGCTACCTGACGAGTTCCTGAAAAACTGGTTGATGGAAGTAAATGAAGGGAAGTTCACCCCTGAGCAAATTGACGAGCAGTACGACGACTTTACGAAGTCGGTTAAACTACAGCTCATCAAAAATAAAATTGCTGACAAAGCCGACATCAAAGTTGAATTTGAAGAAGTGCTGAATGCTACCCGTCAAATGGTACGTGAGCAGTTCGGTTTTGCCGGTAGCGAAGATGAGGAGATGAACAAAACCATTGACCGCATCGCCCGTAACTACCTAATGGACGAAAAGAACAATGGACAGAATTACACGAGTACCTTCAATCGGGTATTTGACGATAAAGTAATTGGTTATGCCAAAACACAACTAACTATTGTATCGCAGGAGATCAGTGTCGACGAGTTTAAGGCACTGGTTGAGAACCGGTAGTTGATTCTCGTACTGTAATAAAAGAGGCCCGGTCTTTTCAGATCGGGCCTCTTTATATTTAATTCAGATGGAGTAAATAGGGCTCGGCTTCCTGAATAGCCCGACCAAGCTGTCGTTTTAAATAGATTCGCTGATCGTCGATAAATAGAGCGAGCTCATTGTCAAACTCGCCGGTGAAAAAAGACCCATTGGCAAAATAGCCGGTCCCCTGATTAAAGTAACGATTCAAGCGTTGCGTAGTTAACTGCCCGGCCAAATCGGCAATGGACACTGGTAAACAGGCACGCATCCATTCTACTAATGAGGTGATATCCTGAATCTTGCCGGATACACCTACACCCTCATAAAAATCGATTCGGTGGCCTAACTGCTGCGATTGATTCAGCAACTCGTCGCTGACCATGATTAGTTCGGCAAAAGCTACTTTCCAGGAACCCGTATCGAGTGAAGTTGGATCGAATAAGGAAGACTCAAGAAGCTGATGTGCCCGATTTAGCCGTTGCTTAATCTGATCAGCCGTGTATAAACTAGTTGATGTATTCATAGGATAAGGGTATTTGATTACGGGCGTCGGTCCTGAATCAGACCTGTCCTGATGGATTTGTCGGGTCTGTGATCCTGGATAATGACTGGGCGAAACGTCCGGTCGGACAAATCACCCCAACCAATCTGTTGAATCATCCTAACGAAGTTGCTAATGAGTTTTTGAACCATTTTTTTGTAGCTATTGGCTGGTTTGGGTAATCGTGAATTGGGTAAGTTGGGTTGTAGAAATCGCTAAAACCAATTTCTATCTGTGGCTTTATTGGTCAGCCAATCCACTGATGGAATAAATGCCACCTTCAATATCAACGTCTAAGCTTTTGCCCATCCATTGATGCAGATCAACGCCATTTAAATTGAAAGTATCCAGGTTTATCCCTTTCTCCAACAAGCCTCCTGCCTGAATACGAACTGGAACTCGGGTTATAAAACCGTCTCTGGTTTGCGTAAACAGGTAATTAAAAATAATTGTCATGTTGACTTGATTAACAGGGTAAATGCGCTGTCGATGTACTTAATGCGCCGTGGGTAACTGCCCAAATTGAGGAATCAGGTCATCCCGTTTAGCCGCTTGTTCGTCGGTTAAATACAGGACGGCTCGGGACAATCCACGGGCAATATAAGGCTTCTTACTAGCTTCGACTAGTTGATGGGCCGCTCGCTGACGTTCCTGAGCGGTTAACTTTGGCGTAGTATTCATGTTGCTTATTTTTTATCTTTTGAAGAGACGTTGGCGGATAACGAATTCAGGACTGAAGTCGATTCGCGCTGTTCATACGTAGGCACTAGGCGTACCCTGTGCTTTAGGCTCTTTGGTTGCCACTTTTTTAGGCTGATCGTTAGCCATGGCCAAGATGATTCTGAAAAAATATATTGGGTGAACTGTTGGAAAGGATGGGCAAAATTGACGGGACAACATCAATACCAATCCGTGTATCTGAAGTTGATTGGTAAATGACGTAAGGTGCTCTTAATGCCCTTGGGGGGAGTAGCGGAGAGGTTTTCAATGAGGTGCGCAGGCTGTGCTTGGTGCTGACTGTATTTGGGTATTCATCCATTATCAACGGCATTTTACTGCCTTTAAACAAGCGCACAACAAGGGTTGTAATCTATCAACACGTTTACGACCAAAATGATTATAAATAGCTGAAATACTTATTCTTATACAGACTGCTCATCTGGAAGGTGCGTCAAGGTATTGGAATAGGTAAACGTTGTTTCGCAGAGATCGGTAGTGCCAGTTAACGGGGCTGCCGCAGCTGGCGTAGAGGTACAGGCTAGCGGAATATGACCTTCAGTGGCTAACATGCCAGACGTTGGGTCAAGACCAATCCAGCCAGCACCGGGTATAAATACTTCTGTCCAAGCGTGTAAAGCAAGTGAGTTTCGTTCCTCGGGATTAGCTGAATCATTCTCATCCGTCTTCTCCATCCTGACCTGTGCCAGATAACCAGAAACAAAGCGGGCTGCCAGACCCAGATGCCGCAAAATCTGGACAACTAACCAGCCTGAATCACGGCAGGAGCCAATGGCTAAAGTTAAGGTCTCCTCGGGTGTTTGAACACCAGGTTCCATTCGGGTGCTATACGCAATATCCTGATTAACCTGTTGGTTCAGTTTAATCAGGAAGCTGATCGTATTCTGTTTGGTTTGATCGACCTGCTGTAACCATCTGGATAAAGCAGGGCCTGGCTCGTCAACCTCCAGATAGGGTATAAGGTCTTTTTTTAACTGCGCTTCGTAGTCAAAAGGAAACGATTCTGCGTATGTGTCCAGGAAAAAATCGAAGGGATTTACCGGCTCTAGTCTTGCAACGATGTCCACATCAATAGACATCAGTTGCATGGGTTCCCAGAAATCGACACGAGCGATAAAGTTGCCAAACGGATCTTGTTGCCAGTGAATTACATGATTGGCTGGTTGAACGGTTAACGAATAGGATTCAATTATTGCCGGACAATGCGCTGCGGGTTTAAGTCGGATGAAATGAGGTGACAGATGAACTGTCCGATCGTAATCGTACTGAGTATGGTGGTGAATAGCGACACGAACGGCCATAATGATTTGAATAAGTGAATCTAAATTTGCCAGGATACGTAAGCAATCACGCAGAATTAGATTATATCATTTATTGCCTGGTGTGACCCCGTCGGGTCAGATGATTATAGCAAACTTGGCCTTTCTATAAACATTTGACTCCTTTGGAGTCACACAAAAACATAGTTCGATTCTGCCTAACGTCTTATACTTTTTCAAACACCAGCCGGTAATGTTCCATCGTCTCATTCTGGAAACAAACCCGGTTTGGGCTTACCCTGAACACCGCGATCAGATCCTGAAATGGTTTATTTGTCAATAATTTCGGTAGCAGCGAAGCATAGAGGAAGTACTTCTTTAGGTTGAAAGCCCGGAATCGCTTGCGCCACTGGCCAATGGTTTCAATATAATCGAGTCGGCCGCTGCTTTGCGATACGAGCTTAAAATACGGCTTGGCGTTCCGAATGACCTGTTCAGGACCGTACGGTAGCCATGAACCCGGAAACTGGGCAATCATCAGCGCCAAGGCATAGGAAGGCGATTCTTTGGGGGCGTCCAGGCTGATTTCCTCAAACGGAATCATATTTTTTCCGAACACCATGGTCTGCATATAGAAACGACCACCAACAGGTAGCAGATCGTTGAGTTTCGTGAAAAAATCGGCGTACACCTGATCCTGCTGACCCGCCTGATATTGCTCAACGGAACAGAAGTGCTCCATCCCGCCAATACAGCTTACTGCATCGAACGTACCATAATCGGCTGGCGTAATCAATCGGCAATCTTTTATATCAACCTCCAGCCCATTGGCCCGGCAGGCTTCAGCCTGGCCTTTAGAAAGGGTTACGCCACGTCCGATGGCCCCACGTTGCTTCACAAAGGTTAAGAAAGGTCCCCAGCCACAACCCATGTCGAGTATTCGTGTTCCTTTACCTACACGTAGGCTATCAGCAATAAAAGTATGTTTCTGGCGCTGAGCTTGTTCGAGCGTTAGCGAAAAATCGCCATTATACATAGCCCCGCTATAATCACCAGTTTCTCCTACGCTCAGGCGAAAAATTTTATCAATAGTTGTGTACGTGAAATCAAGGTCTTGTTGGGAGGCCATAAAACGAGGAGAAATTTTGAGTACAAGGTGAGTTAAGAAAGGGGGGCAATTAAATGCAAAAGAGGCCTATCGTTTAACTGGATAGAACTGGTTTGGTAGCAGGGTTTTTACGGGCCATTGGCTTCACCTCTACGGGCAGCGAATCGGTCTGACGACCCAATTGGCGTAAAAGGCGGAAGTGCGATGCCAGAGCCGAACCGAAGCTTCGATTTTCCAGATAAGGAAGTCCAAATTCATGAGCAGTATCCTTAACGATGGTTGAAATAACCGGATAATGAATATGGCAAACCTTAGGAAACAAATGGTGTTCAATCTGACGATTTAACCCGCCACACAGAAAAGCCGCCATCGCACTATCGGGGGCGAAGTTGGCTGTTGTGTGCATCTGGTGGATAGCCCAGGCGTTCAGGATGTCACCCTGTTCATTGGGCAGCGGGAAATCAGTGCCTTCAACGGCATGAGCTAACTGAAAAACAAGGCCTAACACTAAGCCTTCGGCCAGGTGCATCAACACAAAACCAATCAGAATTTGCCACCAGTCCAAATCAAGTACTAAGAAGGGGAGAACCAGAAAAAAGAAGTAATAAATGGCTTTGGAAACGAATAGCTTGATGTACTCGCTTCGGGGATGGCATGAATTGTCGTGGTGACCAATCTGACTCTTGAAAAATTTAACGAAATCTTTTCGAAATACCCATGATAGGGAGGCTAATGCATATAATGGAAAGGTATACCACTGCTGATAGCGATGCCAGGGACGAACCTCTTCCTGTGGGTCTAAACGAACCAGTCCTGGTGCGAGCTCAATGTCTTCATCATGACCTGGAATATTCGTGTACGTATGGTGAACAACGTTATGGGTAATTTTCCAGATGTAGGGATTTGCGCCCAGCAGATAAAAGCTGTTACCTAATACCCGATTGACTCCGCTATGGGCAGAAAAAGCACCATGTAAGCCATCATGTGAGATGTTAAAGCCAATGAACGCAGCAAACATGCCTAGTACAATGGCCATCCCCAGCATGGGCCAGGTACCAAACTGGTTCGATATAATTAAGCCATAGAGCAGGGCATACCCAATTAAAAAGAAACTCGCCTTTGCCCACATTGCCCCATTAGCATGTGGCGAAAGGGCTCTTTCGCTAAAATAAGTATCAACTCGTTTACGAACGGTTGCATAGAATTGTGATCGACTTGTATCCTTAAATTTTAATGGGGTTCGCATCAATAAATCAATTAAATAGTTGACCGATTTCCTGAAGCTGGTTCAGGACCGGCAAGGCTAATCGGCCTTTTTTTGATAATTTATACTCTACACGCGGGGGCATTTCTGCATATGCCTTTCGTTTCATTACACCCAGTGCTACCAGTGCTTTTAATTCGCCAGCAAGGACCTTCTCACTGATACCGGGCAGTAACTCACTGAGCTGAGTGTACCGGAGCGTTTGCTCGCCCAAAAGCAGGATAATATACAATCTCCATTTTCCGCAAATCATTGCCAGCGCTTTGCTAATCAAGTGCAGGTCTGGATTTGGGGCGTTCTCATTGCGGTTAGTTGACATAGCTACCGCCATTCAATTGAACCGTAGGAGCATATTTCCCCAGGGAAATGAACTCTGGAAAACTGTAGATATGTACGATAAGGGTAATGAGTAAAAATGAAAAATAAGACTGGACCGAAGTTGAGATAGGTTAACCTAATCGGAAAACTATGTTGAGTAGAGCAAACTTCTGCAAGATATACAATACTATCGTTACTCAAACTAACCTATAAAAACTTAACGAATAAAGAAGAAGGCAATTATACTATAGACCAACTATATATTTGGTAATAGACTTACACATAAGTAAGTTTAGGTGGATTTCGAAATCAACACCGATAAAGTATATACGATGAGTTGGCGGTATAAGATTTACACACGAGAAAAATCCTCCAGAAGTAGCTCTTACTGAACACAAGAGCTACTTCTGGAGGATTTTAGAAAATGGATGCTGTAGCCAGTTTTGGCGTAGGTTATTCAAGCGTTTTGGCTTAATCCACGCTCTATGATAGTCTACTGATACTGGATATACATTGGTTTTGGGGTCAGGGCCAGTACCTCTTCGGGGGTCATGATGCGAGAACCTGGTTTGCGGAAATCGTTTTCGTAAAACAACTTGAAGCCCGTGTACTGTACGGGTTCTTTCTGGATATAATCATGATACGAGTCTTTCTTTAACACTGGTGGTCCCCAGCCATCCATGTCCATCACTATCTGTACATTCGGGTCGAGTTTGATATTCTTATAGTTTTTAATCATCCCCTGCGTAAAGCGATGTACAACCAGTACTTTGGGAGGTAGATTGTTTTCTTTGACAATCCGGCTTAGAAACTGAACGGCCTGATTAACATCAGCGGCATCGTACGAGCCAATTTTGGTGCCTGGTTTAGCACCCGTTACCATCGAAAACTCCGGGTCAATCCCCAGGTGTACGAAGGGTAATTTTAGGTATTTTGTCATGTATTCCATCTCGGGACCAAGGGGGGCATGGCCACGTTGAATATCCAGAAAGACAATGGCTTTGTGCTCATTGCCCCATTTCAGTACTTTCTTAATGGTTTTATCCGACATCCGCATCCGGTAGCCACCATCTTTGCCAGGAGCACCCTGGGCCGATGTTGCCACTAAATGCAAGGCGGGCTGTATGGGTGTGGCAGGATCGGCTTTCTGCCAGTTTTTAATTTCATTATCCAGCCGTTGAAGCATTTCCTCCTTTGGGTATTTGCCCAGTGCTCCCATTTTCTTGGAATGTGGATTGCCATAGTACGCAAAAATGCGGTATTTAGGCAGGAGAGGTCCAGCAGGGGGAGTAAAGGTTAGCGAATCGAGGGTTGAATCTCCAGTGCTCACACCACGGGTTGAGGCAATCGGTTCCGGTGCGGGTTTGCCGGAAGAATCGGGAGGTGTGGTTGGTTTTGCGGTGGCTTCGGCAGTGAGTTTGCCTGTTTTTGACGAATCGTCCTGTTTGGATGAAGAAGAGCAACCAGCAATCTGACAAACCGCCAGCACGGAGAGCGCGGCTAAAGAAAAGCGCATACTAAAATAATGAGTTAAAAAGATGATTCGCAAAAAAAGGGTTAGCCTCCAGTGTAAAGGAGTATTAACCCTACGGTGCAAGTATAGAATCTTATTGTAACTTTTCAAAGTACTAATTCACCCAGCCCCTGGCGAATCACGGAGAAATCATCGTCGGTAGCATCCACAATTGTTGAGGGTACATTTCCGCCGTATCCCCCATCAATTACGATATCTACCTGATTCTGGAATTTCTCAAAAATCAATTCCGGATCAGTTGAGTACTCAATAATTTCATCCTCATCGCGAATCGAAGTGGTAATAATCGGGTTACCGAGCTCATGTACAATGAGCCTTGGGATGTCATTGTCGGGCACACGAATACCTACCGTTTTTTTGTTGGTATTGAGCAACTTAGGAACATTGTTAGTTGCCTGGAGAATGAATGTGAAGGGACCCGGCAACACACTTTTCATCAACTTAAACGCCTGGTTACTCACGCGGGCATAATCGGCAATATGACTCAGGTCGTAGCATATAAATGAAAAATCATTCTTGGTGGGTTTAATCCCTTTTATGCGGGCTACCCGTTCAACTGCCCGTGCATTATGAATATCGCAGCCCATTCCGTAAATGGTATCCGTTGGATAAATAATAACGGCCCCATCACGCAGGGCTTTCACGATATGATCAATCCGGCGTGGGTCAGGGTTTTTTGGATAAAGCTTAATAAATTCAGCAGACATGATAATGGTAGTTGATTTATGGTAGTTGGTACCAACTACCATAACCTATAAACCAAAAACCACCTAAAGCGGTTTCGAACGCAGCTTGAGATACAGTTGATATACGATGTTGACTGGTAGCTGTAAGTGGTTTAGGGCGAGAATAAACCTGGTTAGTAAGTTTGGCTGGGCAATTTGACGAAGAAGATGATCGAACTGGAAAACCAGATCAACTTGTTCTGCGTAAAATGCTTTCCGAATAAACGTTTGAAGCCGGGTAGCTAATGCCTGGAACTCATCGGGAGTAACACAAAGGGTAAACGCTTTCTGACAAACGACTAATGTTGAGGCAAGTAGGTTGTTGTTGGGCTGCACTACCTGCGTTGACATGGATCTGGGCAGTTGCCGTTTTAACGTCAATACCTCGTCGAGGTAAGCATATTGGTAATACCGTGACGACCGTACCCAGAAATCAAAATCCTCGTAGCTTAAGGTTTCATCATAGCCTCCTAGTTCACCCAGTACAGCCCGGCGCATCATCATTGTGGGCGTACAAATAAAATAAGATTCCAGAATGTTTCGGAAGATACTTCCGGTAGGTATGGTAGCAAGCGCGAAGCCATGCGTATCAATTTCGTAATGATACCCAATTAGCTGACCTTTTGTGTTAATATACCCTGCGTTCGAAAAGACAACCCCATATTCAGTGGGTAACTGCTCAAACAATGATACCTGTTTAGTGATCCGACTGGGTAACAATACATCATCGGCCGACAGGTCTATGATGTATTGGCCTCTAGTTACTGTTAATCCTTGATTAAATGCTTTGGTTAATCCCAGGTTGACTGGGTTCCGTATAAAACGGATAGCTGGATAGGGCTGGATAAATTCGGTAATCCGCTCTACCGACCGATCTGTACTACCGTTGTCAATGATGAGTAGCTCCAGGTTGGAATAGTCCTGTTCAACCACCGATTGGAGGGCTTGTACAACATAATTTTGGTGGTTATAACAGATGCAGATAACAGTTACCAGCGGATTAATCAGATTTTGGCAAGGTATTAGCTGGGAGGGGTTTGATCCGGTGGAGACAGAACTCATAAAAAAAACAGCATTTTGCTCTGAAGCTAAAAAACAGCCAAACTGCTTGATTTATAATTAGCTACCTAAAGGTGCGTAAGCGGCTGATTCGCCATCTACTAAAATCAGAACCATTTAGTAAAGATATTTTCCCCAAAATGTAAAACTGGCACGCTTTTGGCCATTTTCTAAAACGAACGCGTTACGACCGTGCCAATTTGGCGTCTGACTGTAGCGTGTGCTTTTACATTTATGGGTTAGGTTTTGCAAACGTCATCTCAAGTCTCTGAGGTGGCGTTTGTTGTTTTTGCCGCTACACTAGGGTGTTTGTCTCCTTCCAGATTGTAGAGCGAAACATTCATTTCAAAACCAAGAATGAGTAGTAAGGAGATTAAGTTGATCCAGATCATCAACGCAATCACTGTACCGATTGACCCATAAACTTTGTTGTACGAACCAAAATTGGAGATATAGTAGGAAAAACCGAAGGTTGTTAACACGATCAGAACCGACGCTGTTATGGCCCCCGGCATGATAAAGATCCAATTCATGTTTACATTCGGGCCAAAGCGGTAGATGACTGAAACGGCACCTACGAACACCGCAAAAACAACTAAATACCTGCCTATAGCCAGTAAGTTAATAAAAACAACGTTGTTCAGGATGCCAAAGTGAAGTAGGTAGTCGCTTACAATTCCCCCGATTATCAAGACAACAATCGCCAGAATCAGCGCAAAGGCCAGTGTAAACGTCAAGCCAATGGCAATGGCACGAATTTTAAAAAAACTGCGCTTTTCTGCCGAATGATAAGAAGAGTTGAAGGCTTGCATGAGCGCCACCAAACCACTCGTAGCCGAGTATAAAGCCAGAAAGAAACCAAATGAAAGTACTCCACTCTGGGGGCGACTGATAATATCCTGTATTGTGGTATCAACCATGCTGAAAGTATTCCCCGGTAGGACCTCCTCAAAAAAATCCATGATCTGCTTCTGAAGATCAGGGATAAAGGTGATATAAGGAATCAGGGTGAAGAAGAAAATCACCGTTGGGAAAACCGCCAGAATTAAGCTATATGATACAGATGCAGCGCGTTCGCTGGTGTCGTTATCCGTAATTTGGGCAAGCATTCGCTTCAAAAATGCATACCAGGTTGTTTTAGAGTTGAAGGGATGATGACTATGCAACCAAACCCTAACCTTTCGGAATGTCTTTAACCCCAATAGCTTGTCGTACATAGTGCAAAAGTCGTTACGGGGCGCCCGTGCGAGGTCGCTAGTTGTCAGTGAATAGTTGGCTTCTGCTTGTTGCCTGCCTACTATTGACTGACGATCAGCAATTATTGTTCAAAAAAAGGTTTAGCGGCCTCGACCAGTTCAGGCGGAGCTGCACAGGGTCTGCCGGTTTCCGTTCTGACAAATACAAGGGTAGTTTGCCCCGTATTCAGTAATTGGCCGTCCTGATTGAAAATCTCGTAATCAAACATTAGCCGGGTTTTAGGAAGTTGTGGAATGGTAACCCGAATGGTGAGTAGATCATCATATTTCGCAGGTCTGATAAACCGGGAATTGAGATCATAGACTGGCATGGAAATGCCATCTTCCTCCATTTTTTTATAGGTCAATCCTAGATGACGAAGGGCTTCAACCCGCCCAATTTCATAAAAGCGGGCGTAATTTCCGTAATACACAATGCCCATTTGGTCAGTGTCGTAATACCTCACCCGAATGTCGGTAATGTTGTGGGTAATCATAAAAAAGGGGAGTAAAGGAGGAGAGGCAGGAAGGGGAGTAACGGGAGGAGAGGGAGGATGTTAACTAAGACTTTTCTTCTCCCTTTCTTCCCTCTCCTCCCGTTACTCCCCTTCCTCCTTTTATTTCATAATCTTCATTCGTGTCAAAGCTTCCTGATATAACCGGGCGTTGGCTATGTGTTCGGCCAGCGTTTTGGAGAATGTATGGTAACCATTGAATCGGGCGTCGACTACGAAGTATAGATAATCGTGTTGCTCGGCGTTCAGGACATTATCAATCGTGGCTGGGGCTGGGAGGTTGATAGGCCCAGGGGGGAGCCCTGCATAACGATACGTATTGTAGGGCGAATCGACGGTGAGTTGTTTATTCAACAGCCGACGGATGCCAAAATCACGGAGGGCAAAAATTACGGTTGGATCGGCTTCCAGTTTAATGCCTCGTTTTAAGCGGTTTAGGTAAACGCCCGCTACCCGCGGTTGCTCGTCCCGCTTATTGGTTTCTGCGGCCACAATAGACGCCAGCACCTGTACCTGTGTTTGGCTCATGCCCAGGGCTTTCGCTTTGGCCTGACGGTCGGGTGTCCAGAATTTTTTGTATTCAGTACCCATCCGCTCCAGAAACGCTTCGGGCTTGATTGTCCAGAACATCTCATAGGTATTGGGCAGAAACAAACAGACAATCGTTGTAGTATCGAAGCCGAATTTCTGGCAGGTAGCTGGATCATTCAGTAACTTGCCCAGCGCTTCGGGACCAAACTCGAACTTACTGCCGACTCGCTGAATAAGGTCGCTTTTTTGCCGCATGCTATTGAAGGTTACAGGCATAGCATCCTGATTACCACTGCGAAGTTTGACCAAGGCTTCGCGGTTGCCCATAAGCGGTTTGATTTCATAACGTCCTTCTTTAACCAGCTCAGGATATTTCATCATCTTGGCCAGAAACCGGAAGGATGTTTCGTCGTTGATGACCTTATGCGTTTTAAGGGTATCCATCACCGATTCGAACGTAGCCCCGCGGGGAATCAACAACGCAAACGTTTTATCGCCATCGTTTACCTGAAGATTTGGGCTTTTGAAAACCTGCCAGAAATAGAATGAAAACGTTGTGAGCAGGATGGAGACTGTGAGGAACAGGGCAATTTTAAAATTACGAGACATACGAAAAAGAATGTATAATTGATAATGGATAATGGATAACGATACTCAAGAGAAGCACTGAACTAGCAGGTGATTCAATTGCCCGTTAGCTTGGCACCACAATTGCACATTATACATTGTTCATTATTCATTTTAATTAATGCGCAAATTTACGCCAAAACAGAACCATTTAACCTACCGAACATGAAGTACACAGTACCACTTATACTACTTTTTGGTCTGATGGCCTCCTGTCGTACGCAGGTCGATAGTCCACGCTCCATGAATCCGGCCGCAGCGGTGCGTCAGAAAGCTATTGATGAAATACGAGAGGCCGATCAGAATTTTAGCATACTTTCTGAAAAACAGGGCATGGCCAAAGCCTTTACAACCTACGCTGCCGATGATGTAATTAAACTCAATGACGGAGCCGCCCCAACCATAGGATTTGACTCTCTTCGGGCGCAGATGAGCCGATTACCTGCGAATGGGCCCGTTCTGACGTGGCAGGTATTGAAAGCGGATGCATCTTCATCGGGTGATTTGGGTTATACGTTTGGCCAATGGATGCTGACAAAAAAAGATAATGCTGGAAAGCGAACGTCAGAACAAGGAGTTTACATAACCGTATGGAAACGTCAGCGTAATGGCCAATGGCGATTTGTAGTCGATGGTGGTGATAGCACACCTGAACCGAAGTAATCTCAAAAAGCACAGTTTTTTTGACAGGATTTACAAGATGAAGCCGGATTATTCTTACTCTTAAATCCTGTTTTATCCTGTAAATCCTGTCAAAACTATTGTAAATTTGGGCGAACCAAATCAACTCGCTTTGATTGCTCGTTCACTGTTTACTCGACGAAATTCCAGCGGTCCTTCGCTTTATACGCTCTCCTTTTGGTTGCTCTCAGTCAGTAACTTCCTCTTTTCGGCCAGTTTTTCAATGATGATTCCTGAGTTGCCAGCCTATCTGGAGAAGATGGGGGGACAGGAATACGTTGGGCTTATTATTGCCCTATTTACGTTAACTGCCGGGGTTTCGCGCCCCTTTAGCGGAAAAATTACGGATACGGTTGGGCGGGTGCCGGTTATGGCCTTCGGCTCTATCGTGTGCTTTGTATGCGGGTTACTTTACCCGTATCTCCTCACGGTTTGGGGTTTCCTGACACTCCGGCTCATTCATGGATTTTCAACAGGAACGAAGCCGACAGCCACCTCCGCCTACGTGGCCGATGTTGTTCCGGCCAACCGTAGGGGTGAAGCGATGGGTATGCTGGGTCTGTTTACCGCCATGGGAATGTCGCTTGGACCCGCCATTGGGAGTTGGTTAGCCACCGATTTCTCGATGAATGTTATGTTCTGGACATCGTCGGCCTTTGCCCTTATGTCGATCGGTATTCTGCTCCGAATGCCTGAAACGCTGGTGAATACGCAGCCGTTTCGATTTAAATTGTTACGGCTGAAAAAAGACGAAATTTTCGATAAAAGCGCCATTCCACCATTTCTCGTTCTGTTGTTGCAGTCGTTTTCGTCGGGCGTTATTCTGACGGTGATCTCTACCTTTAGCGCATCGCTTGGCGTTACCAACAAGGGACTGTTTTTTACGGTCTATACCGTTGCTTCGCTGGTTATTCGGCTGGTATTTAGCCGGACTTCAGATCGATATGGCCGTATTCCGGTGCTGTTCATTTCAACGATCGTACTGGCTTTTTCGATGGTGCTCTTAATTCTCACCGATTCAACGTTCCTGTTCTGGACGGCCGCTGTTTTCTATGGGATGTCGTGGGGAATGAACTCGCCAACGGTAACCGCCTGGACGGCCGACCTAAGCGACGAGAAAACTCGTGGCCGGGCAATGGCAACCATGTACATTGCCCTTGAAGCTGGAATTGGGCTAGGTGCATTGGGTGCAGGCTGGGTACTTAATCATTTTGCTGGCGAAGCGGGAATCGATGCCTCTTTTGCGGTCTCGGGTGTATTGGCACTGGTTGCTGTGGGGTACCTGGGCTGGCTATGGCGAAAAGGCCCACAAGTCATGCATCATCACGTTGACGGAACGGACGAGTTAGCCCTACTGGATGAAGAACCATGATGCATGACATTGAGCCGAAAATTCGCCCACTGGTCGATGCGCTGAACAAAACCGGACTGGTTCGTACGTTTTCGAGTTGTGAAGGCCATTTTGGACCTGGAGAGCAGACGCTCGTTGATCGAAATCACGCCGAAGTGCGGTTTGTTCCTGCTGATGGTGTATCTGTTGAAGAAGTCGAGAAGTTGCTGGCTTCTATAGTAACCCGCTTCAAAGCCAGGCATGGGTTGCTACCTGTAAAAGTGACGGCCTATAAATTGTATACGCCCATTGATGACGAAGTGGTTGAGGAAACCTTCGTTCTGGAACTTCGGCCCTTTAACCGTTTTGATTCGCCCGATCGGAAACGCGCAGATATTGACTGGGCAATTGGGCAGGTTGTATTGCTGAACAGCGCAATGAATCAGTGATAACCTATTTCAAATCTCCATTTTACTGTATATTCGGGACATGAGAACATTGGAACTACATCTTTCTGAAGAGTTAGCCGCTTCATTGGCTCGTGTCACGCCTGATGCTGAACTTTTTGCAATTGAAGCCTTACAAGCGAGGTTAAATGAAATAGAAAGAGAACATCATCTGGCCGAAGAATATCGATTTGCCGCTGAAGAGAATAAAATAATTACTCGAGATTTTAATGAGTTAGATCTTGACAACTGGGATGAATATTAAACGCGGGGAAGTTTGGTTAGCAGCATTGGACCCAACTATTGGTAGTGAAATACAAAAGACTCGCCCGGTTATAGTTGTTTCTAATGATATAAATAATGCTAACAATAGTGTCGTTTCTGTAATACCCATAACGTCAAACGTGACTCGAATTTTATCATTTGAAGTGTTTATTCCTGCTGGCGTTGCTAGCCTTACGAAAGATTCTAAAGCAAAAACTGACCAGATTCGGACGTTGGATAAAAGCCGTTTAGTCAAACGATATGGTGCCTTACCGGCAGTGTATACGCAACAACTTAATACTGCTCTGAAATTACATTTGGCTTTGCCTTAATAGAAAAGCACTTTAAGAGGCCCTGTTATAGCCGTATTGTGATTGAATAGATAGTTGCAGTGTGAGTAGACGCATTCACCTAAATTAACGAAGCGCTTGAGCCCCAAGCGCTTCGTTAATTTAGGTGAATGCGTCTACAAAATAAACTGACTTAAATCCCTATTCTTCACCAGCCCATTTAAACGTTCACTCACTAAATCTTTGGTGATAACTACCTGAGCGTTAGCGCCAATTACGTCAGGGATATCGAACATGAAGTCATTCATCAGATGACTCAGTACTGTTTGCAGACGTCGTGCACCAATGTTCTCCACATCGCTGTTTACTTCGAAGGCAATCCGGGCCAATTCGCGGAGGGCGTCATCCTGAAATGTAAGACCAACGTTTTCGGCCTGTAACATGGCTTCGTATTGCTTGGTCAGCGCGTTTTTTGGTTCTTTCAGGATTTGATAGAAATCATCCTCCGACAGGCTTTGCAGCTCAACCCGGATTGGGAAACGACCCTGTAATTCGGGGATCAGATCACTGGGCTTAGCTACGTGGAAAGCACCGGCTGCAATGAACAGGATATGGTCGGTATGAATAACGCCATATTTTGTGTTTACGGCGCTGCCCTCAACAATCGGGAGTAAATCGCGCTGTACGCCTTCCCGGCTCACATCGGGGCCACCTCCGCCATTACCAGAGCGGGCAGAGGCTACTTTGTCAATCTCGTCGATGAAAATAATTCCAGCGTCTTCCGCTTTGCGAATGGCTTCCTCCTTCACCTCGTCCATGTCGATGAGCTTGGCCGCTTCTTCTTCCAGCAGGATTTTACGGGCTTCGGCAATGCTCACTTTGCGTTTTTTACCGCGCTTGGGCATCATGCCGCCAATCATCTCCTGAATGTTCATCATAGACAGATCGTCGACCGAGCCACCCATAATGCCGATGTTGGGCGTTTGCGCCTGATGCACATCGATCTCGATTTTTCGGTCGTCCATCTCGCCCGAGCGGATTTTTTCGCGGAATCGTTCACGGGTGCGTTCGTTGAGTTCAGCGTCGGAATCTTTCTTCTCGTTTTCAAATCCCAGCTGGCCGTTGGCAGGCTTCACGGGTGGAATTAAAATATCCAGAATGGCATCTTCAACTAACTGTTGTGCTTTTGCCTGAACGGCTTCTTTCTTGGAAGCTCGTACCATATTGACAGCTTGCTCAACTAAGTCGCGCACCATGCTTTCAACATCGCGGCCAACGTAGCCTACTTCTGTGAACTTGGAAGCTTCAACTTTAATAAACGGAGCATCGGCAAGTTTTGCCAGTCGACGGGCTATTTCGGTTTTGCCAACGCCCGTTGCTCCGATCATCAGGATATTATTTGGCGTGATTTCACGTTGCATATCGGCAGGACTATTCATCCGGCGCCAGCGATTCCGCAGGGCAATGGCTACGTTCCGCTTGGCATCATGCTGGCCGATAATGTACTGGTCTAACTCGGCAACGATCTGCCGTGGGGTAAGGTCTTTTAGTAATTGGGTCATCGAAAAAAATGGAGCGTGTTGTGCGCCCCTGCCAAAGAAACACAGGAAACCCGAAAATGTGCCAATTCAATAGACGAAATTTGGATTTTGGTCATTCAACGTTAAAACGAGACCTTCGATTACTTTACTTCTTAATCATCAATCACGCGTACTATGAATCTTAGTCGAGTTCTTCTTTTTATTCTTTGTATTGCCACGGCTCAGGCCCAGTCGCCCATTAATTTAATTCCCCAGCCTGTGAGTGTGCAGCCTCAAACTGGCACTTTTACCCTTACCAAAGCAACTACTATTCACTACAACCAGGCCGATGGGCGCGCGGTGGCTGATATGCTTAGCCAGCGACTGAATATGCCAACCGGTTTTGGCCTGGTGGCAAAGTCAGGTAAAACCGGCAAAATTCAACTGAATCTGACCGATACGCCCAATACCCAATTAGGCGAAGAAGGGTATACACTAGATGCTTCGCCGAAAGGAGTCATTATTACAGCAAATCGTCCTGCGGGGTTGTTTTATGGTATGCAAACCCTGACTCAGCTCCTTCCGAAAGAAATTGAGGGCAAGACCGTAACCACGAAAACCTGGAGTATTCCTGCTGTTCGGATCACCGATTATCCGCGCTTCGGCTGGCGGGGGATCATGTTCGATGTAAGCCGTCATTTCTTCACAAAAGTGGAGGTAAAGCAGTACATCGACCAGCTGGCGAAACTGAAGTACAATACATTTCACTGGCACCTGACCGATGATAACGGCTGGCGAATTGAAATTAAATCGTTGCCCAAACTTACCTCTGTAGGGGCCTGGCGGGTTGCCAGAGCGGGGCACTTTGGCGATCGGGCCGAGCCAAAACCAGGCGAACCAACCCCTTATGGTGGCTTTTATACGCAAGACGACATTCGGGAGATTATTGCCTATGCCCAGGCCCGTAACGTAACCATTGTTCCTGAAATTGACGTACCTGGCCACAGTATGGCTGCGCTTGCGGCTTATCCGGAACTCAGTTGCACAAAGGCCATTGTTAGTGTTAACCCTGGAACGGCATTTTCCGACTGGTATGGTAATGGCACGTTTAAAATGAAGGTTGAGAATACGTTGAATCCGTCAGATGAAAAAGTCTATGAGTTTTTAGATAAGGTATTTACCGAAGTAGCCGCACTCTTCCCGAGCCCGTACATCCATGTTGGGGGCGATGAGTGCTACAAAGGTTATTGGGCGAATGATCCCGGTTGTCAGGCATTGATGAAGCAGTTGAATATCCGGCACGTCGAAGATTTGCAGGGGTACTTTATGAACCGGGTTGAAAAGATTTTAACGGCCAAAGGCAAGAAATTACTGGGTTGGGATGAGATTCTGGAAGGCGGAATTTCGCCGGGTGCTACGTTGATGAGCTGGCGGGGTGTCAAGTACGGCATTGAAGCAGCGCACGCGGGCCATAATGTAGTCATGACCCCCACGACCTTTGCCTATCTGGATTATGTTCAGGGAGAACCAACGATTGATCCGCCCATTTACGCCAGTTTGCGCGCACGAACCAGCTATAACTATGAACCCGTTCCAGATGGAGTAGATGCCAAGTATATTCTGGGTGGGCAGGGTAATCTCTGGACGGAACAGATACCAACCCTGCGGTATGCCGAATACATGACCTATCCACGCGCCTGGGCCTTATCGGAAGTGTTTTGGTCGCCGAAGGAGGTTAAGAACTGGCCCAACTTTGTGCAACGGATGGAAACGCATTTTGAGCGGGCCGATGCCGCCCAGGTCAACTATTCGCGGGCGATTTATGACGCTATTGTTAAAACAAGTATGAAAGATGGCAAACTACGCCTTGAACTGGAAGGTGAAGTGCCGGGTCTGGATATCTACTACACAATTGACGATACCATGCCTGACCAGTTCTCAACTCGGTACAGCCAGCCTGTTGACCTGCCCGACGGCCCTATTAATCTTCGGGTAATTACCTATCGGGCCGGAAAACCAATTGGACACTTGATTACCCTCACGCGCGATGCGTTGCAGAAGCGGGTTGGGCGTTTTTAAATAAGATAGACCGCTGATTTTTATGATGACTATGATTCAACATGATTTAAAGGAATCTGGAACTCGTTGAAAATTATAATCATCATAAAAATCAGCGGTCTATTGTAATCAGAAAACCCCTTCATACACATCACCAACTTGCATAGTAATCCCAAGTGCACGGACATCAAACGAATCCGTTAAATCAGTGTAAAAAGCATACTCCCACTTTGTTCCTGTACGCTGATACACTTCGACCAACAACTCAGCCTGGGAAACAATTAGATAGCACTCAATCGAAGGTATACCGATATACTCATGGAATTTCTCATCATGATCAACACCAGAAGAATTTTCAGAGGTAACTTCAACCGTTACTATGGCGCGATGAACTACATGTGTGTCGTCAACATCATCAGTAGGTACAACCATGATATCTGGGTAACGATACTTTCGACCTGGAACAGTACGGAGCTTCACATCGTGGTTGTAGACTTCAAAGGGCTTACCTTTTAAACCCAGACGGAGGGCCATATAAATACTGCCCGCAATTATATTTGCTTTCTTAGACTCTCCTGGCATCTCAAGTAGGATTCCATCTACAAACTCATGCTTTACCTCCGAATTCTTCTCGAATTCCAGGTATTCATCAACTGTGTAGATGCGCTTTTGAATTTCTTCCGCTATCATATTGAGCTGCTTTGGTTGAGTGAAAATAGCTGGTATTTGGTAGAAATCAAATAGTCAACAGGTAATTGATTTTTGATTACTTCAGCCAGCGATCCAAATCAATTCGAAGGGATAATTGGCTGGTTCCGGCTGTGGGAACGGATGTAAACCGGGCGTAGGTTAGCTGGAACCCCTTCGCCTGTACCGAGGCTCCGAATGAAATACCCGCGCCCGCTCCACCCGTAGTCAGCTTACCTTCCTGATGCTTCTGGTGGTTGTAGCCCACTAACAGATTCACGTTTCGATGGACCAATAGCTCGGCCCCAATACTAAGGTGCCGGGCTATTTTCTCGGTTACGCTGGTGGTTTGCGGAATTGGATTGCCGCTCAAATCGTAGCGGACATTCAGATTCGGATCGGTATAGCTGATGTCGAAGCGCTGAAGATGGTGGGCCGTCAGCGTTAGGCGAATTGGTGCATGTTCGGGTTTTATGGTTACGCCCGCCTGTAAATCGAAGGGTAGATCGGCATCGAGCGAGCCGTAGTTTTTGATCAGATAGCCTACGTTTTTAGCGACCAGTCCGAAGGTGAGATCTTTTTTCGGATGCCGCCAAACCCCACCTAAATCGGCCAGAACGCCAAAGGCGGAATACATATCGATGCTGGACCCAACCGCTTTGATGGTTGCCCCAAGAGTAAAGTTGCCTTCTGTTCGGGCGTGGGTAATACTCAGGGCATAATCATTCGCAGAGAAAGTGCCAGTTGTGTTACCCACGGGGTCAGTCATGGTGAACTGGCCGTAGCTCAAATATTGCAAGCCAGCCGCCCACCCGGAACGCCGGTTCGATGCCTTACTCTTTATCGGCAAACCATACTGCAACGTATAATATTTTGCGGCTGCCAGATACGGCATCAGGCTGATAGATAAGTCATTATCTTTAACAGAATCGGCTAGGGCAGGGTTGTTCAAGTGATACGAGCCATCGGGACTTGTAGCCGTAGCAACCTGCCCACCAAGGGCGGCAACCCGAGCGTATGTAGGTAAGTCGAGGAAGGAAAAAATACGTTGCCCACCCAGCGGTTGAGCGACCGCCAGGAACGGCCACAGTATGACCAAAAGCAATAGAATAAAACAGGCTCTCAAGCGGAAGTCGTTCGCAGTTTTTACAAAGAAAGCCAATTTTTAGACCACCAACCGCATGCAGTTTGATATTCGAAGGAAACGAATTCGCATTAACTCAAAATGAATACCCCAGTTTTATGCCGTATGAAAAACTGGCGGTTGGCCGATCAGGGATTGAAAATAAATTAATAACGTTGATCCCATATGACCCATAAAAAGGAAGGCCTTCCGGAACCGTAAAGCGGTCGAGGGTACCCCAACGAACACCAACACCACCGTAGAAGTCGGCCAATAGCCGATTGTTTCGTGACAATGAAAATTGCCGCCCAAATTTTACATGCCCCGCCCAAATTTGCTTGGTTATAGGTGCCGAATACATCTGGTAATACTGGCAAGGACCAGATTCGCAGCCAACACCCACCGTTCCATGTTCGTTAGCGGTTGTTTGCTTAAAGAGGCCTTCCAGCGCCACATACGAACCAATTGGCCCCCCATGCCAGTAATAGCGCCACTCGGCCCGCCCTCGCCAGATCTTGGTATCCGTATAACGAGACCGTTGAGACACATCCCAGAGGTTCATGCCTTGCCAACCGTATCCAAGCTCAGCCTGAATAGCCTGATGTTGCCCCACCATTCGCTCTATCCCAAACTGAATCGTATTGCTAGGATCGATTAAGCTGAGCGCAGCAAACTTAACGACCCAGCGCTGGCTCTGCTCGGCATCAATGGAAGATAATGGAAACGCTTTTTCTGTTTGGGCATACGTAGCCAATCCCTGCCCTGTAAGCAATACAAATAGCCAAAGCCAACGATAGGTTTTCATAACTGAACGGGGATTTCGCTGAGTAATTTCAACTGCTTGGGGTCGGCATAACTGTACTGATAGATTCCTTTTGGACCTGTAACAATCAGTAGTTTTTGAGTGGTAATAACGTCGTAGGTCTTTGTGTTATAAAAGTACTCTAGCTCCTTTACATTGGCCGGATCGCTGATATCCATGACCCGAAGGCCATAATCGCCCTCACCCACAAATAGTAACGTACCGTCGGCACTCAGGCCACGTGGGTTGGTCATTGGGTAGCTACGCAGCAATTTGGGGCTGGCTATAGTTCGAATGTCGATTACGTCGAGACTGTTTGCCGTCACTGATTGGTTGCGGCAGTTGGTGCCGCTGCGCAGGGTTACGTAGGCATAATTTCCCTGAACAACAACCGGATCGCAGCTCAGGATATGCGTATAGATGCCTACCGATTTAGGCGCATTAGGCTGATTGATATCATAAATATACATCCCCGTCTGGGTGCCAATAAACAGGTTATTTTGGTACGGGAATATCGTTTCGACACCAAACCCAATATTCGTTTTGCTCCCTTTTTTAGGGTCGCTGCTGGATGAAATATCGTAGGCTTGCAGCGCCGAATTGTTGACCGTATACAAGGTGTTGCCACTTACCGTAAAGCGGGCTGTTGAGCCACCCGTTCCCGATCCGGGCGTTGGCGAATCGCTGCTTGATGCATTGGAGCAGGATGCGAGTACAATTAGTACCAGTAGAGAGGATAGGAATGATTTCATAAATCGTAAATCAGTTACGAGCCAGAAAAACCTTATCGATAACATTGCGGATTTTCAATAGCCGCTTTCTCCCAGCGGATGACCACGCCCTTGTTGGGGTCCGCACATTCAAAGCGTACATTGGTTGCCACGGGAAATGCTGAATACTCGAATACATTTTCCAGCCGCTTCACAAGCCGGACGTTGCGTGGATTGGCAATGTTGAGCGCAACCAGATCCGTTAGGTTGTCAGCATAGAGAATACTGTCTTTGATCGCTAATTCCTGATTACCCAGAATGGCAATAAAGGCGAGTTGGATTGGCTTTTCCGGGTCAGAATTATCCATAATATGAATACCGCTGCCCACATCATTGATAAACAGATACTTGTCCTTAATGTAAATTTTGCCCACGTTTTTGAGTGGTTGCGGAGCGAGTGTCTGCACCGTCCGGGCATCGGTGTAGGAGGCATAAACTGGCCGGTAGATATCGCTAGTGCTAGGCGGGGGAGGTGCGTACGGCCGACCGCAACTGTCGAGTACTACACAAACGAGCAGCATGAGGAAGGAAAGCAGAAGTCGATTCATGGCGGAATAGTGTTTAGTTCACAAAGGATACAAAAACAAATCAAATCGTTGGAATCCGTAAGAAAAATTAACTTTGTCTATACTTGATTTCACGAAGCCAAATCGCATGCAAACGGAAACCCAACCAGAGACCAATCAGGCTAATTCTCCAAAACTGACCAAATCCGAAATCCTGTCGCGTAAAAATGCTGAAGCTGAACTTGGTGGTGGACAGAAACGCATTGACGCTCAGCATAAAAAGGGGAAATTGACCGCTCGTGAACGCATTGCACTTCTGGTAGATGAGGGCTCGTTTGAGGAAATAGGCAAGTTTGTCATGCACCGCACCCGCGATTTTGGTATGGATAAGGAGCATTATCTTGGCGATGGGGTAGTGACGGGTTACGGCACCGTAGATGGCCGATTAGTCTATGTGTTTGCGCAGGATTTTACCGTTTTCGGAGGAGCCTTGTCAGAAACTCATGCGGAAAAAATATGTAAACTGATGGATCTGGCGTTGCAAAATGGAGCGCCTATCATCGGGCTGAATGACTCGGGTGGTGCCCGGATTCAGGAAGGCGTATTGTCGCTGGCCGGGTATGCCGATATTTTTTACCGCAATACGCGCGCTTCGGGTGTTATTCCCCAATTGTCGGCGGTTATGGGTCCCTGTGCAGGTGGGGCCGTTTATAGCCCGGCCATCACCGATTTTATCTTCATGGTCGAGAATACGAGCTATATGTTCGTGACCGGTCCCAATGTGGTGAAGACCGTTACGCACGAATCCGTCACCGCCGAAGAACTGGGCGGGGCGAGTACGCATAGCACGAAGTCGGGGGTAACCCATTTTTCCTGCGCTAACGAATTGGCTTGTATTCAGTCACTTAAACAGCTGCTCAGTTATATTCCACAAAACTGCGAAGATGAGCCGCCCATGCTCGCCTATGAGCCCACTGACGAGTCCCGGCCAACACTGAATACCATTATCCCCTCCAATCCGAACCAGCCGTACGACATGCGTGAGGTGATCGACGAGTTGGTGGATGTGGGTAGTTTTATGGAGGTTCACAAGAATTTCGCGGAGAACATTGTTGTTGGGTTTGCCCGAATTGGCGGTCGTAGTATCGGTATCGTGGGTAATCAGCCCGCCGTATTAGCGGGTGTGCTCGACATCAATGCCAGTACGAAAGCAGCTCGTTTTGTGCGGTTCTGCGATTGTTTCAACGTCCCCTTGCTCGTCCTCGAAGATGTGCCTGGTTTTCTGCCGGGTACCGATCAGGAATGGAATGGCATCATCACCAACGGTGCCAAATTACTCTTTGCCTTCTGCGAAGCGACTGTGCCCCGTGTGACCGTCATTACCCGTAAAGCCTACGGGGGGGCTTACGATGTGATGAACTCCAAGCACATTGGTGCCGACATGAACTACGCCTGGCCATCGGCCGAAATTGCCGTAATGGGCGCTAGTGGAGCCGCCGAGATCATTTTCAAGCGTGAAATCGCCGAAGCGGAAGACCCTCAGGCCAAATTGCAGGAAAAAGTGCTGGATTACACCGAGAAATTCGCTAATCCGTACCGGGCCGCGCATCGGGGCTATATCGACGAAGTTATCATGCCCGATCAGACCCGCCAGAAACTCATCCGGGCCTTCAAGATGCTGGAAAATAAAGTAGCTACAATGCCTAAGAAAAAACACGGGAATATCCCGTTGTAAGAGACGTGATTTATTAGCTATAAATTTTATTTTTAACCACAGAGGCACAGAGATTAACTAGCTAAAATCCATAGTTTACATCTCTATATTCTCTGTGTCTCTGTGGTTAAAAATTTATTTGATTACGTATAAACGCTTGACTATATGGCAACCCCAACCCCCGAACGCCCAGGTAGTTTATTGAAAACCGTATTAATCGGCCTATTAATAATTTTTGGAATTGCACTGCTGGTGGGAACATTATCGGTATTGTTTCCATAAAGACAGTAGCTAACCTGATTAATAGGGCTTTCAAAATATGCCTCAAAAAATACAATACATTATAGTAATAGGTATGATAAATACAAGAAGTACGACACTTCCGTGTATTAATGAGTTAGCAGAAATATTATGATCAACCGACAAATAGATAAGACAGCTTTTAAAGAGGAGTTAAATTCAGATGAATACAAAACTGAATGGAATAGATTTGTGGAAATGAGAAAGTCGATAACGTATTGCCTCTCATTCTGTTATATGAACTCACTAAGAGATGGAATTAGTGGCGAAAGAAATTTTTTCTTACGCATGGTTGACGACATTATTCAATCTGTTATTTCAATCGAAATAATTGCAAAAGAAGGTATAATGAACACTTGCAGAAGAGAATTGAGATACTTAATTGAGCTTTCAATAAAAAGTTGCTTGATAGTAAATAATACAACTAAAAAAGCTTTTGATGAACAAATAACTGAATATGAAAAGCTTCTAAATTCTTCAAATATAAATCCAATAAATACATTACGTTTTACTTATTTACCAGGAGAAAACGAAGATGAATTTAAGGCCGAAGTGAAAAGATTATATGGATATTTATGTAAATATTCACATTCAAGTGCACACCAAATTAGAGAAAGATTAGAAAGGGCGGAAATAGGAAGAAGTATAGGATTTGAAGGAATTCAAGAATTGAAAGAACTTAATAATGACATTGAAAGAGTACTTGCAGTTGTTATAGTAATGATTTTTCATTCAATTGCTCAATATGTAGTAGGAGACTTTATGGTTGAGCCTGATGGTCAAACAGTTAATTGGTATTTCAATAAGTCTAAATATATAAATATAATAGACCAAAATTTTGACTATAAGCATGAAAGACAATTACTTTTACCAATACTAAAACAACAACGATTAGAAAGAATAAAATTTTAAATAAAAGTATTTATTCTAACATGGGTTTGGCAAAAGTGGCACTTTAGTACTAGGCTGAACATTTGTACTTTCTATTAGTGTTTGTACTAAATTTGAACTTTAGTACTATCTAAACCCTACCTTCGGCAAGCCCAAAGCCGTCGATAAGCGTGATAAACAAATGACAGTGATCATACGAAAGAATCTTACAGCGACATCCATTTTGATGATCGTTTTTTTTACCTATTGTAATGGGCAAAACAAGTTGTCGGTTGGTCAGGCAATGCAACAGATTCAGCGATCTCATATTGATGCAAATGTGCCGAATAAGCATAAATTCGATGCGTATCTTAAGCGTGATTTGGAAAAATACTTTTCTGGTAAGTATGGTAAAGTTTCTGTAAAGTGGGAGTTCTTACGTGAAGGGCCCACACAAAGCGGAGTGGCATATCCAAAATACTATCTCTGGACAAAGGTTTATGAGAACGAAACGTTGATCACTGAAGGTGCCGCCCGAGTTGCGGCCATTGACCAAATAGAGTTTGACGTAAGGGATTTTTTGTCCTTGCCGAATATAAAAAAGGATATCCCTGGTATATATCAGATTTTTCCACCAGCGGTCTGCGAGACAATAAAACTTCGGCTTTAACTGTCTGTCTGCAATAGCCTTGCAACTATCAGGGCAGTGCGCTACCGAGCTTAACAAGGGGTTGGCACAAGAAGGGCTTCAGGGCAAGAGGCAACTTTCTTCTTTTTAACTACTTGAGTGGAAGGGTGAATGGCAACGGGTTTTTATACCCTTTCTGCGCTAAGCCCCGAACCGTTACCTGAATACTATATCCGCCTAGCCTATGGCATCCAGAATCACGGCACAGGCTTCCCGAATTTGGTCTTCGGTAATAATCAAAGGTGGCGCAATCCGCATCGAATTGTCGCAGAATAAAAACCAGTCAGTAATAACCCCTTTTTCAATAGCCCGGTCAATGACGGGTTTCAATACCGCGAACGATTCAAATTCAACGGCTAGCATTAGCCCTTTACCACGCACTTCCCGAATGGCAGGGTGTTTTAGCAATTCCTTGAACAGCTGCCCCTTAGCCTCGGCCTGTTCATGAAGTTTCTGGTCCTGAATTACCTGAAGCGTAGCCAATGAAGCCGCGCATGAAACCGGGTGCCCCCCAAAAGTGGTGATGTGCCCCAGAATCGGATTGTTTTTGAAAACGCTCATTTTCTCCGCCGAGCTAATAAACGCGCCAATGGGCATGCCGCCCCCCATTCCCTTAGCGCACAGCAGAATGTCGGGATGAACCGGAACGCCAGCCTGACTAAATCCTTCAAATGCCCAGAACGTACCCGTTCGACCAAAGCCCGTCTGAATTTCGTCGAAAATCAGCAACGCACCTACATCGGTGCAGCGTTGTCGAACGGCCTGTAAATAAGCGGTATCGGGTACGCGAACACCTGCCTCGCCCCCAACAACTTCCATAATGACAGCTGCGGTACGGGACGTAATTTGCTCAATATCAGGCGAGTTTCTGTATCGGATATGTCGAATATCGGGTAGGAGGGGGCGGTAGTTTCGCTTGAAGTTTTCGTCGCCGGAGAGGGAAAGAGCGCCCTGGGTAGAGCCGTGGTAGGCGTTGACGCAACTAATCAGCTCAGTGCGACCCGTGTAGCGTTTGGCTAGTTTCATGGCCCCCTCAACCGCTTCGGTGCCGGAGTTTGTGAAATAGACGGTATCTAATTCAGTTGGCAGGGTAGTTGCCAGCGCTTGAGCGAGTTGGGTTTGGGGGGGCTGGATGTATTCGCCATACACCATGAGGTGTAAGTATTTATCCAACTGGTTGTGAATGGCTTCGAGAACACGCGGATGCCGATGTCCAACGTTACTCACGCCAATCCCGGAAATCAGATCCATATAGGGCTTACTGTCCCCTTGCCTGTATAAATAAATACCTTCAGCTCGTTCGATTTCCAACCCTAAAGGGAAATCGGAGGTCTGGGCTATATGCTGAAAAAATAATTGCCGGGGAGTAAGCGTTTGCATGATAAAACTTTCAACAGTACTTCTTCGATTCTAACACCGTCAACCATGAAAACAGTTCTTCTTTTGTTACTGCTAAGTCCCGTTGTTTTGTGGGCACAGGTTTTCAAAATTTCTCCCAACGACACCCAACGCAAGCACTCGTACGTAGTTATGCGCGATGGCTCCGTGGTGCGGGGACAGGTTGTCCGGCAGGATAGTACGGTGATTACGATTCGGAAAGGAAACGGCGATATGACCTTTGTCGAGGCTGACCAGATCATTCGGATTTCACCCAATCGTCCGGACGATGTTGTCCGAACGGAGAGTTATGGCGCAAATCCCACGTTGTATACGGTGTTTGTCTTCAAAGATGGTACCCAGGTGGAGGGCGATTATGTCCGCCGTGACAACACGATGATCACGGTCCGAAAACGGAATGGACAACTGACGTATTTTGAACCCGAGTTACTCGCCCGTGTGGATACAATTCGGGCTGGGGTGACCTCGGCCGATGGAGTTGCCGCCGATGATGGGATATTTTCAAATCGTTTTTCCCCCTGGTTATTAACCGGCCAAACAGCGTTTACGCCTGAAAAAGGCCGGTTTTATTATCGAAATACGTTAGCGCTACGGAATGAATTTGATTATGGGATTACCCGAAACTGGAGCGTTGGGGCCAGTTTTGTATTGCCAATACCTTATTTGGTTCTCAGTGATTTTTACGCGTTTAACGGATTTTTACCTGCTAACTCACACCTGTTTACAAAGTTGAGTGTACCCGTAGGGAATCAATTTCGATTCGCCCTGGCTGTAGATTATCAGGATAAGTTGTATCCGTACATCAATACCCGGGGTGCTCTGACCTATCAGGCACTGGCCGCCATCGGCACTAGTCAGCGAAATGTAACCCTGGGTTTTGGATTGACTGATCGGGGGAAACGACGTTATTATCAATACCTGACACCTTACTCATCAGTAACCCCAATGGACATGCCCATTCCTAATCAGTCATTTCTAACGCTGGGGATTATGCAAAAAGTGTTGCCTGGACTAACGGTCATCAGCGATAATCGCATTAATTTGGGGCAGAATCAGGCCTACTATCTGGATAATCTCGAACGGGCTTCGGTATCGTTTGCGCTTCGGTTCGACCGTCGCCGTCATGCGTTCGATCTGGGTGTGTACAGTCTGATGTACAGAGATAGAGATAAATGGTATGATGGTCGTCAGGTGCGCATCTTAGGGTATCTGGGCTATAATCTGATTATTGGTAAACCGTAACAAATGAAATATCTATCCCTAATGCTGCTTACGCTGCTGCCCTTACTGGCCGTAGCCCAGGACGATTACTACCAGAAGAAAAACACGACCACGCCAGTCAAGCACCCGTATACCATTCTGCTGAAAGATGGGACGCAACTACGGGGTGAGCTTCTACGACAGGATAGTACCGAAGCCATTATCCGAACAAAGAATCTGGGTGAAGTTCGACTGAAATCGGACCAGATTGTTAGAATAGAACAAGAAAGTGTTCAAGCGGAGGGCACTGGTTTTCCGAACCTGTTTTCGCAAACGATGCGATTAGCGCCAACGGCGTTCTCGGCCGAGAAAAATAAACTCTATTATCGGAATTACTTCCTGTATTTTAGTCAGTTTGAATACGGTATTACCGACAACTGGAGCTTTGGGACCACCTTCTTTACGTTTTTGCCAACAGCTATTTTTTCGCTCTCCACCAAAGTGTCATTGCCGGTTAGTAATCGGGTTCGGCTGGGTATCAGTGCGCAGTATATGGGTGTCCGGTCAAATGGGTTGCTAGGGAATTATGGAAACGGCACGGTGGAGGGAATTGGTTATGTACAGGGCATCGTTACCACCGGCGATCGTCAGAATAATACGAGCTACGGACTGGGATGGAGTGTCTCCAATGGCGAATTGTCCCGAAATATTGTAGGCTCCTTTGGACTAGTTAGGAAAGTGAGCCCTAAACTCTCGTTCATTAGTGAAAACTTTGTGCTGTTTGGTAGTGGGGCCGTTGACTTTTCGGGTGTTTTATCGGCCGGAGTCCGGTTCGACCGTCGCCGTCATGCGTTCGATCTGGCGGCCTATATTCCAATTATCATCGGCCGGAACATTTCTACGCCAATTACATTTGTTCCGTATGCGAGCTACCACATCCGGATTGGGAAATAAGCCAAGCTGTCGACCCGCCGAACGACGCATGGCACGGTTTCTGATCGGAGGCTATTTCGGCGATAGGCCTATACGTAATCTGTTTGCAAGCCGTTTATGTTGTTTCTTGGCGACCATACACCGATTTCAGCTAATTTCGCCGTTATTGTGAGACAACCCATTCCTACATGCCTGAGACCCCTACCGATTTACCACCGTTTGTACGTACGTGGCCGCAATTATATGCTATCGTTATAGGTAGTTTAGTTGCCGAAATTCTCCTGTTTTATGTTTTAATGCGCTGGTTATCATGAGTATCCTTGATTGGAGCGTATTAACTCTGACGTTGCTGGGCATTATCGTATATGGTATTGTTCGGAGCCGGGGAAGTCGTAGTATGGACGATTACCTGCTGGCTGGTCATTCGTTACCCTGGTATCATGTGGGCCTGTCCGTAATGGCAACACAGGCCAGTGCAATTACATTTTTATCGGCGCCGGGGCAGGGCTTTGCCGATGGTATGCGGTTCGTCCAGTTTTACTTCGGTTTACCACTGGCAATGGTGGTGCTGGCGGTAACCTTCGTCCCGATTTTTCATAAACTGAAAATCTTTACCGCTTATGAATTCCTGGAAGAGCGGTTCGATATCCGGGTAAGAACGCTCACGGCGGGCTTGTTTCTCCTACAACGGGGCTTATCGACGGGCTTGTCGATCTATGCGCCTGCCATTATTCTCTCTACTATTCTGGGCTGGAATATCTACTGGACCAATCTGCTGATGGGCGGTATGGTGCTCCTGTACACCGTTACGGGTGGTACCAAAGCAATTTCCTACACCCATCTGCAACAAATGGCGATTGTTACCTTTGCGATGGGGCTGGCGGGTTATCTCACCGTTAAATTATTGCCGGAAGGCGTGGGCTTTGTGGATGCTTTGCATGTAGCAGGTAAAGCGGGTCGGATGAATCTCATCGACCTCAAATTCGACCCAAGTAGCCGGTACAATCTCTGGTCGGGCTTGATTGGCGGGTTCTTTCTGCAACTATCCTACTTCGGAACCGATCAATCGCAGGTAGGGCGGTACCTAACGGGCGAAACGATTGGGCAAAGCCGGTTGGGGTTGCTGATGAACGGACTCCTAAAAGTGCCCATGCAGTTCCTGATTTTGCTGGTGGGGGTGCTGGTCTTTGTGTTTTATCAGTTCAATCCATCGCCCACCTTTTTCAATAAGCGGGAAACGGAACTGCTCAAAAAGAGCCGCTACGCGGGGGCGTACCAACTGGCCGAAATCAAGCATCAGAACCTGGCAACGCAGCGTCAAAAGGCCGTATTGGATATGCAGGTGGCATTGAAAGCCGATGATGAAGCCGGACAGGATGCAGCCGGGAGCATTCTTCGCGAAACCGACGAAGCCCTGAACGTAGTGAAAGCCGACGTGGCGGATCTGATCAAGAAAAACAATCCGGCCGCCGATACCAACGATGTCAACTATGTGTTTCTGCGTTTTGTGCTGGATTACCTACCGCATGGGCTGATTGGCTTGCTCATTGCCGTCATTTTCAGTGCGTCTATGGGGTCCATTGCATCGGCCTATAACTCGCTGGCGTCCACCACCGTTGTTGATATATATAAGCGGCTGGTCAAGAAGGAAGGCACCGACCTGCATTATTTGCAGGCATCCCGCTGGTCCACTATTGGCTGGGGGATTTTCTGCATTGTAGTGGCGATGTTTGCCAACCAGCTAGGCAGTATGATCGAGGCCGTTAATATTCTGGGTTCTCTCTTTTACGGGGTTATCCTGGGCGTATTTGTGGTGGCCTTTTACGTCAAATCCATCGGAGGACGCGCTACGTTTATGGCCACCATTCTGGCCGAGCTATTGGTCATCGTTAGCTGGTATCTGGACCTGACCGCCTTTCTGTGGCTGAACGCCATTGGCTGTTTACTGGTCGTTGCAATTGCCTGGGTATTGCAGAAAACGGTATATCGGTAGGGGAGATTGAGCGGTTGAACAGTTGGATATGCAGATTTGATTAACATAACGTTTGATTATAGAACTGGTCAGATCTAGTTTGCGACGAGAGAATGAAGAAAATACTTTTAGCCATTTTAACCTGCTGGTTGGTTGGCGTAGGGACCGCGAAAGCTCAAATTATGGTAGGGAGCATTAATGTTGATAGTCTGGATATTCAGTACATTGAGTTAATTGGCTTTAATCGATCTACCTGGGAAGCTAGTGTCTGGATTGACTTCGGCCGGAATTATACTGCTAATAAATCAAGCGAGTTCTTGAAACCCCTTAACGATCATGAATGGGTACGTTTTGCCTCTGTCGTTGACGCGCTGAACTATATTTATAAAAATGGTTGGGAGTTAGTAAACGTGTATGTCCCCTCACCTGATGCTCCTCGCCATTATGTTTTACAGCGGAGAAGTCAAGCTGTAAAATGAATTGACTAACTGATGTTATTAGTCCTAGGTTTACATATTACCACTTATACAACAACTATAATCTATGCAATAGTGAGCTTTTAGGCATCTAAAAGAATGAAATCTATCCTTGACTCAACCAATGCACTTACTTCCGTACCCGATGTCATTAACCTTGGCTCTATCCATTAGCCTGTTAGTATCTGTGAGTGGTTATGGCTGTAGCTGTCAAGACGGAGGCTCTATTCTAGACAATATAAAGATTTCATCCATTGTCTTTTCTGGCACAGTACTTTCCGTTAAGGAGACTAATAATTATAGAGGATGGGTAGCCTATAAAATTAAAATTGATAAACTTTTTAGGGGCAAGGTTAAATCGAATGTCGTGATTATCTGGACTCCTAGCGGAAACACCTCTTGTGGGTTAAAACTCACTTCCAGAAAGGTGTTGATCTATGCACAAGATGCCGCTTTTTATCGGCTAAAATCGTACGTCAAGGGTTTCTCCTTTTATACCAATGTCTGCCTGAAAAGTGGTTCCTATTCGCTTTCCGAAGAGAAGGGAATACTACAAGCATTAAAACGAATCTAATTGAACTTAAACTCGAAACGACGCCGAACATTTTGGAAATAATTCTGGCTAAAATCTCTTTACATAAAATTAGTTATAAAACTGCTCTAGGAAAAATGCAAAACCAGCAAAGGCGGCATAATGTGCCGCCTTTGCTAACTCATTACTCCTTACGCCTTCTTCTTACCCTTTCCAGCTTTCATGGCAGGCATAGCCGCCGGAACTTTCGCGGTGTATTCCGTAATGCTTTTCTCAATACCATCCTTAAAGAACGGGAAGGCGGCATCGTTCGATGTTTGACCCATCGAAAGGGCTTTCTGCGCCAGTGGCAGCGCATCAGTGTACTTGCCCATCTTGGCCAGAATCTGCGATTTTACGTATAGGTTCCGGTAGTTTTCGCCTTTGGCAATCGACTTGTCTATCCAGGTTAACGACTGCTCCAGGTTGCGGCCTTTCGACAGGTTGTAGCTGGCGGCTGCCTGTAAAACGGCGGCATCGTCGGGCTTGTCGGCAACGGCTTTGTCTACGTTAGCGGCTGCATTGGCGGTTACGTCCACTTTTAAACTAGCACTTGCAACAACGTTGGCCCACTTGAAATTCATCTTGGCTGTGCTATCGCTCAGGTCACTGAAATCAATCGTGAAGGTTTCCACTTTCTCACTGTTTTCGGCAGGGGTAAGATTCACGCGCAGGGCGTCTTCTTCCTGTTTGTAGGTCTGTTCCGTAACGGTTTTGTTCTTACTGAAAATCAGTGTGGCACTACCATCTTCTGGAATCGATAAAATAGCATAGGTTCCGGCAGGCAGGGTTTTGCCATTCACCATCAGATCGGTCGTGGTGGTAAAGTTGGTGGCACCATTGGCACCTGTCCGCCATACTTTTCCGAGGGGAACGAACGAATCGGTAAAGGGAGTGCGTCCTTTAAGGCTTGGGCGTGAGTACGTTACGGTTAGATCGGTGGTGCCAATGGTTTGCATAACCGAAGCTCCGGGGCTAGGCGAAGGTAATTTAATCTGGGCGGTGGTTAACTGAGCAGCTAAACAAATAGTAGCTACTGTGAGCGAAAGTTTGTGCATAATTCTCTATAGACTATTGAAAAAACAGCACCAAATTGCGGCTTTTTACGCAGAAACCCAACGTATGAGATTTACGATGTTCGATTTACGAATTAGGATTTCCTTTGGTGTACATAACAAATCGTAATTCGAACATCGTAAATCCCAATTCTACTATATGCATCGCCAATTGTTACTTCAACTGCTTCAGCAGCATTCCCCCGCCGATCCGAATGAACAGGCTATGAATCAGGCCACTATCGCCTTTGTTGAGCAATACCCCGATTGCTTCGAGCGGTCGTTGCTTATCGGTCACATTACGGGATCGGCCTGGATTGTTAGCCCCGACCGGACACAAACGCTCCTGATTCATCACCGTAAACTTGATCGTTGGCTCCAGCCCGGCGGTCATGCCGATGGTGATCCCGATGTAGCCGCTGTTGCTCTGCGGGAAGCTCAGGAAGAAACTGGCCTAACATCCCTGAGGCTGCTCATGCCCGCCGACGGTACCCCGGCTATTTTCGATGTGGATGTACACCAAATTCCGGCCCGGCATGATGTGCCTGAACACCTGCATTATGACATCCGTTTTTTACTGGAAGCAGACCCGGATGAGCCATTTGGCGTTTCAGATGAAATTAAGAATATTCAGTGGTTTTCGTTAGAAATGGTAGATAATTACACTGATTCGGAGTCTATTTTGCGATTAATACGAAAAAATATGGCTTAACTATAAGTATAGTAGATGTTTTCGTTGTTTATTGCTACAACAGAGTCTTAACTTTGTTGTACAACAAAACCATAGAAACGGCCATGAAATTAGTCACTTTTTTGCTTGTCGGCATCGGCTTAGTGGCGATGTCGGAGCAGGCATTCTCTCAGGATGACGGAGAGCGAAAGCCCCTGAATAATCCAATGTACTCGACTGGTAATTACAAGCATCCGAACATGGCTGCTGCTGCCCGTCGTTGGGAAACTAAGGAAGGCGTAGCGGTTAAAAAGCCAACCCCCGGTGATGCACAGGTAGCAAACTACAAAAGTCAGATGCCTACCCTACAACCCGTTGGTGGTATTACAGTAGGCCATACACCGTCAACCAATCTGGCCGATCGGAACTATAAAATTCAGCGTGTGAGCGAACCAACACCGGACAAAACCGAGACGGGTTACTACGTGAAGAAACAACAACGGAAAACGGAAATGACCATTGGTCAATAAGTGCCGGAGTTGTAGTAGCAAAAGCGAGTTGCCTGTCCGAAGGGTAACTCGCTTTGTTTGTTAGGAGGTAAAGTAGATGACCGGAATATGTCTATTTTAGTACAATAATTAGCGTCTCTTTCTATGACTAACCTCCATGCTGTTGCATCGAAGCTGTTCAGAATTTATGCTTAGCGTGTATAGGCATCTTTATCAGATGGACCGCCCTGCTCGTCTGATTTTTAGGCTCCTGGGTCTGATGCTCCTGAGCGGCCTAATAGCCAATAGTTGGGGGCAGGTTCCGGTTAGAGAACCTCAATTTGACCGATTATCGTCGAAAAACGGCCTTTCTCATAATTCGATCGTTTGTATCTGGCAGGATACGGATGGGTTCCTATGGCTTGGTACAAAAGACGGTCTAAATAAGTATGATGGCTACGCATTCACCGTCTACAAGCCGGACCCCGGCGATCCTGACAACACGTTTAAACACAACTGGATTTCAGGTATTTGCGAGGATCGAAAAGGAAGGATGTGGGTAGCAACCCTGGGCGGAGGTCTTCATTTATTTAACCGGCAAACCGGCAAAACCACGGCTTACCGAATTGACCCGGCCCGGATTTCGCTCCGTAATGCCATGCATTCAATTGTTGAGGATAAACAGGGCCTTCTATGGATTGCATCGCGGGAAGGACTGAACCGATTCGACCCGGAAACAAGGAAATTCACCTTGTTTCCGTCGCCCAATTCAAAGCGGCCAGATGTATTTACCGTACAGGAGGATAAACAGGGTCGATTGTGGGTCGGTTCTAGTGATGGATTGTATCAATTCAATTGTCGGACAGGGGTCTATAGTCGTTTCAACTTAACGCGGGATCAGTCCGATACGACTGCTGTTTGCCTGGTTTTTCCCGATCCATCGGGCGCTGTATGGATTGGAGCCCTGTCTGGTAAGCTCTACCGGTTAACGGCGGCAGGAAAGCTCCAGACGATCTATACCTACCAGCCTAAAGGTCGGGAAATCAATCGGTTTTACCCATTTGGCGTTCTTAAAACGGATGCGGCTGGTGATCTCTGGGGAACCCTGCCTGGTCATGATGGCCTGATTCATGTAACTGCTACTACGGGGCAACTGGCTCGTGTACTGGCTAATCCGGCTCAAACGGGAAGCCTAAGCAGCAACACAATTTTTTCACTTTGTTTTGATAGGGAAGGAATTTTATGGGTTGGTACCGATAATGGCCTGGATAAGCACGTAGCACAGCCTAAAAAGTTTCATACGTTTCAGCCAATTATCAACAACAACATTACCCGCTTACCAGCCAATAGTGTTCGAGCTATCTGCCAGGATCATACAGGGGTGATTTGGTTTAGTAATGACCTTGGAGAACTCTATTCATTTGATCGCCCGACAGGCCGCTATCAACGCTATTCGCTGAAACCAACTATGCCTGGTCAGGGATTCAGCGACGGTGTTTCAGCCATTTACGAAGATCGTGCCGGGCAAGTGTGGGTTAGCGCTGGGCTTTATCTGCATCGGTTCGATCGAAAGACGGGTCGCTTTGTTCGGTATCGTAGTCAGATTCGGGTTCGTAGCATTCGGGAAGATGCAGCGGGTAACTTGTGGATGGCGGGGCGGGGCCTGGCCTGTTTTACTCCTCGTACCCAACAGTTTACCTACTATTACCCCAACCCAAAAAATCCAGCCAGCCTGGGTGATGATGTCCTGATTGTTGCACTGCCTACGCAGGATGGAACCGTTTGGGCAGCCTCTACCCGAAGAGGGCTTAGTCGGCTTGATGTATCAACGGGCCGATTTACCCAGTATCAACCCAATTACCAGCACCCATTGGGCCACCTGACCGACAAAGATGTTCGTAGCCTGTACGAGGATCACCGGGGGCAGTTATGGATTGGTACCAACCAGGGCGGGTTAAATAGGTATGATGCCCGCACCAATTCATTCGTAGCCTTTACCACCAATGATGGGTTGCCTAATAATCATATTGCCGGCATTGTAGCGGATAAGGATGGTAATCTCTGGCTTTCTACCAACCAGGGCATTTGCAAGTTTAACCCTACAACCAGAACATGCCGGAATTATGATGAGAGCGATGGCTTGCAGGCCAATGAGTTTTTTGAAGTCTATGCAAAAGGAGTAGATGGCCAGTTGCTTTTTGGTGGCCCCAATGGATTCAATATAGTCTCGCCATCCCAGATTCATGATAACCCCCTGATTCCACCCGTACGGATTACCCGCGTACAGGTTCAGAACAAGACTGAGCAACTACCTACAGGAACCCTGGAGCTTCCGTATCAGGAAAACGATATTTCGTTTGACTTTGTGGCACTCAACTTTAACATGCCGGAGAAAAATCAATACGCCTACCAGCTTACCAGAGTCGATAAAGACTGGGTGTATAGCGGTACCCGCCGGTTTGTGAGCTATACCAATCTTGAACCGGGTGACTATGTATTTCAGGTAAAAGCATCGAATAACGATGGGGTCTGGAATGAAAAAGGAACAAAACTCAGTATCCGTATTCAGGCACCTTTTTGGCAAACCTGGTGGTTTCGGGCGCTACTAATACTGCTCAGTTTCGGTCTTATATACCTGGGCCTTCAGTACCGAATCCGGCAGGTAAAGCAGCAGGAAGCGCAAAAAACAGCCTTCAACAAGCAGCTAGCAGCTATGGAAATGCAGGCACTCCGGGCACAGATGAACCCGCATTTTATTTTTAATAGTCTCAATTCAATCAACCGGTTCATTATGAAAAATGAATCGGAGAAAGCGTCCGATTATCTGGCCAAGTTTTCCAAACTGATCCGGTTAATTCTGCACCATTCCAGTATGCCCGTGGTGACGCTGGAAAGTGAGCTGGACGCGCTTCAACTGTACCTGACGCTGGAGTCACTTCGCTTCGATGGTCAGTTCACCTTTTCGATTCGGGTTGGTGAGGAAGTAGAGCCTGCTTATACCGAATTACCACCCATGATTATTCAGCCCTACGTCGAAAATGCCATTTGGCATGGCTTGATGCACAAAGAGGGTGGTGGCCGCATCACGATTGACTGGGCGGTGGAAAATGATACGCTGATCTGTACGATTGATGATAATGGCATTGGCAGGAAGAAGGCTGCCGAGTTGAAAAGTAAATCGGCCACACGGACTAAATCGCTGGGTATGCAGATCACGTCGAACCGACTGAAATTGAGTCAGTTGTTAGATGGCAGGCAGCCAACTGTACTCATTCAGGACTTGGTTGACCCTGAGGGTGAGCCTGCTGGAACAAGTGTAGTCGTGCGGATTCCCATTGGCTAACGAGGATATAGAACGCAGATTCTTATGATCAATATGAGTAAGATATGATTGAAAAAGAGGTAAAATTTACGAACATGTTATTTTCTGAAAAATCATAAGAATCTGTGTTCTATCCATGATAAAAGCACTCATTATTGACGACGAAGCCCATTGCCGGGAGACGTTATCCATGCAATTAGCCAAATATTGCCCGCAGGTAACGGTAGTTGCCGAGTGCCGGTCTGCCGCCGAAGGGCTGAAAGCGATTGCAGATCACACACCTGACCTGCTTTTTCTGGATGTGGAGATGCCGATAATGAATGGCTTTGAAATGCTGGAACAACTCCCCAATATTCCCTTCGATATTATCTTCACCACCGGATACGATACCTATGCCATAAAAGCTATTCGGTTTAGTGCGCTGGATTATTTACTGAAGCCCATTGATAAAGACGATTTGTTGAAAGCCGTTGCCAAAGTTAACCCGCAACCAGAGCCACAGATGGCGCAACAAATTGAGTTACTGCTGCAAAAACTGGGTCATAAACCTGCCTTACAAAAAATTGCACTGCCAAGCCTACAGGGATTTGAACTGGTACTGATCGATACGATTATCCGCTGTGAAGCCGACAATAACTACACCCATGTTTTCCTGAAGTCACGCCAGTCGTTACTCGTATCCCGAACCTTAAAAGAGATTGAGGAGCTGTTGGAGGAGAGTTCGTTTTTACGCGTTCATCAATCCCACTTAATTAATCTGAACGAAATTATCCGCTACGTTCGGGGAGAAGGGGGGTATGTGGTGATGAGCGATAATTCAACCGTTCACGTATCCCGAAGTCGGAAAGATGAACTCCTGAAAATTTTCAGGTGACTGGCGTCATCTGGCCAATCCAATCCTTTCCACAACTGGCCATTTGCTCACCCAAAGCAGTTCGATACTCATTCCGGGTAGGATTTACGCGTTGCCGAACGCTAGTTTATACCTGCCAAGGGAGAAAACTCCTATGTGCACCTAACAGATTTTGACTAACGGCTCTCAACAACTGATTGACTCAACGAGACACCAATATATAGGTACTGCTCCAATAGGAACTGACAAGATGTGAATGTCACTGGATTTAAGTAATAGTTAATTGTTAAGGAAAGCAGTCTCCATCTTGCGAGGCTGCTTTTTTGTGATGATCAGGTATCAGATTAACTATAGAGTTGACCGAATCATTGACTACGACGTGAATTTTCAGTGGAATGGGTTCCAGTCTACCGCTGTTTCCAAATTAGTAATTCCCCTTTTCCGATTGGCACTAAAACAGTATCCATACCTGGCGTTTGTTGCACTAGTTCGGTAAATGCGACCAGCTCTGCCTGATGTGAAACGGCATTATCAACTGCTATCAGGCCGCCTGGTTTTAAAATTGTGTTGACCAATGGCCACCACTCAGTATAGTGGCTGCGTTCTGAGTCGAGAAAAATAAAATCAAAAGAGTGTGGATTACAGGAGGGTAAGTACTCATCTGCCTGATCAACTATAAGGGTGATTGATTGCTCTACGTTAGCCAGCCGAAAATTCTCCCTCGCCCGAATGGCTTTACGTTCATTCATCTCAATTGTAGTTACGTGCCCACCTGTAGGGTGTACTGCATCGGCCAGCCAGATGGTTGAGTAGCCGTTGGAAGTGCCAATTTCGAGAACCTTTTGTGCCTGAGTTGCTTTGATCAGAAGGGCAAGAAAAGCGCCTGTATCCGCTGTGATATTGAGCATTCGCTCATCCTGACGAGTTGCCTGACTGTCATTTTCCTTGCCAAATTTCTCTAGCTCCTGAAGTAAGCTTATCTGTGTCTGATCCATGGACATTCACGTGGTCTACCGATAAACCGTTCACCAGTAAGTGCTAATTGGCCTTGTGTGCGTGTAGCTTCTGGTCATAGAGTGCAAAATTATCGGCCTCAAAACATACAAACAAGATTGTTTCAACCGAGGTTAGTTCTTCCCGGATTTGGAGAACAGTGCTAATAGCAACCTCAGCCGCTTTGTCTTTGGGGTAGCCGTAAATGCCTGTACTGATATTCGGAAACGCAAGGCTGATCAACTTATTCTCGGCAGCAATTTCCAATGACCGACGGTAGCAACTTGCTAGCAACTCGGTCTCATTCTGCCGGCCCCCTCGCCATACAGGGCCAACGGCATGAATGACATGTTTAGCGGGTAACCGATACCCTTTCGTGATCTTGGCATCGCCCGTTTTACAGCCGTTTAGCCTACGACACTCAGCTACCAGTTCAGGACCGGCTGCCCGGTGAATAGCCCCATCGACACCTCCGCCACCCAGTAAACTTGTATTGGCCGCGTTGACAATCGCATCGACTGCCTGTTTGGTAATATCACCCAGAATAACCTGAATTGTTGCCATGGGGTTTCGGTTTTCGGTATACGGTTTTCGGTGGGCTGCCCACCGAAAACCGTATACCGAAAACCATAAATCTCTGCTCACTGTTTCACCAGCTTCATCGTCTTTTTCTTATCACCAGCAACCAGTGTCATGAAGTAGACACCCGCGGATAAATTCAGATTGGGTAAAACGAATGAAGGCAAACCGGTATACTGATTCTGCCAGATAGTACGCCCTGCGGCATTACTTAATGTTGCATCAAAGGGGGTATTCGCTTCAAGTTCGCTCCACTGAACAATAACCGATTGACTATCAGTAAATGGATTCGGGTAAATTAAAAAGGGCCCATACGAATCGGTAACAGATGATGCCCGCTCAAAATTTGGAATGCCGTAGCCAAGTTGATCGTCAGGAGTACCAGATTGACTTCCCGACCGACGTAATGCTGTTGTTACCTGAGCCGCTGTCAGGCGAGGGTGCGCCTGCCAGAAACCGGTGGCTAAACCTGCGAGCAGGGGAGTCGCAAATGAGGTCCCATCGCCTGTTGCGATCAGTCCGTTTGGAATGCCGATTACGGTGCCCTGGCCCCGTGCGGCCAAATCAGGTTTGACACGACCATCGGCCGAGGGACCAAATGAACTGAACGACGCGCGTGTTCCTGTTTGTGTAACGGCAGCAACGGCCAGAACCGATGCCGCATCGGATGGGGCCGATAGGTAATGCCAGGCACTACTACCCTCATTACCAGCGGCCACAACGACGACCATGCCGGTTTCGGTGGCAATTTGGGCGGCACGGCTACAGAGCGTTGTTTTGCCGTCCATATTCTGGTAGGTGTAGCTCGTTGATGCATCATCGAACTCCGTATAGCCTAACGATGAGCTGATAACATCTACGCCTGCGCTGTCGGCGTATTCGGCTCCGAATAGCCAGTTAGCTTCTTCGATTTGTTTTTCACTGTTTACATCCTCAGTGCGAAGCAGAATAAAGGAAGCTTTATAGGCGGTTCCATACAGTTGATTATCGGCTGTAGCCGCAATAGTCGACAAACAGGATAAACCGTGCCAGTCATCTTCATACACACTGGTTTCTTTCTTGACAAAATCGTAGGTAGCCAGCACCCTATTTTCGGCGAATACTGGTTTTAAGTAAGCTACTTTATTCGCATTCAGAAAACCTGAATCCAACACACCAATGAGCATCCCTTCGCCATGATAACCCTGCTGGTGCATTTTATCGGCACCCAGTTGCGTAACTTGATCTTGTGAGCTGCCATAATTAAGGGGTGGATTGTCAACCGTACCAAACTTGCCGAAACGATCAGCCGTGTAAGTTGTCGTGGTTTGGGTTTCTGTTACACTGATGCGGGCGTTGGCCAGTGACCTGCCGAATTCGAGGCCTTTTACGATAGAGAGGTTTTGGATAGTGGCAATCGTGGCGTCGCTGGCTTCAACCAACACCGCATTCATCCAGCGTGATGAAAACCAGATTTTCCCCCCTGCCTGTTGAAGCTGGGTCAGATAAGCTGGATTAACGGGAAGATCGCGTTCCAGTACAGGAATGTTTTGTTTTTGCCGACGTAGAATAGAACGCTGGGATAAAAATTGTTCGGGTTTACTTATGCTGTAAGGCGTGTTGGCCTTATCGCGCAACAGTACCAGATATTTGCGGGTAACCTGACCAAAACTGCTGAATTGGCTAAGCACCAACAGGAGTACAAAGCAGAAAGTCTTACTCTTTTCCAAGAGCCCGGATGCGGTATACTTGTTGAGTGCCATAATCGATCTGGTTATGTCCCAGGCAGGCTGGAGTAGCTATACAAAATTGGAAATTGACCCGCTCCTTATAAATCAACCCAACCTGCCGGGCATAAACCGCTATGTTTTTAGTCTGTGAAATCAGTGTTGAATCAGTCTGCCCTACTACGGTCACAGTCTGGTCGAACTGTTTACCCTGTACGCGATAAATCTCTCCTACGTTGCGTGCTGTGTACGTATCTGAGCCAAGTGTATTGAACCGGTTGCCATCCCAGCTCAACTGGTTACTAACCGGAACTAGTAGCTGAACAAAATCCCTGCCGTTTTCAGTGCGAATAATTTCATTATTGACTTTACGGGCCGACCAGACAGAATCGGCCTGCCACAGTTGGTTGTCTGACATGCGCCGATACCGTAGTAACCGGTACGCGGGTTGGCCGGTAACGTCGGTATAGGATGCACCAATGGTTTCCTTTAGCTGATACGTGAGCAGAATAGGGGCGCTGCTCAATGAGTAACGTTTCTCCTCTACGTCGTAAATAATATACCGGCCCGTCTCAAGGGGCATGTATTCATCATCTGAAGCAAGAGACTCGTTTATGCTGGATTGGCATCCAGAAAGTAGGAGGGAGTGTAATAGGGCTGCCCAGGTAAATTGCTGAAAACGCATAAGTCAACGGAAGTTGGATTTCCGAAGATATGAAGTCAGCCAGCAGTAGGCAACCCTGCCGATTAGAGAGGCTCAAAAAATCCGGCTCCAGGCGAAACGGATAATTAGCAGGAGGGCAATGAATCCTACTACGATGTAGGTGAAGGGAACGTAGGTAATGGCATAGATGCGGGTTCGATCAATGAACCACATAATGCCCATAACGGCGGCAATGATTGTCAGAAAACTAGATAGTTTGCCGAAGCCAGGAATGTAGTTGAACGGTATTTTTCGGCGAATCAGGAACAGTGTGCCAATCATCGTTAAAATAGGCAACACCTGCAACGCCAGATTCATGTCCCAGATGCTCTGCCGTTCAAAGAGAAATAGATAAATATTGAGGGTGACGGCAAAAATGCCTGGAATGCAGGCCAGATACACTAAGGTGGCATAGGCGTACTTCCACTTAATGATTTCCTCCGCTGTATCGCCCGACCATAGGTTTACCAAAAAAGCTAGCGTGGGTATCGCTGCCAGAAGAATAAACAGCAAACCAGGGTGACCTGAGAGAGAAGCAAAAACGTCGCGGAGGGTCATGGATGAGAGGGAAGAAGGGGAGAAAGGAGGAGAGGGAGGAAGGGCGAGAGGGCTGATTTACATCACTTTCTCTCCTCCTTTCTTCCCTCTCCTCCTTTCTCCCTTTTCTCCGTTTATTTAAGCGTCAACAAATAGCCGATGGTGAAGTTAGCGTCCCAGTCGAATACGAATTGATTGCAGCCAGTAGCTTCGGCAATCGACTTGTAAATATTCAGGCCTGCTTTGGATTTGGCGTTTTCGAGTTTGTAGGCCGATGGTGCATCGAGAACCGTATAGCGCTCCTTGCCTTTCCGAACGCTTTTAGCCAGTTCAAAAGGAACACCACCGATAATGAAACAGGTTTTCCGATGGTCGGTTGGGATTTGTTTCGCTTTGGCTTTTACGTCAGAAGCAACAACGTCATCACTTGTCCCTTCCTGGAAATATTTAGCCCCATACGTTTCCAGTGCTTTAGTCGAACCACCTTCTTTCCAGGAAATCTTTGTGTTGCCTGATCCAATGTCTGTTACGAATGAGTTATCGTAATACTCCGTAGGAAGAACCGCGCGCAGTCCCAACGAACCTTCCTGCTCGGGTGTAACGGTATTCACTACATAGTTAAGTGATTTCAGGACACGAATGATCTTCTGCGTACCTTCTGCTTTCACAGCCCCCGAACTGACCACAAACTGAATATTGCGTCCGCCAACACCAAAGTCGAGCATTTTACCAATATAGGTTTTCAAGCCGGTGCGAATGTCATTATCGGTAGCCATATTTTCGATGACCAGGCTGTTGCCAAACTCGGCTTTTTCGAGTTTCCAGCGTTTCTGATCGTCAATACGAACAATGAACGAGTTAAAGCCACTGGCACCCATCTCAACTACACCTTTCAGTACGCCATTTTGGGGTTCTGGTGCCGTGTAGGTGAAGGCTGGGCTAGCCTGCGTACTCGTTGCTTCATCTGATGCGCCAGATGAAGAGGCTGTCGATTCCTCGGCTGCTGGCTCTGTTGTTTTATCGTCGCCACTGGGCAGCGTTTGCGACTCTGTAGCTTCTTTGTCTTTAGGCGCGAGTTTGCGCAGGGCTTCGTTACCGCCGAAGTAGCGGAATGCGAAGAAAATGCCAGCCAAAATAACGGCCGTGATAAGCAGCCGACCGGCTACGGTTAAGCGTTGCATATAGGTTTGAGTTTGAAGTTTGTGGTTTATAGTTTGAGGTTTAACGTTCGAGTTTGAAAAACTACAGACTTCAAATGTCAAACCTCAAACTTCTTTTAATCAAGCAAATTCTTATACCCCGCGTCTTTCTGCGGGGCAGGGCCGAGGTTGAGCGGTTGTGCTGGTGCATCCAACTGGACGATCTTGAACTCGCCTTTGTTGTAGGCTTCGAGCAGAGCCTCGCCTTTGTCGGACAGGATACCGTTCTGAATATCGACCCCATTGATGAAGTCCATCGACAGATCCATGGCGCGTTTCATTTCACCGAGTTTCATGCTCATATCGTCCTGAATGTATTCCATCGACTGATCGAAGTAGAACTTCTTGTCGGGATCGCCTTTGAAGATGCTTACGGCCGTTTTAAGGGCATTGGAGCTATCTTTAACGATCTGGTATTCAGTTTCCTTGAGCCGAACTTTGATTTCGGTTTCCTTGATGATGTAATCGGCGCTCTGGTTCACTTTTTCCATGAATGCCAGCACGTTTTTCATATTCCGTTGAAGTGGCAGGAGTTTTTCGTTCATTTCCTGCAAGCCCGCGCCTTCAATGGTAGCGAGCTGAGCCGCTTCGCGCATGCCGGGTTTATCGCTCAGAGAATTTGCTTTGTTCGCTTCGGCAAACTTCTGTTTGATCGTGTCGTTGTTCTCCGTGATTTTCTTGTTCAGCTTCACCAGTTGACCGGCCAGAATATTGATCTGCCCCTGCATTTTTTCGCGCTTCTCCCGCAAATCCTGAATGTAGATTTTCATGATGGCGATCGGGTTCAGTTGGATCACCGTTCCCGTAATGCTACGCATCAGCGTCTTAAACAGGAAGAATATGGCCGTCCGAACGTCTTTACTGGTGAACAGAAAGATCAGCACACCCAGTGCGCCCAGGAGCAGCGCCAGTTCGAGGATGTTCGACGTAGCCCGTATCAGGAACTCGATAATTCGGTTGAAGTAAACCAGGCCGAAGCCAGCCACACCAGCCAGCGTGATCATGCCCAGAATACCTTCGGGGCGGCTCCAGAACGAACGCTTCTCTACGTCCGTATTGCCGCCAAGTTGAGAAAAATCAGGTGTTGCCATTTGTTAGTTTTTAGTTTGAGGTTCGAAGTTTTCAGTTTGAGGTTTACCCATGCGTCAGCAACGTCAAACCTTAAACTACAAACTTCAGACTTATTTCAAATATTGACCCATTTTGGCGATGTCGCCTTTGATTTGATCGGTAAAATGCGCGAAGGTTGTCTCGTAGTTCTGCTTGTTCTGCGTGATTTTCGCACTTTGCTCATTGACTTCGCCACCAATGGCCGATAGTCGGTTTGTGTTGGCGTCGATCTGTTTCTGAATCTCTGCCAGCTGTTTGGTGAGGGCTTCGTTTTCGGTTTGCAGTCGCTTCTGTTCGTTCTGTAAACCACCCACTCGCTCAGCTAAGGCAGCCTCGACACTTTTGCCAAAGGCATCACGGTCTTTGTTCAGTGCTGCAATATACTGATTCGCGGTGTTGGTCAAAGCGGCCATGTCCGTACTTCCGCCAAGTGCCTTGAAACTAGCCCAGGCTGCCTGATACTGTTTGTCTTCGGGCAGGTCGAGGTTCGTGAGACTTCGCAGCGTTTCGCGAAACTCAAAATAGTCGGGGCCGGGCGGGTTGTTCTGCGCCAGTACATTCGCAAAATGCTCTGCAAACTTTGAATCGACAGCGCCTGCGGGTGCCGCCGTTATAGTAGGCGTCGGCGTTGGTGCGGGCGATGCACTTGCAGGACGCGGTGCCGTCGACGCCGGTGCGGGCGAAGTTCCGGTAGCGACTCCGGGTTCTTCCTCTTTGACGAAGAAACTCAGAATTTTACGACCAATTGATTTATCAGGTTCTGGCATAGTTATTTATCAGTTGCGGGAATACCCGTGCGTGAAATACTGAACAATGTTACGAGGTTCGCATCAATCCCACAATATCAGATTTGGCCGAACGGTTGCGGGACTTGACAACTTGTTGTAGGGCGGGCCGAATGTTACCAGAGGAGGTTTGATGTTCGTAGTTTGAGGTTTGAGGTTTACCCATGCGGCAGCAACGTCAAACCTCAAACTACGAACATCAAACCTCTAGTCTTTCAACCTCCCCTCCATCTGCTCCCGAAACTTCTCCACTTTTGCTTTGGATACGAGTTGAATATACAGGTTGTTATAGAAATTATGCTGGTAGTAATCCTGATGATAGACCTCTGCGGGATAGAATGCCTTGAATGGTGCTACCTGCGTAACCACCGGGACTTTATGGTGGCCAGAGGCATTCTCGCGACGAATGGCTGCGTCGATGCGGGCTTTCTCTCCGGGCGTGCGGTAGAAAATTGCCGAACGGTAATGCTTGCCAATATCAGGCCCTTGCCGGTTCAACTGGGTAGCATCATGTCCGGCAAAGAACGCATCGAGCAACACATCGTAAGAAATCACCTTCGGATCGTAATAAATCTGGACCGTCTCGGCATGCCCCGTTTGATCCGTACCGACCTGCTCATAGGTCGGGTAATCCAGATCGCCACCGGCGTAACCGGAAATCGCTACCCGAACGCCTTTCAGCGATTTCATTTCTTCCTGTACGGCCCAGAAACAGCCTCCCGCTACTGTGGCTACCGCTTCGCCAGTACGTAGCGTAGGCAGTTTTGCGGGGTTAATGTCGATAACCGTTGGGGTTTTCTCGGCGGGTTGTTGGTTGCAACCTATCGGCAGGCCTACAGAAAAAAAGAGTAGCGAAATTAGGATAAGCCGTTTCATGAATCGGGTTCTATAGCTCAATAACACAAAACGCCCGGTTTGGGTTGTCTACTTCTCATTACACCCTCGTTTGTATCTTTGCTTACTGACTGCCAACTATCGATCATTGACTTTCGACTTATGTCGCTTACTACGTTAGGACTTGAATTGCCGACCGACCCGCGCTGGGTCAATATTGCCGAAATGAATATTGGCGAGATTCTGATCGACCATGCCTGGTGCGAACAGAAAGCGGCTTCGTCCTGCATCTCGCTCATTGTCATGTACACCGACAAAGTGAAACTGGTGGAGGTGCTGACGCCCATCGTGACCGAAGAGTGGGGTCATTTTCAGCGGGTGCTTAAAGAGTTGAAGAAGCGGAATATTCCGCTGGGTCGTCAGCGGAAGGATGAGTACGTGAATCAACTCCGCACCCGCATCCGTCGAACCAGTGGCGATCAGCAGGGGCAGATGATGGACAATCTGCTCATCAATGCTCTCGTTGAGGCCCGTAGTTGCGAACGCTTCAAACTCCTCTCAGAACACCTCGCCGATGAAAGCTTACAGAAGTTTTATCGGGAGCTGATGATTTCGGAAGCGGGTCATTACCGCACCTTTATCGAACTCGCCGAGACTTATTTACCCGCCAAACGGGTTCGGGAGCGGTGGAAAGAATTTCTGGCCATCGAAGCCGACATTATGGCCAGTCTGGACGTTCGGAGCGATCGAATGCATTGATAGACTGAATTACTTTTTTCGTTACATTTGGTAGTTATCAGTAAAACGACCGTTACTATGGATATGAAGGTACTGCCCTGGATTAAAGACGACGTAGCGATTGAAATTATCGGCAAGATGATTGCCGAGCAGAACCGATTGTTGATCAGTGTTTTGGATGCTTTTGAGAGCGTTGGCTTTGATGAAGATAGCTATCAGGTACAAAATAATGCGGATTACCAATATCATAATCAGCGGATTATGTTTTTGCAGGCTGAAATTGATCAAATCTATCAGGGTGAGAATAAAGCAGAATTAATAGAAAAGGTAAATACCCAGTATGCTCCTTATATTAAGGGACGGTTGAAAACTCTTAAGTCATTAGTATAGTACAAAATGGAATTACATGAGTTTTCAGACAAAGAACTAGAAAGAGCTAAAAGACGGCTGTATCAACGATATTTTTCTAGTGATTTCATTTATACAGATCAGCAACCATTCGGTATACTTCTTGGCGGTTAGCCAGCTTCAGGCAAGACGAGCCTCTTTGATTACATACAGCGGGAAAATCCAACGATTAAATTCGTTGCTATCAATGGTGATGAATATCGGCAGTATCACCCGAGGGCGACAGAGCTAAATGAAGAATACGGCCAGGATGCTCCTAAATACACACAACCTTTCTCCAACACCTTAGTCGAATACCTCAAAGCTGAATGCCTGCGCTTGCGCTGCAATTTCATCATTGAAGGCACCATGCGTACCTACGCCGTTATCGAACGAACAGCACAGGAAATTAAACAGGCCGGTTTTCGGTGCGAAGCCCATGCGTTAGCCATCCACCGCCAGGATAGCCTGTTAGGCGTATTTCAGCGATTTGAAAGCGATAAACAGCGTACAGGTGTTGGTCGGTTCTCACCAATTGCTGTTCACGATGAAGCGTATCGCCAGATTCCACTCAATCTCGCTAAAGCTGAAGACGAGAAACTGTTCGACCGGATTGTTGTGTATACGCGCCAGCCCGATGGGCAACTTACCATGGGATTGGAGCGAACGGGCGATCAGCTTGAGCCTGCAAATTTTAACAGGGAGTTTGACCGACTTCGCCAGCCTATTTTCGATCAGATATTTTACCATCAGCAATGGCTTGCTCTCCTGGAACTAGCGCAAACGCGTAACGAAACAAACGATGATTACCTCAAACAGATTGATGCGTTTGTTCAGCTGTTTAGCGTGTAGTACCGACCGTCTCGGTCGGGCGTCTAGTTAAGAGTTACTCACCTAACCGGAACGTTCGGTACTACTGCCTTGATACTGTTTCAATGCCTGCCGGAAGAAACTCGTTAGCTCTTCTACTACTGTTTGGGGAGAAATCACCTTCACCGAATCGCCTAAGCGGGCCAGTTCAAATACCAGTTCTTTATTGACGATAATCGTCAGTTTTACCCGAAACTCGGCTTCCGTATCGATCAGGATGTCTTCTTCCTGAAACGGATAAAATGGTTGCGCCCGAAAATGAAGTCCCTGCTGGCGGGTAAATGACAGAATGACCTCTTCGGCAGGATCGTCGTAAGCAGCTACGCCCAATGCCTGCCGAAAATAGACATCGGCATCGAAAGCGGGCGGATCACACAGGACATCAATGATCTGGAACGAATGGGCCATGATCCGGTCCAGACCAAACACCCGGATTTTCTGGTAGTCGAGCTGCCAGCCCACCACATACCTGAAATTGATAATCGTCGTACCAGATAGGAATTGAAATCACGAAAGCAGACAATGTGGGGGAGCGCGTCAACTCGTTTAATCGTAGGCTAACTTGGCTTGTTATGTCTAGTCACGTATATAGTCTATCGTTTAGAAGTGAATTCATAGTTATACCCGTATGCCTACTATAGGCGACTAATGGTTATAGTGTTTTTTAGATTTAGTTGACCATTTTGGGCATGGGTTAGCCACTTAATTAATAGTTTGTTAAATTTTTTCGGATTGAGGCTTTGCCATAAGATGAAAGGGTAACTTTGGGTACTAAAATCAAGCTTCTGGCCTTGTCAGGCTTGTTTTTAGTACCCCGTAACTCACTCACTCATGACTTCTCTACTTCTCATCCTCCTCGCAGTAGGGGGTATTGTTTTACTTTTGATCCTGGTTTACCTCTACCGGACAATTAGTTTTACAAAGAGATGCCCCGTTTGTGGCAATCCACATCCTGACCGGGTAGCTCGCCCTAAACTGCTAAAAATCGTTCAAAGCAAAGCCTATCATTGCACAGCCTGTGGTAAGCGGTTTTATCAAATAGGTGCAGGGGAAGATTTAACCTCGATCCCAGTATGAAGAGTAAGCTTTTTCGCACGCTTAGTATTATATCCCTTCTGATATCCACACTCCTGATGGTTAGCGTACTGTTTATCCCATTCAGGAGCCGATATACCTTACTGTGCTTCCTGGTTTCTCTTATTTTTACGGGTATGGGGCTTTATTTATCCCGTAGGTCAGTGTAGTAGGCGTTGATCTACCTCACTGAAGCGTCCACAACCTCACTGAAGCGTCCACATAGGTATAGCTGTATACTTAAGGGAAAAATAAACTTTAGGTGATTTGGGTATCTTTGGTTTTTGATCCATGAAGCCATTCGTAAAGAAGGTACTTGCTTACCTGGTTAGACAACTTAATCCCGAACCGAAAAACCCGTCTATTATTCTGATTGGTGACTCACTCATTCGCATGGGGAACTGGAAGGAGTTATTGAACCGGAGCGATTTCATTAACCGGGGCATAGGTGGCGAAACGCTAAGCCAAATTCATGCACGCCTGAAACAGTTAGCAGATACGACAGCGAGGATTGCGTTTATTGAGGGAGGTATAAATGACTTGCCTCCGTCTGATGCGGATACTCTTTTGGCTGAATACCAGGAAATGGCTACCGTATTTCAATCAAAACAGTTGATTCTTGTCATCACCTCTTTGGTTTGTATTTCTCCACAAGCAGCAAAAAAATATCCCTGGCGAAGCGATTGGAGGGCTATTAATACCCAGGTAACTAGCCTGAATGAGAAACTTAAGGCCTTTTGTGGTGAAAAAAATATTGATTTTATTGACTTGAATTCGTTGCTGTCCGACTCCGTGCAGTTACAAGCAGAATATACTACCGATGGGGTTCATTTAACAGAATCTGCCTACCGTATCTGGGCCGCTGAAGCTATACGGATTTTACAGAAGTACCAGATTTAGTGACTGAGTTGTATCTGGACTTGCCCTTTTGAAGGTGCGATCCTGGTGCATTCCCGTTATTTACCCTGCCAGATTTTTCGGAAGTGCGCTTTGCTGATAGGTTTTTTGCTGGATAAGTTTGGTAATTATCTACCTGCCTGGGCTGTTGTGGTGAGTGGGAGGGTTATCTTTACAGTCCGATTCTATACTCACCGGCTCATGACTTTTCTTCAACAAACGGCACATAAAATTTTTGACCAGCACGGCCCCAGCCTGAGCGACGTATGGGTGATTTTGCCCACACGCCGGGCTGTATCGGTGTTTCTGGACGAATTAGCGGCTTGTTCTGACAGACCGTTTCTGGCTCCTCATGCACTGGCGGTCGATGATTTTATTACGCAGGCTGCTGGTGTACAGCTCATTGATTCGGTTAGTTTGCTGTTTGAACTCTATGATGTTTTTAAGGAAATAGACCCTCTGGTTGAATTTGAGCAATTTATTGGTTGGGCGTCGGTGCTACTGGCCGACTTCGATCGTATTGATCAATACCTTATTAGTCCAACTGAACTCTTCAGTTACCTGACAGCCGCTAAAACGCTTGAGCGTTGGCAGGTTGATCGGCCTTCATCTGCGCAGCCAATTGTAGAAACCCCCGGAACAGCTCGCTATTTCAAACTGTTCGAAAACTTACACACGGCTTACAACGCCCTGCATCAACGCCTGACCGAACAGAGATTAGCGTATCGGGGAATGGCATACCGATTGCTCGCCCAGGATGTAGAGCCCCTGATTCGAGACAATCTGGCCTATGAACGGGTGTATTTTGTGGGCTTTAATGCCCTTAGCCGCGCTGAAGAACATATTATCCGGGTGCTGGTCGATGCCCAGAAAGCGGAGCTTATCTGGGATGCTGACCAATATTATATCCGCGATTGGGGACAGGAAGCGGGTGAATTTCTCCGCCGATACCGGGATAATGGCTGGTTTTTCTCAAAACAAAACCAGGAAGATCTGGCCCAACAATCGAACAATCTGCTGGGTACGGAGAAAAATATACGGATTGTTGGCGTGCCAAACGCAAGCATGCAGGCAAAAGTGGCCGGAAAGATTTATAGCGATTGGCAGAGGGCATGGAGCGCGGAGCAGGGAGTAGGGGATGCGTCATCTCCGCACTCCGCCCCCCCTGCCCCGCGCCCCAAAACCGCTATTGTGCTGGCTGATGAGACGTTATTGATTCCGGTGTTATATGCTCTTGACGAAAACGTGACCGATCTGAACGTCACAATGGGCTTGTCGCTGCGATCGTCGTTGTTGTTTACCCTGGTCGATACCCTGTTCGAGATGCAACGGACAGTGCACGAATTCAGAACAAAGGATGGGCGTGATCTGCGGATTCCCAAATACCATCACCGCCATGTAGTAAAGGTGCTGAATCATCCGTTTGTAAAGCAGTATGAGCGCATTCGGGAACTTATGTGGCCTGGTGAATTTCTGGAATCGGGAGAGGTATTACCGCCAGAACCGTTGTTCCAGTGGATAGCGAAGGTGATCGTGAAAGATCAGCGCGTGTACCTCACCGAAAAGGAAATGAGGGAGTTAGGGCAGGATGATCCGCTCATTCGGGTATTATTTACCCGTTGGCCCAACGAGAATCCGATGAAAGCCATTCGCGTTTTCTACGAGTTGATCGAGCTACTGCGCGATGTGTACAGGGTCAGCCAGGATGCTATCGAGATCGAGTATCTCTACCTCTTCTTTACGCTCCTTAAACAACTCGAAGCAACACTGGAGGGTGGGCAGGTAGCGGTGGGCAGAGAGCAGGGAGCGCGGAGCCGGGAGCCGGGAGCCGGGAACCGTGATTCTGCTGTCGATCCCTCCACCCGCTCCGCGCCCATGGCTCCCCGCTCCCTGCCCCCGGCTCCGCGCTCCGAGCACCCCGCTATTACCGTGCGGAGTTTTCGACAGTTTCTGTATGAACTGATTCGGCAAACGAGTATTCCGTTTACGAGTGAAGGGAAGAGTCAGTTGCAAATTATGGGGATGCTCGAAACACGGGCGCTGGACTTCGACCGGGTGATTATACTGTCGGTCAATGAAGGTGTATTGCCGCAATCCCGGAAGTTAAACTCGCTGATCCCATTCGATATTGCTGCTGAACTGCACATGCCTACGTACCGGGAACAGGAAGCTGTAATGGCCTATCACTTTTACCGGCTGTTGCAACGGGCGAGCGAGATTGTACTTCTGCACACCACATCTACCGATGCCTATGGAAACAGCAAAGGAGAGCCTAGCCGGTTTATCCGGCAAATTGAACATGAACTGGTGCCCCGCTCGAAAGGGCTTATCCGGATCAGCCACCCCACAGTGCGCTTCGGTCGAACGGGTGCTAGTACGGTAGCTGATCTGACGGATTTGCGGGTGCCTAAAACGGATGCTATCCGCGCCGAACTCATCAATACACTAACAACAAGAGGCCTGTATCCATCTTACCTGAATCAGTTCGTGAGTTGCTCCATGCGCTTTTATTTCAGCCGGATCGTGAACATTAGCGAGGAGGAAGATATAGAAGAGAAAATGGGGGCCGCCGAGTTCGGGAGCTGGCTCCATATGGTGCTGGAGCGGCTGGATAAAGACTATCGGCTGAAAAACCTGCCTATTGATGAGTCGATTATCAAGAACCTGCTGGAAGAAGAGTTTGCGAAGTCGATGAAGGGTCGGGTTATTGAATCGGGAATGAATTTACTCCTGTACGAACTGGCGCAGAAACTCATGCTCGACTTCCAGCGGGAGCAAAGTAAACTGGCTGGACTTACCGTTATCGGAACTGAGCAAACCCTCGAAACCTACCTGATGGTACCCCTGGCTGATGGTCAGGAAATTCGGGTGCGAATAGCCGGTAAAGTGGACCGAATCGAACAGTTTGGCGATCAAATTCGGATCGTGGATTATAAAACAGGACGGGTTGATTTATCCGATAAAACACCCAGCGACCTATCGGAAAAACTCCTGAAAGACGGTAAGGAAGAAAAAATGAGGCAGTTGTGGTTATACCGCTATCTGGCCCTCAAGAATATCAGAGACTACGGCGGCCTGCCCCGCGATAAAGCCAAACGGGATATTTTCCCGGCCAGAGGGCTGCCGGTTGAAGCAGGATTTTATTCCTTTCGGGATATCAGTGGTGGTTTCAAAACGAACCCCGTTCGGTTCGATACCAATGATGATCCTGAACAGTACATCAACGATTCGGAAGAATTATTACGGCAACTGATCCGCCAGCTTCTGGATGAAACGGAACCGTTTAAGAAGACCGACAAACTCGAAACCTGCCAGTTCTGTGATTTTAAAGGGATTTGTGGGCGATAAACTGGAAGAGTGGAACGCTGATGACGCAGATTTTTAAGATTAATATAGATTTATCATTCTAGATCTTAAAAAATCTGCGTCATCAGCGTTCCATTTTTTCTTACAACGCCAATTCCTTTTCGCTCACAATCGTAAGTACTTCGGTGTCTTTCAGCCGTACGGCCAAGCCCAGCGTTTTTGGAACTTCGTAGTGGAAGAAAAACTTCATGGTGTGAATCTTACCTTCGTAAAAAGCCAGTTCATCATCGGCTGGATTCTGGGTCAGTAAAGCTTGTTTGGCCACAACAGCTTGCTTGAGCCACTGCCAGGCGACAACAACAATACCGAACATTTCCAGAAACAGCGTGGCATCGGAAAGATACCGCTCAATGTCGCCCTGTTGGGCGTACGGCATCAGACTCGCCATGACTTCCTGGGTTCGTTTCAACTCAGTCGTGAGTTGGTCGGCGTAGATTTTCAGGTCATCGTGTGTACAGGCTTCGGCAATACTTTTACCGATTTCCTGGAATAGCAACTGTGGCGCCTTACCGCCTTTCATCGTCATTTTTCGACCCAATAAATCCTGCGCCTGAATACCCGTAGTGCCTTCGTAAATTGGTGTGATACGAATATCGCGGTACATTTGCTCAACCGGAAAATCTTCCGTAAACCCGTATCCACCAAACGTTTGCAGACTCTGGCTCACGGATTGGACACCCATTTCAGACGGGTACGATTTGGCCACAGGCATTAGCAGATCGAGCATCAGGAAGGCATTTTCTTTTTCTTCTCCTTCGGCTACCTCGCTAATGTCGAAGAGCCGGGCGGCTTCGAGGAGCAATGATAAAGACCCTTCCGTAACGGCTTTCTGAAACAATAACATTCGCCGAACATCAGGATGGTTAATGATGGGCGTCTGGGGTGAATCCAGGAGGCCTTTCTGGTTTAATCGCCGACTCTGCGGACGCTCTTTGGCATACTGTAGGGCTGCGTAATAAGCCGCCGTAGAAATGGCAGCAGCTGTCATGCCTACGCCAATTCGGGCCTCATTCATCATCTGGAACATATAGGGCAAACCCTGATGAGGCTGACCGACCAGATACCCAATCGTATTCTCGTTAGAGCCCATCGTTAGGTGCATGGCCGGAACACCTTTTTGCCCCATTTTGTGGTATACCCCCGTTGAGGTGACATCATTGTCTATATAACCACCTGCTCCGTCTGGACGATATTTGGGCACGACAAAGAGCGAAATACCTTTTGTGCCCTTGGGTGCCCCATCAATCCGCGCCAGCATCAGGTGAATAATGTTCTCGGCGGCATCATGGTCGCCCGCCGAGATAAATACTTTTTGCCCACTGATTTTATAACTTCCGTCAGGTTGTGGAGTGGCAGATGTGGTAACGTCTGATAGGGACGAACCCGCCTGGGGTTCGGTCAGTGCCATGGTTCCCTGCCAGATACCCGCCAGTAGATTGGGTACATAGGCTTCACTTAGCTCAGGTGTGCCGAAGGATGTAATCAGGTGAGCTGCTCCGGAGGTAAGACCTGTGTACATCATGCCATTGTTGGCCGCCATCACAATGAAACCCACACACGAACTGATCATTTCGGGGAGTTGCTGCCCGCCATGTTCAAATGGAAACCCGGCTCCAATCAGTCCGGCTTCGCCCATTGCTTTCAGGTATTCCTTTATTTTCGGGTGGACTGTAACCTGGCCGTTTTTAAGTTCAGGCTGGTTTCTGTCGACTTCCTTCAGATACGGATGCATAAGCGTATCGGCAATGTAGGTGGCCGAGTCGATTACGAGATTAAAGGTTTCGCGATCATGGGCACTGAAGTAGTCATATTTAGTTAGCTCTTCGGCCTTAAAAACTTCATGCAGCAGAAAATGCAGATTGCGTTTGCTAAAATAGGTCGTTGCCATGTGGGGCGGTCAGGTTAATAGGAGGTACACAAATTGTAGATGTACAGGGCTAAAAATACCACCTTTTGGCCCACTATTTGTACAGCTATCACAAAACTATCGTTTACTTTACACCGTTTACTATACGGTGATCAAACAAATTAACTATCAAACATGAAAAACCTAATTGCAGTATTCGTTCTCCTGCTGGCGATTGTACCGCTGGTAAAGGCGCAGGACAAGGCGCCAGCGAGCCCGAAAGTAACGGTCGAAAGCCCGGACAAAAACATTAAAGTTGTGTATGGTCAACCCTCGAAGAAAGGTCGGGTTATTTTTGGTGCCGAAGGATCAACTAGTTTAGAAAAATACGGTAAAGTTTGGCGTACCGGTGCGAATGAAGCTACCGAGGTAACCTTCAAAAGTGATGTTATGTTTGGCGGCAAAATGGTGAAAGCAGGTACCTATACACTGTTCACCATTCCAGGCGAAAAAGAGTGGAGTGTAATCCTGAACAGTACACTGGGTCAATGGGGGGCATATGACTATGATAAAATCAAAGGTACCGATGTGGCTTCAATTAAAGTCCCGGTTTCTATGAATAAAACACCTATCGAAAAATTGACCATTACCCCTGCCAACAGCAGTATTGCTATTGCCTGGGACAATATGACAATTTCGGTTCCCGTAATGAAACACGGTTGATTTTAATGCCTGATAGACAACTACGTTTATCCAGAAAATGAATAATAAGGCCCAGCCCAAAAGGTTGGGCCTTATTATATAAAAAAAGATTGGTTATTAGCCTGTTGAGGCTAGAAGCCAGTTTTTTTATGAGTATTTTTTTTGGGAATTTGCTTATGAACAGACTACTTGATCATTTAATCGACCTTTAACGAAAAAAAATGGTATAAGTAGTTAACAAACAAACGTTTATCGCGTTATTTGCGAAACACGTAACCAGATACCCGATGATGAAACGCTACTTACTGTATGTACTGCTCGGCTTAGCCGTACTGCCCACCTACGGTCAGGGCGTTACGGACTATTATCGGGTACCCGAAAAGGACCAACAATATAACCGATTGCTGACTCGATATGGGGGGGCACAGATTCGGGATCGATGGTATGTGGCACTCGATGGCTTTGTTCGAACGGACCGCGCTCAACTCGATAATTCCATCAATGGATTGGTTGAAAGTGATCTGGTAGGTAAGCTGGGCTGGGGCGTTTTGCTCGGCTGGACTTACCGCGAACGCTGGACTGTAGAAGGGGGCTATGCCCGTATGCCAATTCATACGCAGGTGGCGATCAGTAACACGAATCCTCCTTTATCATTTCGTTCTACCAATGACCGCAATGCGTTTGTTCTACGCGGTAAACACCTGGTGTTGTCGACCAGTAAACCCTGGTTACGATCAGGCTTTTGGGTAACTGGTGGCATGTGGGTTGTACCAAACAGTGGTCAGGAAGAAAACCGTATTTCGGTAACTGGCTACCGCTATCAGGGCTGGTGGGAAGCACCAGAGTCCTTCAAATTAACCAGCGAGAGTCGCAGCAATTCGCAAATGACCACCCTGGCTGAATTAGGCGTGGAATATAATGTCCGGTTAAGTAACGCTCTTGATCTGGGCATTTCGGCGCGTAAGCTGTGGGGACTTGCCAATGCCGTTACTACTGATGTTACGTATACAGCTTATCGTACCCCTTCTCAACAGGCGCAGCTTCAGGGTGCGGGTACTGGTATGAGTTTTGGCGTTACCCTTCGCTATAGCTATGCCACTCGGCGGCATCAGACGAATGTACTGGACATACAGGGTAAAAACCGGGGAAGTAAAATCCAATAGATCAGGAACAACAGATGTATATAGATGTATTATCTATTATCTAGGATGTATGACTAAAGGTCACTTCCTAATCTATTCATACAGGCTACATGAATCTAGTAAAGAGTAGGCGGCTTAGATGGCCGCCTTTTTTTGTGCGTTGTTGTAGTACCGACCGTCCCGGTCGGGTGATAGACTATTAGATACACGGCCGACCGGGACAGTCGGTACTACAACTACAAACAGAAAGGTTAAGACAGTCTCTATTTTAACGCTGCATATACATGAATCGGTTGATACGGTATCTTTTTGTTCTAGGCCTCCTGATTACGCATATTGCCCTGGCCGATGTTCGTTTGCCGAATGTGTTTGGTTCGCATATGGTGCTACAACGTCGGAAACCGGTTCCGGTTTGGGGCTGGGCAGATCCAGGCGAAAAAGTGACCGTAACCGTAAACGCTCAGGTAAAAACAGCTAAAGCAGGCAAAGATGGGAAGTGGAAGATTACACTTGATCCGATGGAAGCGGGTGGTCCGTATCAGTTCGTTGTGAAGGGAAAGAGAAACACGCTTACACTTGATGATGTACTCACTGGCGAAGTATGGATTTGCTCGGGCCAGTCGAATATGGAATGGTCGCTGAGTGCGGCCGCCAATGCAAAAACGGAAATTCCGACGGCCAACTATCCCAACATCCGGCAATTGCAGGTGCGGAAAGCGGTAAGTTTAACCCCGAAAGACGATATCCTGGGCAACTGGAGTGTGTGTACACCCGAAACCGCTCCCCAATTTACCGCTGTTGGCTACTTCTTTGCCAAACAGCTTCAGCAGGAACTTAACGTGCCCATCGGCTTGATTAATACATCGTGGGGCGGTACACATTCTGAAACCTGGACCAGTCGCGAAGCGATGCTAAGTGACCCGGAACTAAACCCAGCCGTAGCCAATCTGCCTGCCGATTTTTCGGCAACCGATCAAAAACAAAACGAACGGCTAAAACAACTGCTTCAGGAAAAGCAGGGTGGGATGCTTCCGTCCGTAGCCGAAGAAAAAACATGGTCAAAGGTAGAGGTGAACGATAGTCAATGGCTTACAATGAAGCTACCCCAGGCCTGGGAGTTTCAGGGTGGCTTACCCAATTTTGACGGCGTTGTGTGGTTTCGTCGTGAGGTGATCATTCCAGCAGATGCTGATTTGACCAATGCGAAACTAAGCCTTGGGTCAATTGATGATATTGATTCAACCTTCGTGAATGGCCAGTTTGTAGGATTCACTAACAGCTACAATACTCCTCGATCCTATAAATTACCGGATGGGGCATTGAAGCCGGGCCGAAACGTGATTGCCGTACGCGTGAATGACACGGGCGGTGGGGGCGGATTTATAGGCGAAGCGGGCGACATGACCTTGTCAACAGCGAAACTGAATATGCCCCTGGCGGGTGATTGGCGGTACCGGATTGCGAGGGTGGGTGCATTAGCAGCCGGAGGTAACCCGAATACCTATGCAACCTTACTATTTAACGCCATGCTGAAACCACTGATTCCGTATGCCATCGAAGGCGCTATCTGGTATCAGGGAGAGTCAAACGCAGGTCGGGCTTATCAATATCGAAAAGCGTTTCCATTGATGATTCAGGACTGGCGGCAGCGCTGGGGATACGATTTTCCGTTCCTGTTTGTCCAACTTGCCAGTTTCAACGCAGCCAACGGCGACAGTCAGCATGGGAGTTCCTGGGCTGAATTACGGGAAGCACAAGCCCTGACGCTTCAACTGCCGAATACGGGCATGGCCGTTACGTCGGATATTGGCGAACGGACGGATATTCATCCGAAAAATAAACTGGATGTGGGTAAACGCTTAGCTGCCGAAGCCATGCGGGTTGCCTACCAGAAAAACGACGATGCATCGCGCGGCCCGCAACTCGAAAAAATGACTGTTGAGGGAAATCGGGCTATGCTGACGTTTCGAAACATAGGAACTGGCTTGCTGGCCAAGGATAAATATGGCTACCTCAAAGGGTTTGAAGTGGCCGGAGCTGATCAGAAATTTTACTTCGCCAAAGCTGAAATTCAGGGTAATTCAGTAGTTGTTCATGCTGATTCGGTAACCGTACCCGTGGCTGTCCATTATGGCTGGGCTGATGATAATGGTGAAGTGAATTTGTACAACAAAGAAGGGTTTCCCGCTATACCGTTTCGTACTGATACCTGGAAAGGAATCACGGAAGCGGTTAAATTCCCCGATCCAAAGTAAGCCAGCTATACTTTGATGCTGAGCAGGTTATATATATATTCCTGTCAGCAAAAAAACACTAACAACCTGCTATTAACATGTACCGACAACTTTACGTCAGCCTGACTATTTTAGTAGCAATGACTACCACCTTTACCCAGGCTCAGGTTGAGTATAATACTATTCAGAATGTTCGTATTTCAGCCCCTTCATTTGCTAGTTTTCATGGGGTAGAAGGATCGCCGTATATACCCAGCGATACGGTACGAAATGGCTGGCTGGTTGTTGGTAATAAACGGGTAGTCAGCAAACTACGGTATAATAGCCAAACAGGACAGGTCGAATATGCACAGGGCAACCAGATTGTAACCCCTGTAAATGCGGTTGCTGATTTCGTAATCCTGGAGCCGGATACCGTACATTTTCAAAAAGGCTTTCCCGCTATTGGTACGAGATCAACGAACGATTTTTACCAAATTCTTTTTGATGGGCGGAAGACAAAACTTGTCCGGTTCATCTACTCAACCGTTAAAATCAACAACGATGCCATGTCTGATGATTACGGGAAAAAGAAGTACACCAAACGGGAGGATTATTACGTCTGGGTTTCTAAAGGGCAACCTGCTGCCGAAAACTATTTCGTAAAATTAGCCGACGGCGAAATGAACTCGGTTTTAGCAACTAAAAAATCATTGGTAAGTCTATTCCCAAAGAATGCCGATCAAATCGAACGATATATAGCCGACCAAAAACTAAAACTTAAATCCTGGTCTGAATTTGCTGGGGTATTGAGGTTTTTGGAGACCCAATAATCTGAGCCTAAAAGGCGGCCCTGTAGGGAGTTATTGATTTCTCATTTCCAGCATCCGCATGGGCATACTGTCAATTGTCCTAAACAGTTCATTTACGGTGACTGGCTTTTTGTAGACCTGTTTGATGCCACCGTCTTTGCCGATTAACCAGCCCAGGAAATCAACCGATGGGTCTAACTTGTACTTCTGGATCAAAAATTGACGATCCGGCTCCGTTATCTGCGATCCAATAAGCACAAGTACCTCTACATCGCGCTCAACTAATCCTGCCTTACCTTCATTCAAAGCTTTTTGCTGATTAGCTAGAAAAGGCTGTGTGTTATCACGGCTATAGAGCAACAGGACACGACGTTTATCCTTCTTTTCGTGTAACATCGCTTTAAGCGACTTTGGTTGGCTTGCAGCGCTTTCCATAATAGGCATGATTCCCATTAATAGGACCATCAGACGTATCAACCAGTAAGTTCGCATCGTGTTTGTGTAATGCGGCTTTTCAGACGCAGATTTTGCAGACTTTCTACGACCTTTCTGCCGCATTGCTCATCGGAATCGTATTACAAATCCTCCAGTCGTTCCAGCATCAGAATTGACCCCTGAGGTACAATAACGTAGTTTTCTCCTTCGTATTGAACATCAATGGCGTTTCGTTGCAGGTAGAGAGCTAAATCGCCTTCCTGTGCCTGGAGCGGCATATATTTCACTTTTTCTTCGGTTTCTTTCCAGGGTTCGTCTTCAGTTGGATTGGGAATAGGATAGCCCGGTCCAACCTTTATAACGTAGCCTGCCTGTACCTGTTCTTTCTCCTGTACGGTTGGCGGTAAATACAAACCGCTCGATGTGCGGTCGGTCGGATCTTTCGGTTTAATCAGTACCCGGTCGCCTACAACAATCAGGCGTTTCAGTTTATTATCGGCAGTAATCCCAAGCATGGTAGTTTTCAGTCAATACAAGCAATAAAAGGCCGACTTTGCGGTCGTGAGTCGATAGGCAAAAATCGGGCTAGCTGAGTGATTAAGTCAAAATGTCAGGATTCAATGAACCAATTACCTACCAGAACGAATCGACCAATGGCAATGCTATGGTACCGGATCGTAGCCATGACCACCCCAGGGATGGCAACGACTGATGCGTTTCAGGCCCATCCACCCACCCCGAATAGCTCCATGTTTGCCAATGGCCCCGATTGTGTATTGAGAACAGGTTGGGGTATACCGGCAGGCATTGGGGAAATAAGGTGACACAATGGCCTGATAAATTTTAACCAGCCCAATGAGAATTGTTTTCATCATACACGCATAAACAATAAAACGCCCAAAAACTTTCCCGCAATATGTATCTTTGTCCGCCGTCGTTAGTTGGTATCATACTCTTGTTTGACGTCTGTAGTTTAAAGTTTGACGTTTGTACTTCCTGAGATAACTCTTGACGTCAGACTTTAAACTACAGACGTCAAACCTTAAACGTATTTACTCATTTTATGCTTCAATACATTATTTGGGAAGTTAATCCTGAAATTTTTCACATTGGCTCGTTCTCAGTGCGCTGGTATGGGTTGCTGTTCGCGCTGGGTTTTCTGATTGGAATGCAGATTATGAGCTACATTTTCAAAAAAGAAGATAAGCCTGTTGCTGATACCGACACGTTGTTGATTTACATGGTTGTTGCCACGATTCTCGGGGCTCGGATTGGCCATTTCCTCTTTTATGAACCAGAAGTTTTACTGCATCATCCGTTAACTGTTATTACACCACCCTTTGCCGGGTTGGCCAGTCACGGGGCCACTATTGGTATTTTGACAGGCCTATGGCTCTATTCCCGTCGAAAAGAGAGTCGGCTAACTAACCAGACGTTTCTGTGGGTGACAGACCGCATCGTTATCGTAGTGGCCCTGGCAGGAGCCTGCATTCGTTTTGGTAATCTGATGAACTCCGAAATTGTGGGTCGCCCAACGGATGTGCCCTGGGCATTTGTGTTCATGAATAATAATGAATATGCTAAAATTCCGCGTCACCCGGCTCAGCTCTATGAATCCATTACCTGTCTGGTGATCTTCTTTATTCTGCTCTGGTTCTGGAATCGGAAGAGAGAGCTAACACCCCGTGGCAGCATGTTGGGTATTTTCCTGATCTGGATATTTGGACTGCGTTTCTTTTATGAATACCTGAAAGAAAATCAGGTACCATTTGAAGATAGCCTGCCCTTAAATGTGGGCCAGATTTTAAGTATCCCGGCGGTGTTGATGGGTGTTTATTTCCTGGTACGGAGTTATCGGAGTCCAGTTGTACTACCTGCACGCGACGAGCCGAAAGAGATTGAGTCCTAACTTGTCAGACATTGAAATTATCGGCTTAGCCCTCTTTTTTTGACAGGATTACAGAATTAAATCGCAGAAAAAATCCTGTTAATCCTGTCAAAAAAGAACTTGTCCTACAACACCGAACCTATTGTAAGACGGGAACTCAGAAAATGCTGTATTTTTGAAGGTAACTTACCTCATCTATACACTTCATTCTGTGAACCCGTCTTTTTTTAGTTCGCCCAAAACACGCTTACTTTTAGTTGTACTTCTGAGTACTTATATTGCCCAGGCTCAGGTACCCGGTCGACAAATGCACTGGACTGCCAATGGAAATGCCTCCATTTCCGGTACCCAGGGTGATCTGGTCAAAACCGACATTCGGACCGGGCAAAAAACCGTTTTACTCGCGCAGGAAAAATTGCGTCAGCCAGGGAGTACGCAACGCATGACTATTTCGGACTTTGCGTTCACTCCCGATAGCGCCAACATCCTGGTTTTTACGAACACGGCCAGGGTATGGCGTTACAACACACGAGGAGATTATTATCTGTTCAATCGCACATCGGGCCAGTCTCGTCAGTTGGGCAAGGGACGTCCTGCCCAATCACTGATGTTCGCCAAGCTATCGCCAGATGGGCACGCTGTGGCCTATGTTAGTGAACACAATCTGTTCGTAGAAGATGTTGTTACGGGTCAACAAACCCAACTCACAACCGATGGAACCCGTAAGCGTATCAACGGTACGTTCGACTGGGTGTATGAAGAGGAGTTCGGTTGCCGAGATGGATTTCGGTGGAGTCCCGATAGCAAGCAGATTGCCTACTGGCAGGTGGATGCGACCAAGATTCGTGATTACCTGATGCTGAACACCACCGATTCCGTTTACTCGCGTGTCATTCCGGTCGAATACCCGAAAGTGGGCGAAGCTCCGTCGCCAACCCGGATTGGTGTCGTTTCGGCAACGGGCGGCCAGAATGCCGTACCGCCAACGACCTGGTTAGCCATTCCTGGCGATCCGCAGCAACACTACCTGAATCGGATGGATTGGATACCCAACAGTAGCAACCTGTTTATCCAGCAACTGAACCGCAAACAGAACGAAAGTAAACTGTTTGTCTGCAACACAACAAACCAGTCGATTACCCCGATTTATACCGAAACGGATAAAGCCTGGGTCGATGTTAGAGAGCGGAACAATAATGACCCAAACGGGGGGGAGTGGCTCAATGGTGGAAAAGCCTTCGTGTGGGTTTCCGAAAAAGATGGCTGGCGGCACATTTACCGGATAAGTGTTGACGGCAAAGGCGAAACCTTACTGACACCGGGTTCGTATGATATCGAATCGATCAGTCATATCGACGAGGCCACCAACCAGATTTACTTTATCGCATCGCCCCAGAACACGAACCAACGATATTTGTACCGCACCCGATTGGATGGTAAAGGCAAAGCCGAACGACTGACGCCTGCCGGACTGGATGGAACCCATAGCTATGTGATTTCCCCGAATGGAAAGTTGGCCCAGCACTCATTTACAAATTACCAGACGCCACCCGTTCAGGAGTGGATAACCCTGCCCGATCATAAACCCGTCAATGCGCAGGAAAGCATGGCGACACGGATGAAACCCGTTACCAAATCGAACGTTAGTTTCTTCAAAGTTACGACTGAGGATGGCGTTACGGTCGATGGCTGGATGGCCAAACCAACCGACTTCGATAGTACGAAAAAATACCCGATCGTTTTTTACGTGTATGGCGAACCGGCTTCCAGTACTGTCAACGATGTGTTCTCTGTTGGTCAGAATCGGCTTTTTCTGGGCAATATGGCCAACGAGGGGTATCTCTACGTAGCGCTCGACAACCGGGGCACACCCAACCTGAAAGGCGCAGCCTGGCGCAAGTCGATCTACCGGCAGATTGGACGGATTAACATCCGGGACCAGGCCATGGCGGCTAAGAAGCTGTTTGCGCAACATGCGTACATCGATACTAGTCGAGTGGCCGTTTGGGGCTGGAGTGGGGGAGGGTCAACAACCCTGCATCTGTTATTCCAATACCCCGAGATTTACAAAACCGGCATTTCGATAGCGGCAGTGGGTAACCAGTTATTTTACGACAATATTTACCAGGAACGGTATATGGGGCTACCGCAGGAAAATCGGGACGATTTTGTGGCCGGATCGCCGATTACGTATGCGAAAAACCTGCGGGGTAACTTACTGTACATTCACGGTACTGGCGACGATAACGTGCATTACGACAATGCCGAACTGCTGATCAACGAATTAGTAAAATACAATAAGCAGTTTCAGGTGATGCCCTATCCGAACCGATCGCACGGTATTTCGGAGGGAGAAGGTACACAACAGCACCTGCGAACACTCTACACGAATTATTTACACACTCACTGCCCACCAGGTCCACGCTAAACTCATGACTCGAATTATAACCATTTGCTTGCTGCTGTTGTCCGGTCTGGCTGCTGCGCAGCGCTACCAATTTACCCACGACGATACATTGCGGGGCTCGATCACGCCCGAGCGAGTATGGTGGGATCTGACATTTTATCACCTGAAGGTTCGTGTGCAGCCTGCCGATAGCACCCTGAAAGGCTCGACCGAAATTCGGTACCGGGTGTTAAAGGCAAGCCAGATCATGCAGGTAGACCTACAGCGTCCGCTTCAGGTAGAACGCGTTGAGCAGGATGGGCAGTCGCTCAAGTTTCGACGGGATGGCAACGCTTTTTTTGTAACATTGACGAAAGCCCAACAACCGGGCAAAAACGAATCGGTGACGGTTTTTTATGCGGGCAAACCTCGCGTAGCTAAACGCCCACCCTGGGATGGGGGCCTGGTATGGTCGCACGATAAAGAAGGGAATTGGTTTATTGCCACGGCTTGTCAGGGATTGGGGGCTAGTGCCTGGTGGCCCTGTAAAGACCATATGTACGATGAGCCAGATTCGATGGCCATTAGCGTGACGGTTCCCGAAGATTTAACCGATGTATCGAACGGTCGGTTGATTAAGACGAAAACCAATCCCGACCACACCCGTACCTTCGACTGGTATGTTAAAAACCCGATCAATAACTATGGGGTCAATCTGAACATTGCCCGCTATGTGCATTGGGACGAAACCTACACGGGGGAGAAGGGGGCATTGTCGCTCAACTATTATGCCCTCCCCGAGCATGCCGATTCTGCTAAGGCACAGTTTCGGCAGGTACCCAAGATGCTGAAGGCGTTTGAGTACTGGTTTGGGCCATATCCGTTTTATGAAGACGGCTATAAATTAGTCGAAACGCCTTATCTGGGCATGGAGCACCAGAGTTCGGTAACCTATGGCAACCGCTTTCGGAATGGCTATCTGGGTCGCGACCTTTCCCGTACGGGCTGGGGATTGCTTTGGGATTTTATCATCGTTCATGAATCCGGCCATGAGTGGTTTGCTAACAACATTACCTATAAAGATGTGGCCGATATGTGGATTCACGAGAGTTTTACGAACTACTCGGAATGCCTGTTCACGGAATATTACTACGGTAAAGATGCCGGAGCCACCTACGTAATCGGTTGCCGGGCAAACATCCGGAATGATCGCCCAATCATTGGCACCTACAACGTAAACCATGAGGGATCGAGTGATATGTACTACAAAGGCGGCAATATGCTGCATACGATCCGGCAGCTTGTGGGAAATGATGATAAATGGCGGCAAATCCTGCGCGGAATGAACAAGACATTCTACCATCAGACCGTTACCACCAATCAGATCGAGCAGTATATGAGTGAGCAAGCAGGGATTAACCTCAAGCCTGTTTTTGATCAGTATCTGCGAGATATTCGCATTCCGGTGCTTGAATATCGGTCGGTAGGGAGTGGAATCCAGTACCGCTGGGCCAACTGTGTAGCCGGATTTGCTATGCCTGTACGCATTTGCTTCGGTGAAACAGGGCCTTTTCAGCTACTACAACCCACCGCTCAATGGAAAACAATGCCCGCAAAAGGAGCTACAATAATAACGGTCGATGCGAACTACTACGTTCTCTGTAAGCAGATTAAAGAATAGAACGTTTGCTCAAAAGAATAGCGATCCTATTAGAAGAAACAGTAGCTTGCTATCGATTAACCTTTACCCCATTCTTATCTAGAAAACACGATGATACGAACAAATCGAAACTGGCTTTGGGCCGGCTTACTCCCGGTAATGTTATTGGTTGGCTGCGGAGGAAGTAAAGAAGAAGAGGAAGAAAAAGAGAAAAAAGAAGAAGAGTCCGTATCTACGCTGGGCGCTGTGAGTGCCTTGAAAGAGATGGCGAATCAGGCCGAAGAACTGGGAAAAAAAGGTCCCGTTGCCACAGTGGACTTCCGAACGCTCAAAGAATTACTGCCAGCTGACGCCGATGGACTACCTCGAAAAGAAGCTACTGGTGAGAAAAATGGCGCTGCTGGATTTACGGTTTCAACCGCCGAAGGTAAATATGCAAACGAAGATGGGAGCGAAACGATAGAATTGTCCCTCATCGATGGGGGCGGTTCGGCGATGATGATGGGCCTGGCTGCCTGGTCTATGCTCGAAATTGATAAGGAAACCGAAAATGGCTACGAAAAAACCACGAAAATAGGCGACAATAAGGCATATGAGAAGTACGACAACGCCAACAAAGATGGCGAAATAGCGGTACTGGTCAATAAACGATTCATTGTTTCCATAAAGGGACGAGGTGTCAGCATGGACAAAATCAAAGCCGCGCTCGAAGACGTCGATTTGGATAAGCTGGCGGATCTGAAGTAAGGAAGGTATTTTAAACGCAAAGAACGCAATGAATATTCACTTAGCGTTCTTTGCGTTATCCCTTGCGCCTTTTGCGGTTAAAGAAATTTACTCAAAGTCTGCATAAATCAACTTTCTATCTACCTTGTCAGGCAATGGCCCCTGACGGGTCAGTTTCATTTTGGCTAAGGCCGCTCCGGCATGGGCACAGTTTCCGGGTGCATACCCATCCAGGTAGGCTGTTAAAAAGCCCGCCCAATAGGCATCACCAGCGCCAGTAACATCCACCACATCAATCTTTTTGCCCGGTATTCGCGCTTGTTTCGTTCCGCCATCATACGATACCAGACTTCCGTTAGCGCCAAGGGTTAAGCAGATAGTGGTTGCCCCCATTTTATGAAAATCGCTTAAAATCCGCTCTGGCGTTTGGGGGGAGCCATAGAGCCGTTCAGCATCATCTTCACTTACTTTTACTAACGCACCAGCCGTAAAATAATCAGTCAGCACACGCCAGGCCTGATCGCGATCTGGCCAGATACTGGGGGCGTAGTTTGCATCAATCGTAACCTGGCAACCAGCAGCCTTCGCCCGTCGGGCCGCGTCGATAATGGTATCCTGGGCAGGTTGTTGACTAAGAGCAAAGCAAGTGGTATGAAACAGCTGCGTTTGCGCCAGTAGGGAATCTGGTAGCTGTTCTGGTTTCAGCTGACAGTCGGCATGGCGGTAGGCAACAAAGTCGGGCGTGCCAGCCGTTCTAGAAACAAGAACGATGGTAGTCGGCTCCAGAGGATCAGCGGTAATGAATTGGGTATCCACACCTGATTCTTCAATCTGCCGGACCAGGTATTTGCCAATATTGTCATCACCAACGCAGGAAACCAGCGCCACCTGACCGCCCAGGCGGGCCATATTCGTAGCCATATTGGCGGGGCTCCCACCCTGATACCGCCTGAAGTCCTGGGCATCAAGCAAACTGCTCGACACGTGGTGGCCAATTAAATCGGCTAGTAATTCGCCAACCGAAAGGAGAGCGTAAGGGCGGGGTGAATTTGCCATGTATAAAAAAAGTTCTTGTGATTAGCTTTCAGAGATAGCTATTTCGCTGGAAAACTAATCACAAGAACAAAAAGAGCCAATAGAATAGAACTTAATTTTAACCAAGCTCAATCGGGATGGTTTCTTCGTCGGTCTTTCTGATTTCTTTTACCAGAAAGCAGGAGGCTGCAGCCAACAGCAGGCAGATACCCGCCAGTACAAGCGCGTTACGGGGATCGTCGCCCAGCAGAGGTTTGTAATAGAGCGGCACGGTAAGCATACCAATAAACTGAGGGACACAGATAAAACCGTTAAAAATGCCCATGTACACACCCATGCGATTTTTAGGAACCGCGCTCGCCAGCATCAGGTAAGGCATCGACATAATGGACCCCCAGGCTAACCCAATAATAGTCATGCCAGCCAGATAAATAAATTTGTCGTTCGATGTAAGCGTCAGGAAGAAGCCCATAGCCCCAATAGTAAGGAACACGGCGTGGGTAGCTCGGGCGCTGCCAATGGCTTTTGCAATGCGGGGGATGAAGATTGAGATGACGGCGCAGGAGATGCTGAACATAGCAAAGCAAAGTCCACCCCATTTGGTGCCTTCTTCGAATCCGGCTCTATTAGACACGGTATCGGGCGCGTTAAAGGCGTACTTAGCCGTTGCAAGCGACAGGTATTGCCACATCAGCGGCAGGCCATACCAGGTAAAAAACTTCACCCACCAAAGCTGCCGCATAACGGTTGGCATTGCCGAAAGCGATGCCAGAATCTCTTTGAAAATAGGAAGTCTCAGCACCAGGTAACTGCCTGCCAGTACACCAACTCCCCACATCAGGCCCGTTGAGATACCGCCTATACGCGCAGCAAAGAAGAAGGCCAACACAGCAGCCCCAACGGCTAAGGCTACATGCCAGAACGAAATCGACTTCTTTTCTTCGGCAGTAAACTCGTGCTGCTCTTTATAATTTTCGTCAACCGGCGGATACTCTTTCGTGGTGCGGACCGTCCACAGCACAGAAATCAGGATAGCAGCTGCGCCAATGTAAAACGGGTAACGCACTGAGTTGGGAATGCCGTTGGCCAATTGCCCTTCCGACAGTACCATAGAAATGCCCAGAAGTGGCAAGATATACGGCATTAAGTTGGCTAAGGTTTGTCCGAAGCCCACCATAAACGATTGGACGGCAAAGCCCGTAGGCCGCTGTTTATCGTTCAGCATATCACCTACGAAGGCCCGGAAAGGTTCCATGGCCGAATTCAAGCCCGCATCGAGCATCCACATCAGCCCGGCGGCCATCCAGACATACGATGAATTGGGCATCATGATCATGGCTATGCTACCGAACAGCGCCCCGGCGAGAATAAACGGCTTCCGTCGTCCCCAGGTAGGTGACCAGCTTCGGTCCGAAACCGCTCCAATAATTGGCTGGAGCAATAAACCGGTTAATGGTCCAGCGAGCCAGAGACCCGGAATGGAGGCTTCATCAGCACCCAGATAGCGGTAAATAGGACTCATATTAGCTTGCTGTAGGCCAAAGCCGTATTGAATCCCTAAAAAGCCGAAACTCATATTCCAGATTTGCCAGAAACTTAAGTTGGGCTTAGCTTTTGCAGAGGTTTTCTGAACACTTCCCGTTTGCATTGATTATAGTATATTTAAACAGTCATCATAGGTTTCTACAGAGTAGTCAGCAATAATACGTACTGATTTGCAGGATATGGAGATAATCTTGTCTTATTTTTTTGAAAAGACGTACTTTTGAGAATGATTCCAAAAACGTGGCCGACCCTTATTTTGGCCCTAACGGTGTTTCTGTTGTCATCTCAAGTTGTCTTTGCTACTGTCTCGACGGATTCGACTCAGAAAATCGTTGTACGTTCAATAACCTTCAAAGGAAACTACCGTACCCGAGACCGAATTATCCTACGCGAAATGACGCTTCACGTTGGGGATTCCGTTCGGTTGGCCGATTTACCGGGCCGTGTTGCCTGGGATCAGCGTAATATTAGCAATACGACGCTGTTTGTGACGGTCGATATGGGAACCCAACTGATACCCTCGGCTGATTCAACGCAACTTGCCCAACTCGATCTTACGGTGACTATGAAAGAGCGGTGGTATTTTGTGGCGTACCCTGTTTTTGACTTGGCCGACCGTAATTTTAACGAGTGGTGGTACGATCGGGGGCATGATTTTAGTCGGGTCATTTATGGGGGGCATCTTAGCTACCGTAACGTAACCGGCAATAATGACAAACTTCAGGTTATTTTTGAGCGTGGTTTTTTGCAGCGAACAATCCTATCCTATTCTAAACCCTATATTGACCGTGCCCAAAAAATTGGCTTACGCATGGACGTAGGGTATGTGACAAACAAGGAAATTCCCTACCGCACCCAGTTTGATAAGTGGGTCTATGTAAAATCGGAAGAGGTGCTACGGGAGCGAAAATATGCCGCCCTGACGCTTACCCATCGACGTGGCCTGTATCACTATCATACACTCGATACCCGTTATACGCAGAATACTATTGCGGACACGATTGCCAAACTTAACCCCGACTATTTGTTAGATGGCAGCACTAACCAGCATTTTCTGGCAATGAGCTACAACTATCGGTACGACCGCCGTGATAATGTAGTCTATCCATTACAAGGCACGCTGTTTTCGGCAGGCATCGGGGTTTCTGGAATACTGCCTACTGATAACTTTCATTTTCTGGATCTTGCAACCTCTATCACGCGCTACTGGCCGTTGGGAGGGCACTTTTATGCCGCAGGAAGCTTACGGGCTCGTTCCACCTGGCCCACACGTCAGCCTTATATAAGTTTGCGTGGCCTGGGCAGTTCCACTGATATGGTACGCGGTTATGAACTGTTTGTTGTGGATGGGCAACGAACCTTTATTTGGCGGAACAGCCTTCGATACCAACTCTTTAATGTTCGCAAACAGTTGAACTGGTTGCATGTCCGGCAGTTTAACACGGTACCCATTGCGGCCTATCTTACCGTTTTTGGCGACACGGGTTACGTTAGCAGTACCGTTGCTGAACAATACCAGAGCCGGTTAGCGAATCGCTTATTGGCTGGTACAGGGCTCAGCCTCGATGTGGTGTCTTTTTATAACCTGGTGATGCGCTTTAGTGGAACCATCAATGCACAGGGCAACACCGGATTTTTCTTCAATCTAGCGCAGGAGCTGTAATTAATTCCACTCATCAAATCCCCTGCACAAGTTGGTTCTCAGGTAACCAATCATCCGAATTCTGATGCGTTGGAACTGCGTTGATCTATACATTTGACGCGTCAATCTGACAAACTAATCACTACTCCGATGTAGACGTATCGTCTTCAATTTCCGCTTACTACAGCGAGTCATTCGACTCTGATTTTCTTCCGCGTACGTTTCATTTTCTTAACCGTTTAACATCAGTTTATTCATGGAATTTTTATCCCTTGTATCCACGTGGGGCTGGGTAGCTCTGCTCTTAATGGCCGTAGTGCTCTACAAATTAGTCTTACGGTTTCTGTTCGGGATGGTTATTGTTCCCGAAGACCGGATTGGTCTGGTGACCAAAAAATATGTGCTTGTGGGTACCGATCGGGGCTTGCCCGATGGGCGTATCATTGCCACCAAAGGCGAAGCTGGTTATCAGGCGCAAACGCTGGCGCCGGGCTTATACTGGTGGATGTGGCCCTGGCAATATGGTATTACCATGCAGCCGTTTATGGTTGTTCCCGAAGGCAGGATTGGCTTAGTTCTATCCAATGACGGAGCCGAATTGCCTACGGGTAATATCCTGGCCCGACGTGTCGATTCCGATAATTTTCAGGATACGGAACGCTTCTTATCCAGTGGAGGACAAAAAGGTCGGCAAACGGCTGTACTCACACCGGGTACGTACCGGATCAATCCCTATGCGTTCACGGTGACGATTGCCGACATGACCGTTATCAAGGAAAACATGGTCGGAATTATCACGACGCTCGATGGTGCGCCTTTGCAACCGGGTCAGATTGCCGGTAAGAATGTTGAGGGGCATAACAACTTCCAGAACGTCGATTTCTTCCTGCAAAACGGTGGTAATCGAGGGCTTCAACCGCAGGTTGTGTTGGCGGGTTCGTATTACATAAACCCCTGGGCTGTCCAGATCGAAGAGATTCCGATGACCGAAGTACCTATTGGGCATGTAGGTGTGGTGATCTCATACATTGGTGAAGATGGCGAAGACCTTACCGGTGAATCGTTCAAGCACGGGAATATCGTTCGGAAAGGCTTTCGGGGTGTTTGGATGGAACCGCTTGGGCCGGGTAAATACCCCGTCAATACCTTTACAATGAAGGTTGAAGGTGTGCCGACAACGAACCTGGTGCTGAACTGGGCCAATGCCCGTACCGAAGCGCATAATCTTGATCGTAACCTCTCGACGATCACTGTTCGTTCGAAAGACGGTTTCCCGTTCAACCTCGACGTGGCTCAGATCATTCATATCCCATCAGTGGAAGCGCCTAAAGTGATTGCCCGATTCGGGAGCATGACCAACCTTGTCTCGCAGGTACTGGAACCAACGATTGGTAACTATTTCCGGAACTCAGCGCAGGATTCGGATGTGATCGCGTTCCTGAGTACCCGGAAAGAGCGTCAGGAAGCCGCTCGTGAACACATCCGGGCGGTATTGGAAATTTATAACGTGAACGCTGTGGATACACTCATTGGCGATATTGTGCCACCCGATAGCCTGATGAAAACCCTCACCGATCGGAAGATTGCGCAGGAAGAAGAAAAAACCTACGAAACCCAGCGGATGGCGCAGGAAAAACGGCAGGGTATGGAACGCGAAACGGCCCTGGCCGATATTCAGCGCGAAGTCGTAAAAGCGCAGCAAAGTGTCGAAATTGCCCAGCGTACAGCCGATGCTGCCGTTAAAAAATCGGAAGGAGAGGCCCGTAGTTTAAAATTGCAGGTGGGGGCCGAATCGGAAGCAACGAAAGTGCGGGCAGAAGCTAATGCCGAAGCCCGTCGTCGGCAGGCCGCAGCGGATGCCGAAGCCACAAAACTAACCGCAGATGCCGAAGCGGAACGGATTGCTAAAACGGGTAATGCCGAAGCCGAGAAAATCCTTGCCATTGGCCGGTCCACGGCCGAAGCCTACGAATTGCAGGTACGCGCGATGGGCGACGAAAACTTTACGCGCTTCAAGATCACCGAAGAAATTGGCAAAGGTCATATTCGTGTCATTCCAGATATTGTCATCAACGGATCAGGTACTGGTACGGAGGGCTCAATGAACGGACTTATGGGTTTGAAATTGCTCGAGCAAATCGAAGAACGGAAGACGGGGCAGGCTACCAAAATTGTGGATGTAACGAAGTCTGTTGAGGTTGCGAAATAGGTAGTACGGACGGTCGTCCATAGCCGTGGAAACCCATGTAGCCGAAGGTTAAGTTGTAGGTACTATTCTTCTACAATTTAATCTCCGGCTACGCGGGTTTCCACCCGCGCTACTTACCTTTGTGCTAACCTTCACCCCAGTCCAAAGCGTCGTCTTTGGCATTTTTCATGGACAAAGCTATGCCGCAAAAAGAAGCCCCTAAAAAGCCTTCATCGTCTTTGTTGAGCCTGCTAAAGCCGTATTCCAGAATGATTTTGCTGCTGATTCTATTTGCCTTGATCAGCAATGGCGTCAACCTGGTTCTACCGATGCTCATCTCGCACGGTATCGACGATTATTCGGCTGGAAAATTTGTGTTGCGCACCATCGTCATCGAATTTCTGGTAGCTACGCTGTTCATTTTTGTGTTCACCTACCTGCAAAGTGTTGTTCAAACGTACGCTTCGGAGCGTGTAGCGCGGGATTTGCGTACACAAGTAGCGGCTAAAATATCTCGGCAGAGCTTTACCTATATTCAACAGACGAACCCGTCGAAATTATTGACAAACCTGACCTCGGATATTGATTCTGTCAAGCTATTTGTCTCGCAGGCTATTGTCTCTATTGTTTCATCGCTCTGTATCATTATTGGAGCGAGTATTCTACTCATCAGCATCAACTGGAAACTAGCGCTGGCTGTATTGACAATTGTGCCGATTATTGGCATTACGTTTTATCTGTTACTCAAGAAAGTACGGGTATTGTTTATGCGTAGCCGGGAAGTAATCGACTGGCTCAATAAAGTCATCAACGAAAGTATTCTTGGTTCGGCGTTGATTCGGGTAATTAATTCGCAACAGCTGGAGTACGACAAATTCCTGGCGGCTAATACCGACGCGAAAGACTTAGGTATAGCCATTTTACGCTTGTTCGCAGCCCTGATTCCGGTAATCAGTTTTACGGCTAATATGGCGGGCTTAACCATTCTGGTGCTGGGTGGCCATTTTGTCATTACGGGTAGCATGTCGCTTGGGGATTTTGCGGCCTTTAACAGCTATCTCGCTCTGCTGATTTTTCCGATTATTGTCATTGGGTTTATGAGCAACGTTATTGCGCAGTCGTCGGCTTCGTTTGAGCGGATCAATGCTGTGTTGCAGGCACCTGAAACAGTGCAAACCGGGAGCGTAGAAGCTACCCTTAAGGGCGACGTTGAACTCAAAAACGTGTCGATGTACTACGGCGATAAACCCGCGCTGAAAGACGTTTCTTTTTCGGTAAAAGCCGGTACCCGAACCGCTATTGTCGGCCCAACCGCGGCCGGAAAAAGTCAGCTCCTCTTTTTGCTGACCGGCTTGTTAAAGCCCACGTCGGGAACGGTCGAGTACGATGGCAGGCCCATTGATATGTACGACGAAGAGGCTTTCCACCAACAGGTTGGGTTTGTGTTTCAGGATAGTATTATGTTCAACCTGAGCCTTCGCGAAAATATTGCGTTCAGCGAAACCGTGACCGACGAGTCGCTGAAAAAAGCCATTGACACCGCCGAATTACGGGAATTTGTTGAGTCGCTGCCCAATAAACTCCAGACTACCGTTTCCGAGCGGGGCGCTAGCTTATCGGGCGGGCAAAAGCAGCGCATCATGCTCGCTCGTGCGCTGGCACTCGACCCCAAAGTCTTGCTACTGGATGATTTCACAGCGCGGGTAGATTCCAATACCGAGCAGAAAATTTTGGCGGGAGTGCAACAGAACTATCCCGGCTTAACCCTGTTATCGGTAACGCAGAAGATTGCTCCGGTTGAAGACTATGAGCAGATTCTCCTGCTTATGGAGGGCGAAATTATTGCCAAAGGAACCCATCCCGAATTGATGGCCACCAGTCCCGAATACGTTCAGATTTATCAGTCGCAACGCAGCACCAGCCAGTATGAACTACGATCTTAATCAGGCTACCGGGCAAAAAGAGGAGAAGAATGCCACCTACAAAGCCCTCCGGAAACTACTGACCCTTATTGAGGATGAACGCCCAACCTTGATTCTGGCGTTTGTTGCCATTCTGGTCAATTCGGGCCTGACGCTGGTTGGGCCAATGCTGATTGGTCATACCATCGACAACTACATTCAGACCAAACAGTACGATGGCGTTCTGCGGAATGCGGGTATTCTGATCTGCCTGTATGTCGTTGCGTTCGGGACCAACTATCTGCAAACTCGCATGATGGGGGAGGTAGGACAGCGCACCCTGTTCAGACTTCGGAATGCGGTTTTTAATAAATTACAGGAATTGCCGGTCGCCTTTTTTAACCAGAACAAAGCAGGGGATCTGATCTCCCGGATCAATAATGACACCGATAAACTGAATCAGTTTTTTTCGCAGTCATTGATGCAGTTCGTGGGCAGCATTTTTATTATGCTGGGCGCAGGGCTGTTTTTGCTGTTTATCGACTTGCCGCTTGGAGCCGCATCCCTGTCGCCAGCGATCCTGATGTGGATTTTTACAACACTGACGGCGGCCTGGATTAAACGAAAGAATGCGAGTAACCTGAAAAGTGTTGGTAACCTGAGTGCCGAGATTCAGGAGAGCCTGAACAATTTCAAGGTTATCATTGCCTTCAATCGACGAGACTATTTCCGGAAGCGCTTTGACGAAGCCAATCAGCAGAGTTACCAGACTGCCATTGGAGCCGGCCTGGCCAACAACGTCATGGCACCTGTTATTGGTATGGTAGCCAATTTCGGTCAACTAATTGTCCTCACATTCGGTATTTACCTGATCTCAACCGGCCATTTTACGATTGGTTTGTTGATCAGCTTTCTGTCGTATGTGAACAATTTTTATAACCCACTTCGGCAACTGGCCGCGTTGTGGACGAATTTTCAGGTAGCATTGGCAGGCTGGGATCGTATCTCGCACCTGCTGGCGTTGCAAACGAATCTGAAAACCGTTGAGAATTCAGTAACGGTACCGACTTCGGCACTTCTCTCATTTCAGCAGGTGTCATTCAGTTATCCGAATGGACAGGAGGTGCTGCACAACATCAATTTTGACCTGGAACGCGGCAAAACCTACGCGCTGGTTGGCCCAACGGGGGGCGGAAAAACCACGACAGCTTCGTTGATTGCCCGTTTATACGATCCAACCAGTGGAACAGTGCTGCTCGATGGGAAAGATATTCGCTCATATAAACCCGAAGAACGTACCCGTAAAATTGGCTTTATTTTGCAGGAGCCTTTTCTGTTTACCGGCACAGTTCGCGAGAATATTCTGTATGGGAATAAACAGTACGAGAATTATTCCAACGATCAATTGGCCAACGTAATTCAGCAGGCGAACCTGGAAGGGCTATTGGAGCGGTTCGACGATGGCCTGGATACCAAAGTGCAGACCGGTGGCGATGCGATCAGTCTGGGTCAGAAACAGCTCATTGCCTTCATGCGGGCCGTTTTACGCAACCCAGACTTACTTATTCTGGACGAAGCTACCGCCAATATCGACACCGTTACGGAGCAGTTACTGGAAGAAATCCTCCAAAATTTACCCGAAACGACCACCCGCATCATCATTGCGCACCGCCTGAACACCATTGAAAGTGCCGACGAAATATTCTTCATCAACTCGGGTCAAGTGACGCGAGCCGGTTCGCTCAATGATGCGGTCGATATGCTCCTGCACGACAAACGGACGAGTTAAGCCTTTCAATTTTCTACTGATGATAAGTCAGTTGTATATACCTCATTTTTGAGGTTCTGCTGAATAATGCTGGCTTGGACCAATGGCCAGTATTTATCAAATAAGGTTAGAAACCATAAGGCGGTGATGGTAGGCAACAGGTATTTGTCCCATGCTACATAAGCTTTACCAAGCATCAGGATATTCACAAGCGCTATCCATCCTGCGAGACCGCTGTTAAATCGGGCAAAGCGTAGCACCGTAAGTAACATTAATCCACCAAATACAATCTGTTTCGAAACATTGTTGAATCCAACTGACATCACAAGTCGATCAAGCAATCCCAGTTCAGCGACCTTAAAATAATCATTGTAGGTTTGACGGGCAGGAAACCAGACTATAATCGCACAAATTAGTAAGAGCCACGTTAGTACTAGGGCGGGTTGCCGTTTAACATAGTCAGAATAAAATGATAGGTGTGGTCTGATCAAAAACTCAGGTATAACGTAATACGCCCCTATACAAGCGGCTGCATACATCACGAATCCTGGACTATAAAGCAGATTATATTGCGTTCGATCGTACTCCTGGCGAGCTATTTCAGCCGAGGGCCCCAGTCCGTTCCAGAATAATATCCAGCCCACCAACGTTAGCAAAGCCGCTACATACCAACGCGAGAAGCGAAGGTATCGAATCAGGTAACCTACTCTGGTTTCGTGGCTCGATTGTTTGTATGCCTGTACAAGCTCGAATCCTAGAATAGCTAGCGGGAAAACAACCATATATTGACGTGTGCTGATTGCCAAGGCCAGACAAACGCCACTTAGCCAATGTATCCGCTTTAGGTAAGCTATCAACCCGACCATAACAAAGGCCACCGCTGTCATGTCTGTATAAAAGTAGACGCTGCAGTAATAATAGTACTGGCTAATAGCAAGACCTGCTACAACGATCCAGAAGCGTCGTGCCGGGCCCGGATTTAACCAAAGGAGTGTCGTCAACAGCAGAAAGCTCAGGGCAACATTATAAAGCCTGAGGGTCTGAATCGTCGGATCGAACAATCGGCAAATCCAGCCTCCGATGATAAAGGCAAGTGGCGTAATCACCTCTGAATAGGTTTGCAAAAGCCTGGCTGATGGAATTGGTTCGCGGGCGAACTGAAGGGTCGTTTTGAAAAAATGAGTTTCGTCGGAGTAAAGAAATACGGGTAATTGAAAGCCATTCCTGAGCCAGGCGACACCAGCGTAAATAAACAGCAGGGCCACGAAGCTGTACGTTTTGTAACGTAGCATGGGTGGGAAGATAGATTACGAAATGTGGTGGATAAGTTTTATTGCTAAAATAGCTAATAGCCACATTAATAAACAAGTAGCTACTAAAAACATTGGAAAATTTACAATTAATATTAGTAGCTTGTATTGTAGCTAATGGTAGTTTTATAATTGCCTGCCTAATTTGTTGGATAAGGAACAGTATGGGAATAGGCTAACGACCGATTAATAGGAAATCAGATAGGTACCTGAACTTCAGACGTCTCCTGAAGCATCTGCTGTTTTTTCTCTTCAGCAATTTTTACAGGGCTCCCGAATATGTAAAACAACTTTTTACGAATGCCCTTCGCTTTTCTGACATCGGCGACCATATCGCTGAGTTCATGGAAATTGATAAAAATTGGGTTCGCCTTGTTCGGGATATTGGTTGTGATGCCGTAAATAACAGGTTCATCTTCAGGCTCAAATGTGCCAAATATACGGTCCCAGAAAATGAAGGTAGCCCCGAAATTTTTATCGATGTACTGCTCCTGCGAACCGTGGTGTACCCGATGATTAGACGGTGTTGCAAAAATATACTCGACCCAGGCAGGCATCCGACGAATGTATTCGGTATGCACCCAAAACTGGAACAAGACCGCAATTTGATTGGTGACGAAGAAAATAATTGGGTGGAAACCCATAAACGCTACCGGCAAAAAGAACACGATCTTTAAGTGCTGAATCCAGCTCAACCGATAGGAGACTGTGAGATTGTAAAATTCACCTGAGTGATGAACTATATGCGTTGCCCACCAGAAGCGTTGTTCGTGCGAAACCCGGTGCGCCCAGTAACTGAAAAAGTCGTAGATAATGTAGCAGGGAATGAGCGTCCACCACTGCAATTCCATGCGCCAGGGAATCAGATTGTAAATCCAGATACAGAGGTAAAGTAACCCGAGCTTGAGGGCAGCCGTTACAACCAGATTCCCCAGACCAACCAGAATGGAGCCAATTGTTTCTTTTCTCTCGTAGAACTCTTTCTCCTGATAATAGGTAACGGCCATTTCGATAGCCGTAAAAAATAGCATGACAGGTACAGCCCACAGAATTATATTGGGGATGTTTTTCTCGATAGTATGTACACTGTCAAAGGGAATTTTGCTGGCACCAAATAAAGGAAAATGCATGATAGGCCATTCATCGCAATGCGTGTTATGCACTTAGGAACTGCATTTGATCCGTTGAGTTTTTGTATCCGAGTAATTGAACGGAATCGTATAAGATTAAATTCGTAAAATACTATCAATGGCGGCATAAGCGAATCATCTATGAAAAGCACTCGCAAACGAAGCTTGGCAGAGAATTAGGCTAATGCATTACTTTTGCAAAATCAACCTGACATGTATGAAGTACAACTATTTTACGATCGGCTTGCTTAGTTCAGCACTCTTTTTTAGCGCCTGTAGCAACCACAAGCAGACGGATACTCAAGCTACGGACTCCACTGCAATTGCCGCTACAACTGAATCAACTACCGATATTCCGATTACCGAACGTATAGCCAACTTAGGTTTAACCGCCGATAGCGACTGGCGTGGAATTAAGTTAGGTGATGAGTTCGCGAACGTGAAAGGGCTTGAAAAAGGGGAACCGTTCGAGAGTGATTCCGATCACATTGGCTACACAATTGAGTTGAAAAATCTCGAAACAGCAGATATACTCTATTATCAAACGGATAAAAAAGTGTCGGCGATTGATGTAGACTTATTTTTAAACACTCGCCAGTCGGTGAGCGATTATCAGAAAGACCTGGATTCGTACTTTACCGCCCGTTACGGAACTCCCAAACCCGGCGATGGGGGCACGGTTTGGTCGGGCTGGAAACGAGGGGCGGTCACCTTGAAAGATGTCTCGAAAGGCAAAGATTTTGGTTTGAAAATCAAAATAGCATCGACAAGTAATTCGGCAACAGCTTCCGCGAAATAACATCATTTCTGCCTTCGTGGGTAATTTGTTCGACTACTAATAAGAAGGGCAGCTCGTTTCCGAGCTGCCCTTCTTATTAGTTAATTTTCAAGCACGCCATAAAAGCTTCCTAGGGGATTTCGACATTACCGACTTGTCTATCAAGCAGCCCGTAAATGTATGTCGGCCCGTATGTTTAAGGACGCTAGTAATTCTTCTAGTTGCCCTATATATTGTTGCCTAAGCCGTTCATACCCTTCAACCGCTAATGAGTCAACAGACGGTTGTTTCTCATGCAACTGGACCATGTCATTAAGCCGCTCAATACGAGTTAGAACATCCACGATTTCACTATGTAAGTTTGAGCGTCGATTCATTGTTCCAAGTTATTTGTATAAAACCCTTAGGGAATTTCCGTCGCGTTACCCGGTCTGGTTTGGTCATTGTAAACTGGAATAACCATTCCGCACGGTCTGAAACATACAGAAAATGATCCCGTTCACGCTCATCAATCATCCGTACGAAATATACATCTAATCTAGCAAATTGATTTTTTAGTAGGCGTAAATCCTTCTCAAACTGATGATGGATTATTTTGGGTAAAACAAACACCACATCAAGATCATTCGGCTTCTCTTTTTTCGTGACAAAGCTTCCATCAATCCAAAGGGTAAGCGATCTGATAGAAAGTTTGTTAATATCGTTTAGAAGCGAATGTAACAACTCAATTAATTCAAGACGATGATCATTCCATCCGAATGTTTCAACAAACGACTCCCAATCAGTTGCAATTAAGTCATATGGAACCAGATGGCCCTGTGCGTCAAAATGAAGGGTTTGCAATGCCTTAATTAATCTTCAAAACTGCCATAAAGGCTTCCTGCGGGATTTCGACATTGCCGACTTGCCGCATTCGTTTCTTTCCTTTTTTCTGCTTGTCGAGCAGTTTACGTTTGCGGGAAATGTCGCCACCATAACACTTGGCCAATACGTCCTTTCGGAGAGCACTTAAGGTTTCGCGGGCAATAATTTTCTGACCGATAGCTGCCTGAATCGCAATTTCAAACTGCTGGCGGGGAATTAATTCGCGAAGCTTTTCGCAGAGTTTTTTTCCCCATTCGTACGACTTAGACCGGTGAACAATAGCGGAGAGCGCATCGACTTTATCGCCGTTGAGCATTACATCGAGCTTCACCATGTCCGATTCTCGGTTATCCATAAACTCGTAATCGAGGGAGGCATAACCGCGTGAGATCGTTTTGAGTTTATCGAAAAAGTCGAACACGACTTCGGCCAATGGCATCTCAAACTGAAGTTCAACACGATCGGCGGTCAGGTATACCTGATTTTTAAGCAAACTCCGCTTATCCATACAGAGGCTCATAATACCACCCACATATTCAGCCTTTGTGATGATCTGAGCCCGGATAAACGGCTCCTCAATGTAGTCGATCAGGTTTGGATCGGGCATTTCAGCGGGGGCCGATACCTGAAGTTCTTCACCTTTGGTGGTCATCACCTCGAAACGCACCGATGGTACCGTAGTAATTACGGTCATGTCGAACTCGCGCTCCAGACGTTCCTGCACAATTTCCATGTGGAGCATACCGAGGAAACCGCACCGGAAACCAAAGCCTAAAGCCGCCGATGTTTCGGGCTCCCACACGAGGGCTGCATCATTGAGTTGCAACTTCTCCATGGCATCGCGAAGGTCTTCGAATTCACTGGTTTCTACCGGATAAATACCGGCAAATACCATCGGTTTTACTTCCGAGAAACCCTGAATAGCCACACTGGCTGGATTATCGATAGTTGTAACGGTATCGCCAACTTTTACTTCTTTGGCTACTTTAATACCCGAAATCAGATACCCTACATCCCCACACTCAATCACATCTTTGGGCTCCTGGGTCAGGCGGAGCGTGCCAATTTCATCGGCGGTGTATTCTTTGCCGGTGTTCATGAACTTCACCTTATCGCCCTTGCGAATACGGCCGTTCTTAACCCGGAAAATAACCTCGATACCCCGGTACGAGTTAAAGTGCGAATCGAAGATCAGCGCCTGCAAGGGACCTGAGGGCTCGCCTTTAGGGGGCGGAATTCGCTCCACAATAGCGGCCAGAATTTCCGGAACACCAATACCCTCCTTACCCGATGCCGGAATGATATCGTCACGGTCACACCCGAGCAGGTCCACCATTTCGTCCTTAATCTCCTCGGGCCTGGCACCCGGCAAGTCGATCTTGTTCAGGACGGGGATGATAACCAGGTCGTTATTAAGGGCCAGATACAGATTTGAGATCGTTTGTGCTTCCGTTCCCTGCGACGCATCGACTAAAAGCAATGCCCCTTCGCAGGCGGCAATCGAGCGAGAGACCTCGTAACTAAAATCTACGTGACCCGGTGTGTCGATCAGGTTTAGCGTGTAGAGTTCACCCTTGTACATATAGTCCATCTGGATAGCGTGACTCTTGATGGTGATGCCACGTTCACGCTCCAGATCCATATCGTCGAGCAGTTGGGCCTGCATATCGCGGGAACCAACGGTCTTTGTGAACTCTAATAATCGGTCGGCCAGGGTGCTTTTACCGTGGTCGATATGGGCAATAATGCAAAAATTACGGATATGTTTCACGTAGGGAAATGATGTTTTCGGTTTGTGGTATTCGGTTTACGGTGGGCTGAGGCAAAGACTGTTAATGCGTCAGCCCACCGTAAACCGAATACCACAAACCGAATACTACCTTATTAATCTGCAAAAATACGCATAAAAAACAAACGCCGGACTCATCGGGGAGCCGGCGTGTTCAATTACACTTCATCAACAAACTAAAAACCAAATGCTGTAGGAGGGGGACTCGAACCGCCCACGGTGCAGTTAGCTACAGTACAACTCTGGTGGTCAACCCCAGTCGCCACGAAGGCGGCATTATGCTGCGTTTATCCTTTATCACCACCCCCGAGACAGGAGGGCACGTCTGCCAATTTCGACATCCTACAGTGTGAGGAAAAAAAGCCAAGAAGACCGGCGTGTGACCCCGCTCGATCAACTTGACAATACAAAGATAGCTCATTCAGTACATCTGTTGCAAATTTTACATAAAAATTTCCTAAAATTTATCATGCGTTCAGAAATATGTTACTTTTGTTATGATCCATCAAAAATATAGCTAAAATGTCCGAAAAAAATTTAGAAATTGATAATACGGATCTAAAAATCCTGAGTTTATTAATGCAGGATGCGAACATGGCTTATACGGAAATTGGCAAGCGAATATTCGTCTCGGGCGGGACAGTACACGTGCGAATGAACAAGTTGAAGCAGATGGGCATTGTTCGCGGATCGCAACTAGTAATCGATCACGCCAAACTCGGTTGGGATATCAGTGCGTTTCTGGGTATTTATTTAGATAAAAGCTCCCTCTATGAGGAAGTTTCCAGGCAACTGGAAAAAATACCCGAGGTGGTGAATGTGCATTACACAACTGGTATTTACAGCATTTTTGCCAAAATCGTTTGCCGGGATACACAACATCTGCGCGAAGTACTTCATGATAAGATTCAGAAAGTTGCTGGTATTCAACGTACAGAAACCTTTATCTCCCTTGAGGAAAGCGTTAACCGTCCTATTCCGTTTGCAGAGAGTTAGTTTGATGTTTGTAGTTCGGAGTTTGATGTTGAATAGCTCACGCAGGTTTATTCGTCAGCCAACGTCAAACATCGAACTTCAAACATCAAACTAAACGTTATACCTCCCAATAAACACAAATTCATGCAACCCAAAATTCATGCAACAACAGTGGTTGGTATTCGACACAACGGGCAGGTCGCCCTGGGTGCCGATGGCCAGGCCACTATGGGCAATACCGTTGCCAAAAGTAATGTTCGAAAAGTACGTGTTCTAATGGGAGGCAAAGTGCTGGCTGGCTTTGCTGGCTCTACTGCCGACGCTTTCACCCTGATTGAACGCTTTGAAGAAAAGTTAAATGCCTATGGTGGTAACCTAAAACGAGCCGCTATTGAGTTGGCAAAAGACTGGCGAACAGATCGTTATCTGCGTAAACTGGAAGCCATGCTTATTGTGGCTTCGAAAGATGACTTGCTCCTTGTATCGGGCACGGGCGATGTTATTGAACCCGATCATGATATTGCTGCTATTGGCTCTGGTGGTATGTATGCCCAGTCTGCGGCAATTGCGTTGAAAAAACATGCGTCATCGCTTTCGGCAGAAGAAATGGTTCGGGAAAGTTTACACATAGCCGCCGATGTATGTATTTACACAAACCATAATTTAGTGGTTGAAACGTTATAGTGGAGTGAGTGTAGTAAGTGGGATGAATCACTCCACTCTTTTTACTCCCTCAACCTACTGCACTTAGTCTACGATTAGTTACATTTGTTGCCGATAGATTGCTCTCCGTTATGAAAATTGCCGCTCCATTTGCTCCAAAGCTCATGAACCGTCGCATTGCGTTGGGGTTCATTGTAGCAATGGTGCTGATTGCGTCGGGGTTTATTATATCATTCTACAGCTACAATCAGTACAGTGAGGATACTAAGCGGGTTCGGCACACGTATGAAGTAACGGGCACGCTTGAAAAAATTCTGTCTCTGGTTAAAGATGTAGAGACTGGATCGAGGGGGTATATACTGACGAACGACGCGTCCTATCTGGCGCCCTATCGAACAGCACTGACGCTGCTACCTGAACAGATTAATCAGTTACGACTATTAGGTAACGACAATCGGATCCAAATTCAGCGACGGATTACACTCGAAAAACTAGTCAGGGATAAATTAGCGGTTACCAAAACTCGGATTGGGATTGGGGTCTCGGATAAACGAAGCCAGGCAATTAGTGCAGAAAGTAAGCGGAGCATGGATGCCCTACGGCGGCATGTGGCGCTCATGGTAGAAACTGAACGGATAATTATGGATTCCCGTAATCGGCAGGCTGCCCGTTCATTTCGAAATACACTCATTATTATTTTTGGGCTATCGTTGCTGACATTTATGGCTCTGGCTATTTCGTACCGATTATTGGAGCAGGAACTCATCTATCGTCAGACCACTGAAGACCAGCTACGGGAATATGAAGGCCAACTCAAGGGACAGATTCGGCAATTAGAGACGTCTAATGAAGAACTGGAACGATTTGCCTTTGTAGCCAGCCATGATTTGCAGGAACCCCTGCGAAAGATTCAGTCGTTTTCTAATTTGATTACGGATCGATACGGTAATCTGTTCGATGAGGATAGTATGCTCTTTATGAGCAAAATTTCGCATTCTGCCGAACGGATGTCCAAGCTAATTAAAGATTTATTAAACTTCTCGCGGATATCGAACCACCAGGAGAATTTTAAATCTGTCCCTTTAGGTGATATCATCCAGCGTATTCTTGATGATCAGGAACTACGTATTAAAGGCCTTGATGTTGCGGTCGAAGTAGGGGAGATGCCTGTTATTCAAGCTGTTGCCAGCCAGATGGATCATCTCTTTACTAATCTTATTTCGAATGCACTTAAATTCACGCGGCCTGGTATTCGGCCTTCACTACGTATTCAGGCAAGGTCCATCAATGGAGACGACTATGCTGGCTTGACTCCCGACCGGCCTTATGTCGAAATTACGATTGAGGACAATGGTATCGGTTTTGAGGAGAAATATTTAGACCACATCTTTAAGGTTTTTCAACGGTTACATGGCAAAACAGCTTTTGAAGGGACTGGCATTGGCCTGGCCATTTGTAAACGGGTTGTTATGTATCACCACGGATTTATTACGGCCCGAAGCCAGCCCACTCAGGGTGCTACTTTCGTAGTCGTTCTACCGGAAAGCCAATCGCTACAACATTATGACAGACCAACCTCAACCGAAACTTATTCATATCCTGCTCGTTGACGATGACGAAGATGATCGTTATCTTACACGAGAGGCATTTCATCAGCATTATCCGGCCAGTCGTATTTCGTTTGCTGAAGACGGAGAAGACTTGATGGATTTTCTGAATTACAAAGGGCGTTACGCACAGGCAGATCATACACTGCCCGAGTTGATTCTATTGGATTTAAATATGCCGCGTAAAGATGGACGTGAAGCCTTGCGTGAGATTAAAGCTGATGAACAGTTTCGGCATATTCCTATCGTTGTACTGACCACCTCAGATGCAAAGGACGATGTGGAAACGTCCTATTTCAATGGCGCGAATAGCTTTATTACCAAGCCACCTACCTTCCAACGACTGAGCGAAGTAACGAAAGCCATTGGCCAGTATTGGTTCAACGTCGTCACCATCTGCGAACACGAAGGGGGGAATTAGTGAAGTGGGTGGAGTAAGTGCAGTAAGTATCACAACTTACTGCACTTACTCCACCCACTTCACTAATTTACCTACTTCACTAATCCCTTCCTTTCAATCCGACCAGGCCCACAAAGATCTTTTCCAACTCGTTAGTCACAAGACGGCTTTGACCAGGTGTGAATTTGTTGACTAATACGCAGAAACTCATTGGCTCGCCATCTGCTGCCGTAAAATAACCCGCATAGGCCCTGACGCCTTCAATGGAACCACTTTTGGCCCGGATATTACCGGCTGCAGCCGTACCTCGTGCCAGACTGCGTACCGTTCCGGTTTGCCCTACCACCGGTATCGTTTCATAAAATTGTGGAAAGGTTTTTTCGCGACCCATGGCACTCAGAATACCCGTCATATTATCGGCGGTTAAGGCACCTACAGTTGAAAGGCCACTGCCATCCCGAATCCGAAATCCATCTACATTCACACCTTTGTTTTTCCAGAATGATGTCAAAGCTTCCAGGCTACCGCTTGTTGTCTTTACATTTTTGTTGAGGGTTAAAGCAGTTGTACGCAATAGTGCTTCGGCGTAGAGGTTGATACTCTGAAAGTTAGTTTGTTGAACCAACTCAGTTAAGGTTGGAGATTTATGCTGATTAAGAACGATTCGTTTGCCCGCTGTTGGAAGGCTTGTTGGTAAACCACCACCTATTGAAACGGGTTGGCTACTGATCGTAATATTATCCTGAATTAACTGATTCTGGAGTGCGTAAGCCGCAAAAAAAGCCGGGTCGGGCAAGGCTCCTTTTACACTAAATTCGTTGGCGGGTTCGCCTAGGGGTACCTTGCCGGTTAGCCACTGTTGGTTCATAAAGGGTACCCCATAAATATTCACCTGATCGCCCGTGTTGGCGGCATCGGTTGTAACCGTGTTACGGAAGGCGAGGTAGGGAAGGGGCGGGTCGGTGCGTAGCACACTAGTGGGTGCACCTACCGTTTTGCCTGGTCTGAAAAATACACGAAACAGATTTTCATTGATATTTAACGCGCTCAAACTGGCTCCGTAATAGTTGCCCAGATCGCCGAAAGGCCAGGTGTCGGGCGTTGTCAGATCATCATAAAGACTGGCATCACCCACAACCATACCCTGAATCCGCCGAATGCCGGCTGCTTTTACGGCATCCGACCAGCTTTTTAGTAAAGCTGTTAAGTCGGAATACGTGGTAAACCGCCAACTCCCCAGAGAAGGGTCGCCAGTCCCGTGGATGTATAGATTGCCGGTTAACACGCTGTCTTTGATTGCACCATCGTATTCGAGGGTAGTGGTATAGGTGTAATTACTACCCAGTACGGCCAGTGCCGTAGCCGTTGTAATGAGCTTCAGGGTTGAAGCAGAGGGTAAACTCATTCGGGCATTATACCCGATCAGCTCCTGACCATCACGCACACGCCGAACCGAGAGGGCCACTGTTCCGAAACGGGTGGCGGGTCCAGCCTGGAAAGCTTCCACCTGCTTCATTAGGTTCTGTGTAGCCAGCGAATCGGCAGGGCGAGTGGCTTGCGCGAAGGCAGTCGGAGTAGTGTAATGAACAAGTAAACAGACTAGGAAATTAAATAACAAATAAGCCGTAAAACGGGGAATACTGTGCATTTGGGAACAGTTAGGCGATTCGATGGGTATTTTGTACTTTTGCAAACTTACGGAATTCACACCACCTTACTTGCCTTAAGCCATCCTTCACAAGTCATCGAACATACGAAATTGATTAGTTAAAGTTGTACGCATGAAATTATCATTTCTGGGGGCAGCCCGGCAAGTAACAGGTAGTATGTACCTGCTGGAACTGGAGGATGATTACCGCATCCTGATTGACTGTGGCTCGGACATGGAGCGATCCAGTTCGACTGGTCAGACGGCCCCCGCCGTTACTCATCCGGGATTTTTCCCCTTTGAGGCTTCGAGTATAAATCTGGTTCTACTGACACATGCCCATGTAGACCACTCAGGCAATTTGCCTAACCTGTTTCGCGAAGGTTATGAAGGCCAGATTCTTTGCACTGAACCTACCTTTGCGCTGACCAATGTTCTGCTTAATGATGCGGCCTCGCTTAATCAAAAGCGAATTAACGAACTGAACGCCAGTAAGAAACAGCGGGTACGGGATCGTCAGTCGCAGATGCAGAAAGATCTGTTTTTGGGGCTGCAAGTTCGCGAGACTATGGAGAATGTTGTCCCCATAGCCTTTAACCGACGCTTTAAAGTAGCCGATGGAGTCGACGTTACGTTTATTCCGGCGGGGCACCTGCTGGGGGCGGCTCACATCGTGATTAATGTGCTCGAACATGGTGAACGTAAAAGCATCTGTTTCTCGGGCGATATTGGCCGCAAAAATTACCCGCTTTTAGTTGATCCTGCTCCCGTACCACCGGTCGATTATTTAATCTGTGAGAGTACCTATGGTAACCGGCTTCACGAGCATACCATGTCGCCCGAAGATGCGCTGGCTGATATTATTCAGCGAACCTGCATCGATATTCCAGGCCGACTGATTATCCCATCTTTCAGCGTTGGCCGAACTCAGGCGTTGCTTTATACACTGAACAGGCTCTACACAGAACGGAATTTTCCGCCCATCCGGGTTTTTTCGGATAGCCCAATGGGGTACGAGAGTACTAAAATTTACATGCAGCATGTAAAAATGCTGAATAGTGAAGCCAAAGAGTTTTATAAGGAAAACGAAACCTTATTTGACTTTGAGAATTTTCAGTTTCTGGAATCATCGAAAGCCAGTAAATCTGTTTCCGATTATGCCGAGCCCTGTATCATCATTTCCTCCTCAGGGATGGTGCAAGGGGGGCGGGTTGAATACCACGTCGCCGAAAACATTAGCAACCCCTATGCTACCATCCTGATTATTGGGTACTGTGCTGAAGGTACACTGGGCTGGCGGCTATTGAATGGCCAGCAAACGCTCAGTATTAAAGGTAAAGATCATCAGGTACTGGCAAATGTTGAGAAAATAGATGTGTTTAGTGGACATGGAGATCGGAACGACCTGGTTAATTTTGTGCAAATGCAGTCGCCCGAGACACTCAAGTCTATTTTTCTGGTTCATGGTGAATACGAGAGCATGGAGTCTTTCAAGACTACCCTGGCCGAAGAAGGCTATCCACAGGTGATTATTCCGAAAAAAGGCGAAAGTTTTGACCTATAAGGAGTAAAAGGAAGAGCGGGAGGAAAGGGAGAATGGTTTTTGCCTTCGTCCTTTTCCTCCCCTTCCTCCTTTCTCCCTCTTTTTATGAGAACATACCTCGATTTTGAAAAGCCAATTGCCGATCTCGAAGCGCGATTGGAAGAGACGAAAAAATTAGCCCAGACCAGCAACGTCGACGTGAGCGGAGCGGTTGCTATTCTGGAACAGAGCATTGATAAGCTGCGGCAGGAAATTTTTCAGAATCTGACGCGTTGGCAGCGTGTTCAGTTATCGCGTCATCCTGATCGCCCGTACACCCTGGATTACATTTCGCTGATGTGTGATCAGTTCATTGAACTGCACGGCGACCGTACCGTTCGTGATGATCCGGCGATGGTGGGTGGCTTCTGCGAACTGGGTGACCAGACGGTAATGATTATTGGGCAGCAAAAAGGCCGTAATACCAAGCAGCGGCAATATCGGAACTTCGGTATGCCAAATCCCGAAGGCTATCGTAAAGCGCTGCGCCTGATGAAGCTGGCAGAAAAATTCAACAAACCCATAATTACACTGATCGATACGCCGGGGGCCTATCCGGGCCTGGAAGCTGAAGAACGGGGTCAGGGTGAAGCCATTGCCCGCAACCTGAAAGAGATGTTCATGCTGACGGTTCCGGTTATCTGTATCGTCATTGGCGAAGGAGCATCGGGTGGTGCCCTGGGTATTGCCATTGGCGATAAAGTATTTATGCTGGAAAATACCTGGTACTCAGTCATCTCGCCCGAAAACTGCTCGACCATTCTGTGGCGGAGCTGGAACTTCAAGGAGCAGGCAGCCGAAGCCATGAAGCTAACAGCCCGCGATATGAAGCTGAATAAACTGGTGGATGAAATCGTAGAAGAACCCCTGGGTGGCGCGCATAACGACCATCAGGAAATGGCGAATCATCTGAAGGACGTAATCCTAAAAGCCCTTGCGGAACTCAATGCCATTGACCCACAGGAACGGATCAATCAGCGTATTGAGAAATTCTGTGATATGGGGGTTGTGCTGGAATAATTGCCTGGGCTAAGCTAGAGCTTGGCCCACATCAAACTATAAAAATAGCCGCTGGATGAATCATCCAGTGGCTATTTTTATGCTAGCTACTTAGCTCAAGTAATCAGCATATCAACCAACAAAAAAAACGCAACCCCTTGTAATAATTAGCGCTGTTTGGAGACTAATAGGGTAAAACAGCATAAAGCAATGCGTTCTACTCATCAATCCGCCAGTGCCAACCCACTATCCAACAAGGTCAACCGGATTTTATACGGGGCCTTTGTTCTGTTGAGCCTCTACTTCGGTCTGACCGGCTCATACGAAGATTCTGCCGTTAACCTCGGCATCGCGCTCATAGTTGATCCCTTCGACCAGACCGTACGCTGGGACAATCGGCCGCGTTGGCAACGTGGCTGGCTAATTGTCCATCTGCTGATTATGGTAGGAATTGGGGTGGTCTATTGGCGAACCTTCGGTGCCTAAGTTGAGCATGAAAAAGAAACAGGTTTTACCCATGTTGCTGGCCATGCTGGCCGGTGCCATTCTTAGTTTCGGAAGTATTCGGTTAATCGAGTATTCCTTCCCGATCGCTGTGCTGAAAAATATGTTTCGTTCCAGCACGGGCTGGGAAGATGCGGTGAAATTGGCAGGTGTTCTGGTGGCTATGTGGGCCGCGCTGCTGGTCCATGAATTAGGCCATTTGGTAACGGGCTTAGCGCTTAAGTTTCGCTTTCACATCGTAGTGGTCGGTCCATTAGGTATTCGCCGGAATCCGGATACAGACCGGGTGGAAGGCTACCTGAACCGGGATGCCCGGTTGTACGGAGGCATTGCAGGACCTGTACCACTAGAAAAAGGGCCACATCTGCGGTCTAAATTTGCGGCTATAGTCGCTGCTGGGCCTATTGTCAGCCTGTTTATGGGCGTGGTTGCACTCTGGCTCGGGTACATGAATGCCTACACACTGACGATCAACTCACTGGCAATGAGCCGGATTGCCGTTTGTTTCTGTCTGACCTTCGGGGCGTTTTCCTGCATGTTATTTCTGGCAACAACAGTTCCATTCCGAACTGGGCCTTTTTTCACGGATCGTGCTCGCTTTTTTCGGCTTATGGGTGGTGGGCATGCCGCAGCTATCGAACAAGCTACGCTCGAACTACTGGTGCATAGCCAATCAGGACAATCGTATGCAAATAGTAACCCCGAACAAATCGATCTGTTGCTCAATGAACCGGAATCGTCGCTTCGGTTATTTGCCCATATAATGGCCTATTACCGGCATCTGGATCGGCAGGAAATGATGGATGCGTTTGAGCGACTAAAGCTTGCGGAAACGTTGCTCGAAGGCCAGCCGGAAATGACGAAAATTGAAATTTGGAAGGAGCTAGCCTTTGCTTATGCGTATATTGAGTGGGATGTGAAGGAGGCTTTGGCCAATTGGGGTAAGATTAAGCCCTCACCCGAAAGTTTTCCGTCGGCTTTTGTGTATCTGTTCTGGGCATCTCTTTCGCGTGCCCAGGGCGAGCCAGTAGAGCAGATTAATGCGTGGGTTACCAAAGGGCTAGCCGCCTTACCTGCTACGTTAACGCGTAGCGAAGATCGGCTTCGACATAAATTATTGACCAGTTTGACTAAACTCAGCGTGCATTCGGTGCCTTAATTGACCCCTCGCCATCGCTCCTTATGTTGTCAGAGCAGGAATTTGTCCAGCAGATTCGCCAGCATCAGAAAATCATTCATAAAGTTTGTCACCTCTATGCGGACAAACCGGAAGATCGCGAGGATTTGTTTCAGGAAATTCTGCTGAATGCCTGGAAAGCCAACCGCAATTTTCGGCGGGATGCCAAGTTTACGACCTGGCTTTATCAAATTGGACTCAATACCGCAATCTCCTACTTCCGGCAAACGAAACGAAAACCCACGCAGGATGGGCTGGATGATGTACTGCACCTCCCTGACCTGACTGAAGATGCTACGGAGCAACAATTTATGGCCCTGTATCAGGCTATTGGACAACTTGACAAAATTGATAAAGCGGTGGTGATGCTCTATCTCGATGAGTACGATTATACGGCAATTGGCCAGCTATTGGGAATTACACCTAATTATGTAGCCGTAAAAATGAATCGAATCAGGCAGCAACTTAAGCAAACCGTACAACAAAACTAAAGGATGGAACTTGATGAGTTTAAAGCCCTCTATCAGTCTCGGTTTGAGCAGGTGCCTCAGAAGTCGGGTGCAGACCTGGAAGACATGCTTCGAAGACGATCATCTTCCGCTGTGGAACGAATTTTACGCAACCTGCTCTGGGAAGTCGGTGCAGCATTCGTAATCGTGCTTGGGTTGGCGTTTGTCATGGCTACCTGGTCGTCGAATATCTTTCGGTGGCTGGGTTTAGGGGTAGTGCTTCTTAGCCTTGTTCAGGTAATAGCCTTTAGCTGGCAATACCAACAACTGAAGGCCCAGCTTAGTCGGGCAACCGGATCGGTACGTCACCACTTACAGGACACCGTGGGGATTGTTAGCCGGTTTGTGCGACTCTATTACCGATATTGTATGCGTCTAATCCCCGTAGGAATGGTGGTTGGGGGCTTACTGGGCGGGTATGCTGGCGTTACCGGTAATACGACCGACCCTGCTTTGGCGGCTTTGCCCGAGAATTCTGGTCTCGTCTTTCTACTAGGCTCGCTGGTACTCGCTGTTGCCTTGGCAATCGGCACTTATTTTATGCTTACCTGGTATATTCAGCGATTGTACGGTCGGTATCTGGATGAACTCAATGCCTGTTTGCGTGATTTGACGGAGTTAGCCAGTTAATTAAATTGATACTGACAAATTACTTTGCCTTCGTTGTCTAGCTGTTTGTGAGCAAATCTAGCGTTATCTTTGGCCTCCGGTTTGTCTAACCTTCTACCACCGGTTGCGAATGGAATCCGCACATAACACCACAACGCTCAAAAACCTGATTTTCGACCTCGGTGATGTGATTATCCCGATTGATTTGACCGCCCCCATTCGAAACTTTGCCATGCTGGCGAACCTACCCGAAGAGGAAGTAAGGTCGATCTGGACGCAATTCGACATCATTGGTCAATATGAAACCGGCCTGATTGACGACACGGCCTTCCGTGATCATGTTCGGCGGGTGTTGAAAAATGACAGCTGGGCTGATGAAGTGATTGATACAGCCTGGAACACTATTTTGCTTGACTTACCCGTTGAGCGGGTTGAACGCATTAAAGAGCTACAACAAACGTATCGGCTATTCCTGCTTAGTAATACCAGCCCTATTCACATTCGACTGGTGAACAAAATGCTTACCAGTCTGAATCAGCCGACGCTGGAAGAACTCTTTGAGCGCGTATTTTATTCCTACGAAGTAAAACTAGCGAAGCCGTCGCCTGAAATTTACGAGCACGTTTTGGCCGAAGCGGGATTGGTTGCCTCAGAAACCGCTTTTTTCGATGATAATGCAGCAAACATCCGGTCGGCTGCCCAGTTAGGTATTCAGGCCGTACATGTGCAGCCCCCGATGACAATTCTTGATTACTTAACGAATGTATAATGGATAATGTAAAATGAATAGCTCAGTTCTGATGAACATTATTCATTTTACATTATCCATTGTTCATTACATCTATGAACCAACGCACCAAGACTTACCTCCTGCACGGAGGTCTTTTTTTAATTACCCTCATCACCACCACAATGGCCGGTGCCGAATGGATGTTCGGGAGTCTCTTTATTCCATTTGAAGGCGTAACAAAACCATTGGGCTGGTCGGAGTTTGTGGATGGATTTCAGTTTTCAGTCCCCTTTCTGGCCATTCTAACAGTCCATGAATTTGGGCATTATTTCACCGCGAAGGCCAATAAGGTACGTGTAACCTTACCCTTCTACATTCCACTCTGGCTGGGAATTGGACAAAGCATTGGCACCCTGGGGGCATTTATTCGGATCAAGGATTACATTAATAGCCGTCAGAAGTATTTCGATATTGGTATTGCTGGCCCGTTAGCGGGTTTTGTACTGGCGTTGGTCGTGTTATGGTACGCCTTTTCGCACCTGCCACCACCGGAATTTATCTTCACCATTCACCCCGAATATGCTAAATGGGGGCTTGATTATGGGAAGTATGCGTATCAACATCTGCCAGAAGGCGGAGCTGTTGGATTGGGCGATAACTTACTGTTCCACTTCTTTAAAACCTACGTTGCGGACCCGGCTCGCGTGCCTCATGCGTACGAAATGGTTCACTATCCGTATGTGCTGGCGGGTTACCTGGCCCTGTTTTTTACATCACTCAACCTGATTCCCATTGGGCAGCTAGATGGTGGTCATATTTTGTACGCGCTCATCGGGCGTAAACGATTTCAATGGGTAGCCCCTGCTTTGTTCATTGTATTTGCGTTTTATGCAGGGTTAGGCTTGTATAAACCTAGCGACTTTGCAGTGCCTACCGATGAAGCGTTTTTTGAAGTACTGGGCTATTTTGCGCTGTATGTGGTTTTCCTGTACTTAGCCTTTTCGCGGATCAGCGAGAATAAGATGACCTCGTTGATGATCACACTGTGTGTTGTATCGGCTCAGTTGGCCGTTTCCTGGATGAAACCAGACGTTGTAGGCTATTCAAACTTCCTCGTATTTGTGTTTGTCGTCGGGCGATTTTTAGGTATTTATCATCCAGTAACAGAAGTAGAAGAGCCACTTGACCTGAAACGACAAGTGCTGGGCTGGATTGCCCTGATTGTTTTTGTCTTGTGTTTTAGCCCGCGTCCCTTCCTGATTTCGTAGCCGTACTCCCCAAAGAATCAGTGGATTGGGGACATTGATATAGGGAAACGACGTTATTACATTAAATTATTAAACACAGAGTAACGGAGGTATAAACAGAGAGCACAAAGGGTGACTACTTAATATGTTATATCTCAGTGTTCTCTGTTTATACCTCTGTTACTCTGTGTTTGAATGTTTCAACTCGGCAGTTTCAGTTGCTCGCTCAATTCAAATACCTTTTTGAGGCATTGTGCGGTAAGTATCGCATCCTCAAGCGCGTTATGAAAGCCGTCTTCCCTGGCAAAACCGAAATAATTTGCAATGGCGGTCAGGCTTAATCGGTCTGGAACTTTGCGACCGTTAGCTTTTAACACTCGGAAGGTAAAATAGGCTAGCGTATGCAAATCAAGCAACACCCTGGAATAAGGCCACTTTAGTTTCTCATACCGATACGCTTCCTTCAGAAAGTTGATATCGTTTATTACGCTCTGTCCGCAAATGATCACATCGCGTAGAAAGGGTGTTCGGTCTAACTGACCTTTCGGAACGCGCAGGCCGAGTTCCTTACAAATCCATTCTTCCAGTTCGGGTAATACATCATAGATCATCGGGGCATCTTCCAGATCGGCCAGCGAGAGATTATGAATTTTCTCCGATGAGGACGAAAACGCATCTTTATTCTCCGGATAAACATTGGTGAGATAGCGACCTTTTTCAACCCAGTTGTCGTCAAACAGCACGGCTCCAATCTGGATAATTTCGTTATAATCCGGTTCTGGACCGGTCATTTCAAGGTCAAGTACTAAAAACGACATATGTTAATAATGTTTATTAAAAGCGGGTAAATGGTAACGACTTTGTTATTGAGAAGTAAAGTGAAAAATAATATGCTAATTTTTCAAGTGGACAACATTTCTGACCCTTCTGCTGTTTTAACTACATACACGCTAACAAAGCCCCGACAGTCTATCTGCCGGGGCTTTTTCATGCTGGTAAATTGCAGAATAGAAGTCAGAATTTTCGTGGCTTACAGATTTTCTCCCCAGATGTATTTGCTGAACCAGCGGTAGTTTTCTTCCATAACCTGCCGCATGGGTTTGGGCTTTGTAATGCCATGGCCAAACCCTTTGTAAACGACCATTTTTACCGGTACTCCTTTATCTTCCAGGGCCAGCCTGAGTTCATAGGCGTTAGCAATTGGAACGCGTCTATCCAACTCACCATGCTGAATTAGTGTAGGTGTTTTGGCCCGACTCACGTAAGTGATTGGGGAGGTTTTCTGATAAATGTCGGCGTTATCCCAGGGAGTTCCCTGCAAATACTGACGCGTAAAGGGTGTGATATCCGTATTCTGATAGTAGGTTGCCCAGTTTGAAATACCTGCTCCAACGGATGTGGCTTTGAATCGATCGCTGTAGGTGGTGATAAAGGCCGAAATATAACCCCCCTGACTCCAGCCCATGGCACCCACTTTATCTTTATCGACGATCCCTTTAGTAATCAAATAATCGACACCTGAGATCACGTCATCGTAATCGCCCAGCCCCAGATTCTTCACATTCAGCGAGCGGAATTTGCTGCCATAACCGGCCGATCCGCGGTAGTTTGGTCGTAATACAAGCGCGCCTTTTGCCGTAAATTGTTCGATCGGGTAGTATCGGTCGGCCGTTACAGAAGGTAAGTCGATACCCGTTGGCCCACCGTGAATAACAACCAGCAGTGGATATTTGCGGGTAGGGTCGAAATTGGCGGGTTTAATCAAAATGCCTTCAATCATATTTCCATCCACCGATTTCCAACTAATAACCTCCCGGCTCGATATACTGAATGGAGCCAATTGCTTGCCCATTGTTGTGATCGTTTTTGGGGCAAAATGACGTACCGAAGAGGTTTGAATTTCGGAATATTGATTTGGAAGCGCCCCAACAAACGCCATCTGCTGCCCATCTTTACTGAACGAAAATTGGTTGGCAATCAGATTATCTGGTTTTGTTAATCGTTCCGTTTTCAGCGTGGCCGGGTCAAGCCGGAACAAGTGGGCGGCTGTCTTCTGAAATCCGCTGAACAAAATGCCATCAGCCGTCCATTCCAGTAGGTTCGCATTTTCGTCAAACGTATTAGATAGTATTTTAGGCGTGCCGCCCGTAGCGGGCACCGTGGCAATGAGCCGATTCGTGTAGAAATAGAACTCATTCTCATTGGCCGTTGTAAAGGCAATTTGCTTGCCATCGGGCGACCAAACTGGGTTTTGATCGGGGCCTTTGAGCGAGACGATCTTAGTCGTAACGGTATCGCCAAGGGTTAGAACATATAGATCGGAGGTATGACCGTTGATCAGATCGGGGTTCTTTGAAGCATCAAATGCGATTTTCTTCCCATCGGGCGATACCACGAAGCTGCCTACCGAAAATCCAATTCCTTTGGTTAAAGCCTTAGCCTGAGCGGGTTTCTCATTTGTGAGACTGTCGAGTAGATACAAATGAACCATTTTGTAATCATCCCGAACAACTTCATAGTCGCTGTATTTTTCTTTACGCTCTTTGTCAAGTTTTCCATCGGGCACTGTGGCCGAAAAGACAATCTGCTTCCCCGTTGGTGACCATTTAAACGTGGTTACACCGGTTTCAAATTTAGATAATGGCCTTGCTTCACCACCCGTTGGGCTGATCACATACAACTGAGACTTGTCGTCACGCGTGGACAAAAAGGCCAGCCATTTACCATCCGGCGACCAGGCAGGGCTGCTGTTCGATTTTTTCGAGTTCGTTAGCTGAAACTGATCACCCGTTGTGGTATTGGCCAGCCAGATGTCGGTATCATAGGCGTTCTCATCCCAGTTCGTTTTTGTAACCGTGTAGGCAACCCACTTGCCATCGGGCGAAAGTTGTGGATTCGATACACTTTTCATATCAATCGACTGAACAATACTCGGTGCCTGAGCCCATGCAGGCGTGAAGCTAACCAGAAAGGGTAGCAGGTAGAGGAAGTAAATAGATTTCATGCGAGGAAGTGTCTGGTTGTATAAACCTCTAATATAGGGCAGTTTAGGCAGGATTGCCAGCAGTTTCCATTACGCAGTGTGGAAGCGTGTTTTAATGATCTGTTCCCGTGTTTCCAAACGGTCGATGATTTTACTGATGTCGCTGCTGACCTGTTGTATAAAATTCAATTGTTCCAGTAACGATGGGTCCGAAGGAGCCGTTGGAAGACTTACGTCTGGCACTGCTGTGTCCAGAGTCGATTTCTCCGTAGTGGAGTTGAGCCGGTGTAGACTTTCGGACAGTGTGAACAGGGCACGTTTGACTGGACGTAGTAACGGAGCCGGGTAAGCTTTAGGCTCTCCCGTTAGTTGGGCCGAGGTGATGGTGGCAATGTTGGCCGATAAAACGTGATTGAGCACTACGAACTCGTAGATGAGTTTTTCGTTGCGCTGCTTGTGCTTGGGCTCCGACAGCATTCGGTCAAATGCTGCGGAAAGGTTAGCTGATGAAACATAAATTTCCTTCCGTGCCAATTTGTACTCAACCAGACTGATCGGTCGCCCTGACAGGCTATCCAGTAAAAGTTGAACATACCTGACATTGGCTTTCAGTACGGTTTGCATGGGCTTCCGTAACTGCTCCGATTCCCATTGCGGAAACAGTAAATAACTCGCCATGAAGGCAATAACTCCCCCAAGCAAGGTGTCGAAGAAGCGCTCTTCAGCGGCACCTAAATAGCTGACACCAAGGAAATTGAAGAGGATCAGAATGAAAGGGGTCACGCAAATGACCATTACGATGTAGTTGATACGCTGGGCACTATACGTACCCAACATCAACAGCACCATAAAGCTGAACTGAACGGTTTTATTGGGTAGAAAGGTTAAAATAAGTACACCGATGATACCACCCGCCAGAGTGCCAATGATCCGTTCAATATTTCGTTGTTTGGTGAGACTGAATGCTGGTTTCAGAATGACCGAGATCGTTAGCAATACCCAGTAACTATGATGCCCGTAGGGGAGGAGTTTGGTAATAACGAAGCCGAGCAACATGGCAATGGCTACCCGTACCGAATGCCGGAATACCGACGAATTAAGGGTTAGGTTATCCAGAAACGATTTCAGATCAATCTCCTGATGAGAAACAAACCGCCCGAATTCCATGGCCTCATTATCAACCGGACTAATGGTAGGTAGCACAAGATTCTTTTGCAGACCACTTAATCGCTGGCTGATTGTTCGTAAACTGACCAATACTTTCTTAAGGACCAGCGTGCTGCCTTCCTGCTCGTTAAGGGCGTCGATGTGGCGCTTTAGCTCCTCCAGAACCGGGCTAATATCAATGGGTTTGTGAAACGGAACGGGCAACTGAATGGCTAAGCCGATGTGATCCAACTCAACGGATAACCGACGAATGGTGCGGGAAATCTCAGTCAACACAGTAGACTTGCCAAACCGTTCGCGGATATCGGAATAGTCGTAATACATGGCAATGATCTGCTCATACAGATCAACTACATCCACAAATGTGAGCAGCAGCAACCGCCCGGTACGCGTCGACTCGGTTACGATGCGCCGACTTTTGAACAGGACTTCCCGTACGGCATCCTGTTTTTCACTGACATCTACCTGTTGGGCAATCAGTCGACGGTAATTGTCGTCTAGTTGGGTCGATACGTCGTAGAAATCGGCTTTTATGGCCATGAGTTTGGCAATCTCATGGATGCACTGGCCCAGGGCTTGCTGGGCCAATCGGTAGGGCTGAAGCCGGGAAACCAACAAACTGATGGTACTATACCAAATACTCCCGGCCAGCACCAGAAAGCTCTCGTGTATAACACCAGTGGCATCCATCGGGCGGTCGAGCATCAGGATCATGATCAGCAAAGCCGCTGTACCAACAGATGTAGCTCGGTTGCCGTAAATGGCGAACATGGAGAAGAAAAAGCTGAACAGCAGAATCTCAATTCCCAATGTATACGGACTCATTCGGGCAAACCCCGTTATGAACGTTACTGAAAAGCTGATGAGCGCACTGGATACCATGCCGTTACGTCGGTGCGACACCGGGCCCGGTGCATCACTCAGGCTTACATTTAGTGCACCCAGCGACATGGCCATACCGGCCTGAAGCTGGTCGAACTGGGCTAATACAAGAGAAGGCAGCAAAATGGACAACGTTATTCGCAGTCCATCAGAAAAATACTGACTGGATAGAAAATAACTGACTTGCCGACTCCGCTTATTCATTCTGGTTTAGTTGTTAGCGTGATGTCAGATGCTTACATCTGACATTGTGAGGTTTCTTAAAACCGAATGAGCTATTTTAGGTTTTGAGAAACCTAAAATGTCGGTTATAAGTAACCGACATCACTAAAAACGTCTTAAGACCAAACTCTGTGTTCTCTGTGTCGCAACGGCGCACCGCTCTGTGGTTTAAAAAAATAAATTTAAATAGCTCTGCGCTCGCCGATTTGCTGACGCCACATAGCATAATAAAGCCCTTTTTGGGCGACAAGTTCTTCATGACTACCAGTTTCGACAATTTTACCTTTTTCAAGCACAAAAATGGTATTCGCATGTAAAATTGTTGACAGGCGGTGCGCGATTAAAATGGTAATCTGTGAATTCAGGGCGGAAACACTCCGGACGGTATCCGTAATTTCTTCTTCAGTAAGAGAATCAAGGGCTGATGTAGCCTCATCGAAAATCAGTAGTCGGGGATTACGCACCAAGGCACGGGCGATGGAGAGCCGTTGCTTTTCACCTCCAGACATTTTCAGCCCCCCCTCGCCAATTTGCGTATCGAGTCCTTTTTCAGAACGGGCCAACAGATGGTCACAGGCAGCTTTGTCCAGGGCGTCCAACATCTCTGCTTCAGTAGCGTCGGGTTTAACGAATAATAGATTTTCGCGAATGGTGCCGGCAAACAGGTGCGTATCCTGCGTGACAAAGCCAATTTGACGGCGCATCGGGTTAAACCGAATATCGTTTGTCGAGATATCGTTGTAATAAATTTCACCACCTACGGGTCGATACAGACCAACCAGTAACTTGACCATCGTTGATTTCCCTGAGCCCGATGGCCCAACGAAAGCTATCGTGTCGCCAAGAGAAGCCTCAAACGAAACGCCATCAATGGCATTCTGATTGGCACCGATATGCCGGAAAACAACATCAGCAAACCGGAGCCGCTCAATAGGGCCAACTTCAATTGGGGACTCTGGATTTCGTTCAATCGGCTTTTCCATCAGTTTTTCGAAGCTGGTTAGCCCTGCTTCGGCTTCCCGATAAGCCAGAATGATATTGCCCAATTCCTGCAACGGGTTGAAGATAGACACAGAAATAAACTGCATCGAAATCAACTCACCTGTACTTAGAACGTTTCTGAAAATGAGCCACAGCAAGGTGAAAAGTACAGATTGCTTCAGCACATTCAATGTAGTACTTTGCCAGAAGGAGAGTAGCCGTACCCTGCGTACCTTAAACATTTCCAGCTCGAAAATGCGGCCCGTTTGGGTTTTTAGTCGCCGGATTTCGGGGAATGTCAAACCCAGACTTTTAATCAGCTCAATGTTTCGAAGTGATTCGGTGATAACGCCCGACAGTAAGGCCGTCTCGCGATTGATCGAGCGTTGGGTTGTTTTGATCTGTTTACTGAGCAATCCGGTTAAGCCACCCAGCAATAAAACTCCAATCAGGAATACCGGAACCAGTGCCCAGTGTTTTGTAATGGCGTACCAGATGAGGAAGCCCATGCCCACAATGGACGAAAACAGAACGTTGACGAAGGAGTTGATAAACTTCTCGGTATCGGTTCGTACCTTTTGTAGGATAGATAGAGTTGCCCCGCTGCTCTGATCGCCAAACTCCTGATAGGATAGGCGCAGGGTTTGTTTAAGCCCGTCATTGAAAATATCAGTACCAAATTTCTGAACCACCAGTCGTGTCACATACTCCTGAAAGGCCTTGGTTATATTCGATAAAACGGCTACTCCGACAGCAATAGCCAACAGGTGAAGTACCCCTCTAACTTTTTCGGTTTCCGTTTTGGCACCGGGATGGGTTGCATATTGGTCAATAAGTTTCCCGAAGATAATAGGATCGACTAGTGCGAGAATCTGGGCGATACCAGCGAGTACTAATGCCAGCACAGCCAGCCAGCGATAAGGCTTAAGGTATTTCCAGAGAATCTGCATAGGGGATAATGGATCATGAACAATGTAAAATGGATAATGTATGGACTGGTAGGGTAGTATACATTATCCATTTTACATTGTTCATTAATACCTATCCAATTCCTGGATTCGTGCCAGATGCCGGCCTCCTTCAAACGGTGTATCGAGCCAGATCTGGACCAGTTTCAGGGCTGTTTCTTCACTCATCATACGTTCTCCCAGTGAGATAACATTGGCGTCGTTATGTTGCCGACACAAGCGGGCCGACTCTTCATTCCAGCATAAACCACACCGAACACCCTTTACCCGATTGGCAGCAATGGCTTCCCCGTTGCCTGATCCGCCCAGTACAACGCCACGTTCTACTTCGCCAGCGGCTACAGCCTCGGCAACAGGCCGAATAAAGAGTGGATAATCCACCGAAGGCGTAGCGGCATAGGTGCCTTTGTCGATAACGTCATGGCCGAGGTCGATAAGCAGTTTTTTGATGGCTTCTTTGTACTGAAAGCCAGCGTGGTCGGAGCCAATGGCAATTTTCATGGTAAACGTGAATTAGTCAGAAATAGAAATTAGTTCGGCAAATTTAGACGCTCTGGATACGATTGATGCTCTGGATGTGATGGATTCTATATATTTTTTGGATTCTTCTGTTGTTAATTTATTGATTTTCAGTGGTATAGATGTGTAAGGTCGATGCTGCTCCCAGAACGGGTAGAATCCACAGAATCTATTTTGTACTCTTGAATCAACCCGGTAACGTGTCGTTCGTTAATGTAGAGGGATACTGATCAACAATGGCCTGAAGCATATTGATGGTAAGCGGTTTAGTATAATACCCTTTCACATGCGGGAGTGTGGCGGCACGCTGTGTATCTCTGGGGGCAAGTGATGTAGTTAGCACCAGCACCGCCAGCCGACTCTTCAACTGGTCATCCAGGCGATGGTACTGCTCCAGAAACTCGAACCCATTCATGCCCGGTAAATTAACATCCGTCAGAATCAAATCAGGACGAATATAATCGGTATGACTGGTTTCCTGTAAGTATCGGAGTGCCTCTGTACCCGTTTCAGCTACCCGAACGTGATCGCACAATTCTGAATCTTCGATAACAACCTGATGGAGAAAATTATCATCTGGGTCGTCGTCAACTAGCAGAATGCAGTGTATCGGTCTGGGCATAATGATGAATGGTTTTAATAATTTTTGGAATCGTAAAATAAAAGGTTGTACCAACGCCAACTGTACTCTCGATCCAGATTTGACCGCCGTAAATATCGACAACTTTCTTGCAGGTTGCCAATCCGATGCCCGTCCCCGAAAATTCATTACGGCCGTGCAGTCGTTGGAAAATCTGGAACACCCGCTCAAAATACTGTCGCTCAATTCCTATGCCATTATCTCGAACAGAGAAACAGAACTGCTCCTTCTCGTCAACCGCCTGAATAACGATATGCGGTGCAACGCCCGATTTTCGATACTTTAACCCATTGGAAATCAGGTTCTGGAAAACTTGTTTAAAGTCGGTATAGTGGGCGGTCATGGTGGGGAGCGGGCCTACATCAACAGTGGCTCCACTTGCCCTGATTTCGGCCTGTTGTTCTTCAATCACTTCGGCAACCAAATTGTTTAGATCAACTCGAGTAAAAGCAACCTCACTACCCACGCGCGAGAAATCAAGGAGGTCGCTAATGAGGCTCCGCATTCGCTCGGCTGCATTTGTGGAGGTCTCAATAAGCTTATGTGCGTCTTGGGGAAGTTGTTCTCCATATTTGGTGTTAAGCAGTTTCAGGTAATTGGAAATGGTTTTCAGGGGCGACTGAAGATCGTGCGAGGCTACATAGGCAAACTGTTGTAGTTCTTCATTGGAGCGCGTCAGCTCCATAACCGCCTGCTGTCGGAATAGTAGTTCATGTTCGTATTCCCGGGAGGTACGCAAGCCAACAGCTTCATCGAAATACCGAAACAAAGCCACAACCGTAGCAATGGAAACAATACCTGTAAGGAAGCGCACCAACGCACTAATCCGGTAAACCGGTATCCAGAATATGACAACATCAATGAGGTGTGTAAGGCCACACAGTAAAATAAATGCTCCAAAAAGCCAGAAAACGCCCGGCAGGGGTACCCCTTTTTTTACGAATAGATAACGGATTAGAATGAGCGGAATGACCATATACGCCAACCAAATCATTAGATCCGAAGCAATATAAAGCCATCCATGAAAATCGGTCCATCGTCCACAAAACCAGCGTGGCGGCCAGTCACCCGAATCTGTAAGACGACTGAAAAACTCAATTAACTGTTCCATAATGGCGGATTAGAAAGGTGGTTATGAGCGCAAAAGCGATTTAGTTAAACTGATAAAGATAATTGCCCGAACGAAATAAAATTGGGGAAACTGAACAAAAAAGTTCGTAGGAATGGTTTTCCCGGAAAGTAAGGAGTGACAGTCTGGATGGAGGTGCGTTTTAGAAATCCTTACTCTTGATAAATTTGTTCAGTATGGGTCGCGTAGGTAATTTCGGCCCGTCAATATAATCGACTTATGATTCCAGCAACTAATCAGCGTCCAGCCGCTACTATTTTATTCATCTTTGGTGGTAGTGGTGACCTGAACCTTCGCAAACTGACTCCTGCGCTTTTCAATCTGTATATCGATAAGTATTTATCTGACCGCTTTGCGGTGGTTGGCTTAGGCCGAAGCCCTTATACCAATGAGTCCTTTCGGGAGCGATTATTGGAAGGTGTGCAGTCGTTTTCCCGGCGAAAAAATGGCCCTGAGGACCTGTGGAAGGCTTTTGCGCCTTCTGTATCTTACCTACAGATGGATGCTGGCGACAACGCAGCCTATTCGAAACTGTCTGATTTTGTTTCGGAAAAAGAAGGGGAATGGGGCGTATCGGCCAACGTCGTTTTCTACCTGGCCGTTGCTCCGCAATTAGTGCCTGGTATTGCCACAAACCTGGGTAAACTGGCGCTTTGTGGTGATAAATCGCGGGTTCGGATTGTGGTTGAGAAGCCATTTGGACGCGATCTTAAAACGGCTCAGGAACTGAATACGCTCCTGGGCGGGCTGTTTGCCGAAGAACAGATTTACCGAATCGACCATTATCTCGGGAAAGAAACGGTGCAAAATATTCTGGCGCTTCGGTTTGCCAATTCCCTGTTTGAGCCCATCTGGAACCGGCGTTATGTGGAATATGTGCAGATCACTGCCGCCGAAACCGTTGGCCTTGAAGGGCGAGGTGGCTATTATGAAGGCTCGGGTGCCCTGCGCGACATGATTCAAAATCACCTGCTTCAGATGTTGTGCATGGTTGCTACAGAAGCACCCATTTCGTTTGACGCCAATGAGGTGCGCAATAAAAAAGTAGATGTGCTCAATGCCATTCGCCGAATTAAGCCTGAAGAGGTAAAAAATGTAGCTGTTCGGGGGCAGTATGGACCAGGTGAATCCACGCCAGGTAAGAAAGACGGAAAAGACGTACCAGGTTATCGGGAAGAGGAAGGTGTAAAGCCAGACTCCGCTACAGAGACCTTTGCCGCCATCAAGCTGTTTGTCGACAACTGGCGGTGGGAAGATGTACCGTTCTATCTTCGTACCGGTAAATCGCTACCCGAAAAGGCAACGATTATCACGATTCAGTTTAAGCCTGCGCCCTATTACGCATTCCCGGATGAAGCTACGCATAGCTGGCAGTCGAACCGGCTCACGATTGGGATTCAACCCGCTATGGACATCCGCTTGCGATTTCAGGCTAAACGACCCGGCCAAACGCTGGCCATTGACCCCGTCGAGATGGTGTTTAGCTATAAAGATGCGTATGAAGGCCAAGAGCCTGAAGCCTACGAAACCTTACTGCTTGATGTTATGACCGGCGATGCTACGCTATTTATGCGGGCCGATCAGGTGGAAGCGGCCTGGAAAGTAGTGACGCCCATTTTAGAAGCCTGGGAGAATGAAACCCCCGACTTCCCGAACTATACCCCCGGTTCATGGGGTCCGGAAGCCGCTATGGAACTCGTTGAGAAAGACGGATTTCAGTGGATGGCTAAATAGAGTTTGACGTTTGTAGTTTGATGTTTGAAGTTGCTGACGCAACACTCAGGCGTCAACAACTTCAAACATCAAACTACAAACTCTAAACCAAAAAATATGACAACCCAACTTGCTGCTCTTTTTGTAGCTGATGATAGCCTACCCTGGGAACAGGTAGCCGAAGGTGTGAAGCGCAAAATCATGACCTACGATGCCAATCTGATGATGGTAAAAGTAGCCTTTGAAACAGGCGGAATCGGAGCGGCTCATAGCCATAGGCATACGCAAATGAGTTACGTAGCAAGTGGTGCATTCTCGATTATGATTGGGGACGAAACCCGAGTCGTTCGAGGGGGGGATGTGTATTATATTCCGCCGAATGTATGGCATGGTGCCGTTTGTGAGGAGGCCGGTGTACTGGTTGATATGTTTACGCCCATGCGCGAAGATTTTGTGTGATCGGTATCGCCGTTGAGATTTAAATCGTACATCGTAAACCGTAATTCGTAATTATCTACGTGCAACTCATTATCAAAAAGAACCCGACCGAATTAGCCAAAGCTGCGGCTGATTTTATTGCGAAACGTATTAAAGAGGTTCTGAAAAAACAGGATCGGTTTACGATTGCCTTGTCGGGAGGTAGTACGCCTAAAGCTCTGCACGAACTCCTGGCCAAATCGCCGTACGTTAACGAAATCCCCTGGTTACAACTACATGTATTTTGGGGTGATGAACGCTACGTGCCCATTGATGATGAGCAGAGCAATGCGGGCATGGCCTATGACACGTTGCTCGGACACGTATATACACCCGAAGAGCAGATTCATGTTTGGCGTACCAACCTCGAACCCGATGCGGCCGCTGCTGATTATAACCGGATTTTACACGAATACTTTGGTGACTCCGGCGAAGCGTCGCCCGGACCTTCGTTTGATCTGGTACTGCTAGGCATGGGCGATGATGGGCATACGCTTTCGCTATTTCCAGGTACCGAAGTGGTTCATGAGCAAACTGCCTGGACGAAAGCGTATTTTCTGACCCAACAAAACATGTATCGGCTAACCCTGACAGCGCCTATTGTGAATCGGGCGTCCTGTATAGCCTTTCTGGTGGCTGGCCCGAAAAAAGCGGAACCGCTGAAAGAAGTGCTGGAAGGTGACTATAATCCTGATAAGTACCCATCGCAGGTGATTAAGCCTACGGATGGGGAATTGATTTGGCTGGTGGATGAGAAAGCAGCGGCAGACCTAACGAAAAGCTATTCCTGATTCATAAATCTGTCTCTTATTAACAGAAAAGGCCCTCAATCAGGAGGGCCTTTTCTGTTAAAGAAAGCAAGTCGATTATTTGATCGAATCTTTCTTGGTGGTATCGCTCATCATCGTTGATGTCGAGTCTGTTTTGGTAGAGTCACTCATCATCGAAGTCGAATCCGTTACCGTTGTCGATGTTTCAGTGGTTTCAGTTTTGGTGCTCGAGCAAGCTGTAGCTAAAGCCATCATTGAGAGAACGAAGAAAGCAGATTTTACCATGATAGTAATGAATTTGAGTTAGTCAGATTGTTTAGTTGTTAATTCTTATAAATAAGAAAAGTAACCCATGTTCTTCTATAAATTTCAAATCTGGCCGAAGATTTTTAACTAATTCTCGAATTGCATGGGTATACTATCTCTTAAATGTCCCCTTACGAGGCTATTGGTTAATTTTACACTTCGTTAGCAATGGCGTCGTAGACCAACCCGGCAGCTACCGCGTACACCGCATGATGGAGGGCATCAATGGCTACATCTTTTGGTTTTTCTTCTGTAATTGGTGGGGCTACATCGAGTGAAGGCAACATTGTTAATTCAGTGGCCCAGATGGCGGCAAAATGAAGCAACGTTGCTGGCCATCCTGTTAAACCGGTAAGGCCAAGAATACCTCTTGGAATGCCCCAGGCTGTACCATATGTCCAGTGGATCTCCTGCGAGACCTTCTCATTTTTGTCTTTTCTAGTTGGCTTAACATTTAGCACTTTAGACACTGCTTTGACAGGTGTAGTGCTGGGCGAGCGTTTCGTAATGCTCATTTCGACCAGTTGAGAGATCGTGATGGCTGCTGTACCAGCTATTCCGGCCAGAACACCAGCCCCAAGCGCCATACTTAAACTCGTTAACGGTTTTTCGGTGATTTCACGTTTCATGCGTTGAGTCGATTAAACGGTTTTCATTCGTCAGAAGCCATCATGTACACAGAAGCAGATGAGGCTACTGATACATAAACCCTTACTCAACAAATTGTTATCATTTATTACTAAGTGGGCGGTGCGGCTGGGTAAGATTAACTTTCATTCAGTATGTGCCGGTCTTTAACGGCTGGTGTTATTAGTTAGGTGGGTTTTTCAGCATAGAGAACCGCTATTTGTCTAAAACTGTCAAACCGTATGGTAAAACACAAGCACCCACCTACCTTTGCAGAAAATCTAATGAGTGAATTAGTGAATGAGTGATTGAGCGAATAGGCTTCCTTTTTCATTCACGCAATCACTCATTCACTAATTCGCTCATTTATTCATGGAATACCGTATCGAAAAAGACACGATGGGCCAGGTGCAGGTACCGGCCAACGTTTATTGGGGTGCTCAGACCCAACGCTCCATCGAGAACTTCAAAATTGCTCAGGACATCAATAAAATGCCCCGCGAAATCATCCGGGCATTTGCGTACCTCAAAAAAGCGGCTGCGTTAACCAATCTCGATGCGGGCGTATTACCACAGGAAAAAAGTGATCTGATCGGTCAGGCTTGTGACGAAATTCTGGAAGGCAAACTGGACGATCAATTTCCGTTAGTCGTTTGGCAAACCGGTTCGGGTACGCAATCAAACATGAACGTTAATGAAGTGGTTGCGTATCGTGGGCACGTACTGCACGGTGGTCAGCTTACGGACGAAAAGAAGTTTCTGCACCCAAATGATGATGTAAACAAGTCGCAGTCATCAAACGATACGTTTCCGACGGCCATGCACATTGCGGCCTATAAAATCCTTCTCGACGTAACAATTCCAGGCATCACTAAACTGCGCGACACGCTGGCTGCCAAGTCAAAGCAGTTCATGCACATCGTTAAAATTGGCCGGACGCACTTCATGGATGCTACCCCGCTGACGGTTGGCCAGGAGTTTTCGGGCTATGTGTCGCAACTCGACCACGGCCTGCGGGCCATCAACAACTCATTAGCTCACCTGAGCGAACTGGCTTTAGGTGGAACCGCCGTTGGGACGGGGATCAACACGCCCCCAAATTACTCGGAAAACGTAGCAAAACACATCGCTACAGTAACGGGCCTGCCGTTCATTACGGCTGAAAATAAGTTTGAAGCCCTGGCTGCCCACGATGCCATTGTAGAAGCGCACGGCGCACTGAAAACGGTTGCCGCCAGCCTGATGAAAATCGGTAACGACATTCGGATGCTGTCGAGCGGCCCGCGTGCGGGTATTGGCGAGTTACACATTCCTGATAATGAGCCGGGTTCATCCATCATGCCGGGTAAGGTAAACCCAACCCAGTGCGAAGCCATGACCATGGTAGCCGCGCAGGTAATGGGCAACGACGTAGCCATCAACATTGGTGGTATGAGCGGCCATTTTGAACTGAACGTGTTCAAGCCGGTCATGATCTTCAATTTCCTACACTCGGCCCGGCTTATCGGCGATGTTTGCGTATCGTTCAACGACAAGTGTGCCGAAGGTATCGAACCCATCGAAGCCAACATCAAAAAACACGTCGATTCGTCGCTGATGCTGGTAACGGCGCTGAACACGAAAATCGGCTATTACAAAGCCGCCGAAATCGCCCAAACCGCCCACAAAACCGGCTCGACCCTGAAAGAAACTGCCTTAAAGCTCGGCTACATGACAGAAGAAGAGTTTAACGAGTGGGTGAAGCCTGAGGATATGGTTGGGGAGATTAAGTAGGGTTGCGAATAGTCTTTCTTCAATTATACAGACAAAGCTCTTTGCGTTTGGCGCAGAGAGCTTTGTCTGTATATATACTATTGCTTTTGGTTATATAAGACTTGCTGGTGCGGGATAGGGTATTAAAATTTCGTTAAAAATAGACGCATGCTTACTAAAGATAATAGCTTGATACTGCCTTCCTAACGCAAAAACCTAATTGTATTATTCTAATGGCTAGATTTTATTGTACTAATAAAAGTTAGTCTTCGTTTTGAGCTGTTTACGTAAACAATATCGGCCAAATTCTATTGTTTAAACGAAATTTGTTTAAACGAATATTGGTTATACCTTTGACACGGCCAATATGATATGAAAGAGCAATTAGTTAACGAGTACCACCGGCTCATCAAGAACCTGCATCAAACGGATAGCTACATCTTCAACTATTTTGGACAAAAGCTAGCCCCGTTTGATCTGTCGGTTCAACAGTATATCACCTTGCGTCGTCTGTCGGAGGTGTATCCTAATAGTTTGACGGCGGGTGAGTTGAAGGAAAAAATGAACGATATCAATTCAGATATGACGCGACTGACCGACCGGTTGGTAGCGAAAAATCTGATTGTTCGCGAAGTGGATTCGCAAAATCGTCGTCGGGTCAACCTTCGGCTAACCGAAGAGTCTTACCAGTTTGTAGAAACCGTAGCGACCAATTTCAAGAATTTCGAATCGATCGTTAGCCACCTGACCGACGAGGAAGTAAGCATCATGAACACACTCCTGGAAAAAATCAGAAATCAATCAGTAAAATGAAAAAGTACATAATAGGAGCAGGCCTGTGGGTACTCAGTCTGGGTTGGGCAACTGCCCAGTCAGCGCCATCGGCCATGCCACTGGACAAGGCTATTCAACTGGCCTTACAGAATAACAAAGGGATTAAATTAGCCGATACGCGGACGCAGGCTGCCGAAGCCCGTTTGCAGGAAAATAAAGATCGGAGTTTGCCAACGGCCAATGCGTCGCTTGCCTACTCTCGCTATAGCCTGACCGGGCCCTTTTCGTTCGGACAGGATGCGGATGGGAAAGCGCTGGTAACCATACCGGCGGGGGCTTTCAATGCGACTATTGGTGGCGTTACGGTCGCCAAGGAAATATTTGGGGGCTTTGCCGAGAAATCAGCCGAACTATCGGCTGATTTACTGGCGAAAGCTAGTCACCTGGATGCCAAGCGCAATCGGTCGGAACTGGTTTATACGGTCTCCGATGCCTATTACAATATCGTGAAGCTGATTCGCTCAGTTAGTGTGATCGAGCAGAGTATCAAACAGTTCGACGAAAAAGAGCGGGAAGCGCAGAATCTGCAAAAAGAAGGTGTTGTTACGGCCAACGAAGTATTGAAAATCCAGTTGCAGAAAAACAACCTGCAATTGAGCCGATTACAGGTCGATAAAGCACGTCAAACAGCGCTTTATAATTTCAACCTGCTCGTTGGGCTACCTGAAGACCAAACCATCACTGTCGATACAACTTTGTTGAATCCGGTAGCTACAGCCGAACCGTTGACTAGTTTCCTGACTCAGGCGGTGCAGGTTCGCCCTGAAGTACAGGCAAACGCGTTGCGTGTGCAATCGGCTGAGGCTATGCTACGAAACACCAAAAGTGTTATGTATCCGCACCTCGGCGCATCGGTTGGGTATAATTACATCAACCCAACAGCCCGACTTATTCCGGAAGGAAGTTCATTTGTGAGTGCCTGGAATATCGGTTTAGGGCTGACCTATAATATCGGATCGCTTTACAATATGAAAGGCAAACTGCATACTGCCCAAACCGCCATTGATCAGGCAAGTCTGCAAGGTCAGCAACAAACCGACCAGATTCGCTCTGAAGTTGTTACGGCGTATAACAATTACCAACTGGCTTTAGAACAGCAAAACGTAATCCGAACCGCCGTTGGCCAGGCACAGGAAAACTACCGCCTAACAGAGTCCCGCTTCCGGAACGGACTGGTTGGCTCGACCGATCTACTAGAGGCCAACAGCTTTTTGCTTCAAGCTCAACTTAATGTCATAAACGCAACCGTAGATGCGCAGCTGGCCTATCAGCGCCTGCTGAAAGCTACGGGTACAAATCTTTAAATGAATAATGGATAATGAATAATGGATAATACATAGTGCCATCATTGTTCATTTCTCATTATCCATTCCTTTTTAAATTAAAATCATGAATAAGAAAACTTTATTCCGCGTAGGGGGCATAGTAATTCTGGCAGTTGCTCTCTTTTTTGGGTACAGCGAATTCCGCTACCTCCAACGTCATGAAACAACCGATGACGCCCAGATTGACGGCGACGTAAACCCAGTGATTCCGAAAGCAAGTGGGTATGTAAAGGCCATTCGCTTCAAAGACAATCAGTTTGTTAAAGAGGGTGATACGCTTATTGTACTAGATGATGCCGATTACCGCATCCGGGTAGCACAGGCCGAAGCCGCTATACAAAGTGCGATGGCTGCCGATCGCGTGTCGCGTTCGCAGGTAGGTGTCGCGTCGGCAAGTGTGCAAAGCTCGCAGGCAAGTGTTCAAACGGCTCGTAATCAGGTGGCTACTGCCCAGGCCAACCTAGTGGCGGCTCAGGTTCGTGCCCGTAAAGCTAGTCTGGATTTTGACCGCTACAGCCGACTGCTGGCCGAGAAAACCGTTCCACAGCAGCAGTTCGACGCCATTCAGGCCGAACGTGATGCCGCTCAGGCACAAGTGCAGGCGGCTCAGGCTCAGTTACAAACGGCACAGTCGCAGGTGAATGCGGCTGGTACGCAAACGGGTGTAACGAGTTCACAACGGAAGGCAACCGAAGGACAGATTACGGTGGCACAAGCCGCTATCAAACAGCGTCAGACGGACCTGGACCTGGCTAAGTTGCAACTATCGTATACGGTTGTGCTGGCCCCGGCCTCGGGTGTTGTGTCGAAGCGTTCGGTACAGGTAGGCCAGCTGGTTCAGGCAGGACAGGCCCTTTGTTCGATTGTAGGTAACTCTTCATTATGGGTTACGGCGAACTTCAAAGAAACACAGTTAAAACAAATGCAGCCTGGTCAGACAGTAGACATTGATGTCGATGCGTTTGAAGGCGAAAAGCTGATTGGCCATGTCGGTTCATTTGCCGGTGCTACGGGTGCCAAATTCACCCTGCTTCCTCCCGATAATGCAACGGGTAACTATGTAAAAGTAGTGCAACGGATTCCGGTTCGGATCGACCTGGATAAGAACAGCCCGCTATACGCTAAACTTCGCCCCGGTATGAGTGCAACGGTGGCGGTGGATTTGCAGAAGTAAACTGTTTGAGGTTTGGTGTTCGAAGTCTGAAGTTGGTAAGATCGAACTTCAGACTTCGAACACCAAACCTCAAACCAAATTTAAGAAGTTATGAATAAGCTAGGTTTTGATAAATGGATCGTCGTAATAACCGTAACGACGGCCGCCCTGCTGCAAACCATCGACTCGTCGATCGTAAACGTTACGTTGAACCAGATGATGGGTAACCTTGGCGCATCACTGGGTGATATTAGCTGGGTTGTTACAGGTTACGCAGCCGCTAGTGCCGTTATGATCACCATGTCGGGCTGGCTGACAGCCAAGCTGGGTCGACGAAATTATTTTGCCGCGTCCATTATTATGTTCACCATTGCATCGGTGTTCTGTGGTACGTCGACTAACGTGTGGGAACTGGTATTTTTTCGGGTCGTACAGGGTATCGGTGGGGGAGGTTTGTTAACGACTGCCCAGTCCATTCTGATTCAGACGTTTCCGAAAGAAGATTTAGGTATTGCCAACGCCATCTTCGGGATGGGCGTAATTATTGGTCCATCGATTGGGCCAACCCTTGGTGGGTATATCACCGATAATCTCTCCTGGAACTGGGTATTTTACATCAACATTCCCTTCGGGATTCTCGCTACGTTCCTGACATACACCTACATTAAGGAACCTGCCGAGAAAATTGCCGCCGGTAAGATGGACTGGCTGGCATTGATCCTATTGACCATGGGTATTGGCGGGTTGCAGATCATCCTGGAAAAAGGCGAAGAAAAAGACTGGTTCGATTCGACGTTCATTGTAGGCATGTCTATTGCGGCTGCCGTTGGCCTGATTGGCTTTATCTGGCGTCAGTTGTCGGTTAAAATACCCATTCTGAATCTCAGATTATTGCTCCAGCGTCGATTTGCCGTAGGGACCCTGTTCAATTTTATCCTGGGTTTCGGGCTGTTTGCCTCGGTCTTCATTATTCCGGTTTTCTGCCAGACCATTCTAGGGTTTACGGCCAGCCAGACAGGATTACTGCTGATGCCCGGTTCGATTATGACGGGTATCATGATGCCAATTGTGGGTGGACTGATGGGTAAGAATTTCATCTCACCGATCTGGTATGCAGCCATTGGCTTTTTGATGTTCTTCGGCTTCTGTTTCGATTTGTCGGCCATCAATCTGGCGGCTGGTCCCGATTATTTCTTCTGGCCGCTTATTATTCGGGGTGTTGGTATGGGACTGATTTTCATTCCATTGACAACCATTACGTTAGCTGATCTGAAAAATATCGATATTCCTCAGGGATCGGCCCTCACGGGTATGATTCGGCAGTTGGGCGGTACGTTCGGAACGGCTATTATGACAACCTACATCTCAACGCGTACCATGTTTCATGCGTCGAGACTGGGCGATAATGTCTCGATGTATAACCCACTGTCGGTCGAACGGATCAAGCAATTTACGAACCTGTTCCTCTCGAAAGGAGATGCCCTGATGGCTGCTACCAGCAAAGCCTATGGTATGATGCAGGGTACCGTAATGAGGCAGGCATTAGTAATGACCTATGCCGATACTTTCCTCGTGATCGGTGCGTTCTTCTTGATTTGTGTACCCTTGCTATTGCTGTTTATCGGTAAGAAAATTGAAGCACCCGCCCATACTGAAATGGTGATGGAATAAGGTTGCATTAATTGTTTTTATTTGGTTCGCATAGTTAAAGACCGGGAGATATTCTTCCGGTCTTTTTGCGTTTCAGGCAGGTCTGGTAATAAACCGTCGGCTTAACCACCATTCAATAATCAGCAGATTAGGTACCCAACATAGCCAGGCAACGATCGGGTAGGCAACCCTAAATGGAAGGTGAAGAATGGCTAATTCAACTGGTAGAATAATGCGTAACGTAACGGCTGCCAGCGTTACCGCATAGCTTCGATACATCCAGGCCCGATGCTCATTAACTTTCTTTTGCCGAATGGTCTGATAAGCCCGCAAGGTTGTATAAAACCAGACGACGGCCAATGTGCCAAAACCTAAACTCGCTATTAAGCCCGTATCGGCAAAAAAGGAAGCGTAAAATGCGCCCAGGCTGGCCAGCAAAATACTGACTACATACAGTTTGCCCAATTGCCTGTGTAGCGATAGATTACGTTGTCGGCGTTTAACCGATAATTGAAAAGGGCCCAGGGCCAGGGCTACAGCGCCTAAGCCGACGTGCGTCCAGAAGGCAATGCGCCAAATGATATTCTCTAGCGGCTTATGCTCAAGAAATGGTGACGGACGATTTGGAATAAAATAAGTCAGGGCGTACAAGGCCACGATCAGAATGAAGGCGTAAGCTACATAAAGCATCCCCTTTTTTAGGTAGATAGTCATTGCTATGGTTTCTTGTTGTTTCTATAAGTTGTTGATCAGTAGTGAATAAATGCTTCAGACTAGTGGGAAATTAACTGCATTAACCAGGCGGTAATTAACCCACCGTAGACGCCCAACACGTGACTCAATACGGCCAGCAATACCCCAACAGGCGCGAGCGCCGGATGAAAAATGGACGCTACCGCCGGAGCGGTTGATACCCCGCCAATATTGGCCTGACTACCAACGGCCACAAAAAAGTAAGGTGCTTTAATGATTCGGGCCGTAACCAGCATAAACAGAATGTGAATGAGCATCCAGATAACAGCCACCAGAAACAACCCCATATTGCCTCCCAGATTGGAGAGGTCGAGTCGCATACCGATGGTCATGATGAGGAAATAAACAAATAACGTAGCCAGATCGGTGGTCCCAAGTTTTTCCAGTTTCCGTAATCCCGTAAACGACAACCCAATGCCGAGCGATGTCGACAGAATGACAACCCACAGAAAGTTAGAGGTGAACGGGTCCAGACCATAAGCCGCCAAGGAAGCTTTGTAAGGCTGAAGATTACTTGAGAGGACATACGCTAGCGCATGGGCCAGCGCACCGCCCCCAAAGCCAAGTGCCAGAATGGTGCTCAAATCCAGTAAGTTGGCGGGCCGGTCGGGCTCTTCTTTATACGCCAGAATTCGCTGTTTCACTTCTTCAATTGAACTGTTATCGGCGTGGAGCCAGCTATCGATTTTGTCTTTGTAAGCAGCTCCGTAAATAAGACAGGCCGTCCAGCTTGTGGAAACGACCGCATCAACCACGAGAATTATGGCAAAGAGTTCTTCACTGCACCCGTAAATTTCTTTCAGTGCTAACTGGCTGCTGCTACCCCCAATCCAGCTTCCCGAAATAGTGACCAACCCTTTCCAGTATTCATGGGCGATGGCCTGCTCCCGAAATCCGGGAATCAGCCACATAACCGCAAAAAATGCGATGGGCGCACCAACGATAATGCCTAGGGTGCCAGATAAGAATGTAATCAACGCTTTTTTTCCCAAACGCATAATCGATCGCAGATCGGCGGTGGAGGTTAGGAGAACCAGAGCCGCTGGCAGTAAGTAATTCGTGGAGACTTTATAAAGACTCGATTGTTCGCCCGAAATAATCCCGAAGCTATTCATCGTGGCCGGAAAAATATAACAGAGCAATAAGGCCGGAACGTAGGTGTAGGCCCGTACCCAGAATGGGTGGGCCGACTGCGACGTTTTGAAGATCAGGGTAAGTAGTACGAGGAAAATACCCAGAATGATGGCATCATTGGTGATGAGAGGTTGCATCGATACGTTGCTAACGGCCTGAATTTGATAAAGGAACGGGTGCCGAAACAAATTAGGCAGAAAATAGCAAATGGTTCCGATCCATTATGTCGAACATGACGGATCGGAACCATTTATCTGTGTTTCCTCTACCTAAAAAAGACTTCGCTCAATGCCCATTTCCAGGCCGCGTAACTCGGCCAGTCCCCGTAGTCGGCCAATGGCTGTGTAGCCGGGGTTTGTTTTCTTACCGGGCGTTAGGTCGTCGAGCATCCGGTGGCCGTGATCAGGCCGGAAGGGTAGGCGGTAATCCAGTCGACCCGATGCTTTTCGCTGATTCTGTTCAACCAGTAGCGCTTTCATGACACCATACATATCGACATCGCCAGCCAGATGGTCAGCTTCATGGAAATTGCCTTCGGCGTCACGTTGCGTGGCCCGTAGATGTACGAAGTTAATTCGATGGCCCAGTCGCTCAACCATACCAACCAGATCATTATCTGCCCGAACCCCATAGCTACCCGTGCAGAAACACAGTCCGTTATACTCACTTTGGTAAGCGTCCAACAGTTGACGAGCATCGGCTTCTGTACTGACAACGCGGGGTAAACCCAGAATCGGGAAGGGCGGATCATCGGGGTGGATGGCTAGCCGGATACCTGCGTCTTCGGCAACGGGCGTAATTTCCTGCAAAAAATGATACAGGTTATTGCGCAGGGCCGTGTCGTCAACCTGGTCATAGGTTGTCAGAACATCGGCAAAGGCCTCCAGTGTAAAGCTCTCTTCGCTACCCGGTAATCCGGCAATGATGTTGCGGGTTAGTCGTTGAATATCGGCGTCTGTTGCCCTATCCAGCCAACCTTTGGCCTGCGTTAACTGAGTTTGCGAGTAGCTTTTTTGGGCACCCGGACGCTTTAAAATGTACACCTCAAAGGCGCAGAACTCAGTTGTATCGAAGCGGAGAGCGGTTGAACCATCCGGAAGTGGGAAGTCGAGGTCGGTGCGCGTCCAGTCCAGCACGGGCATGAAATTATAGCAGACCGTATCAATGCCGACTGTTGCCAGGTTGACCAGACACTCCTTGTACGTGTCGATGTACTGTTTGTAATTGCCCGATCGTTTTTTGATGTCCTCATGAACGGGCACACTCTCTACTACCGACCAGCTTAGGCCAGCCTGTTCGATAATGGATTTACGGGTTTGTATTTCGTCAACTGTCCAGACTTTCCCATTGGGAATGTGATGCAGGGCCGATACGATTCCGGTTGCACCTGCCTGCCGTACATCGGCCAGGCTGACGGGGTCATTCGGGCCGAACCACCGCCATGTTTGTTCTAATGCCATATTGCAAAATTAATTAAGGGTAACTCAATCCGTCGCCGAAGGTGAAAAGCGCATAACCCTTTGGTTTTAAGTGTCCTGGTACATCGGATTGATTATCCAGGACAGCCTGTCGGGATACGGGTGTTGTAAATGGCATTTTCCCGGTTGGGTTAAACTTGCCACTCAATACGTCCAGTACGGCATCGGTTGTGGTGCCAAAGGTAGCAAGTACGGTTTTTACATTTGGATTATCAATCTCATCAATTACCCATGGACTGGTGTAATTGATGAGTACTACAGTTGGCTTTTGGCTCGTCAGGCCGTTTACATGTCCTACATCGACCTTGTTTTTTGATAACTGAAGTTCAATCGGTGCGCCGGCAGAACTAAACAAACTACCTCCGTTCGGCATAAGCCAAAGAACAACAACGTCAGCTTCTTCTTTAGTTGCTACAAACTGAAGCGTACCGGTGTTCGTAGTTGGTTTAATCACTGTAACAGGCTCTTTTGTCCGACCATTATCAAAGTAAGACTCCATGTAGACTTTCGTCTTGGGAGCCAGCGGAAGGAGCTTTGCGGAGTTGCGTAACAGCACAATGGATTTGCGCATGGCTAAATCAGCCCGCTCCTGAAAGGCGGTTTTACCAACGGTTTTCTCCGCTAACTCAGGATCAACGTAAGGATTTTCAAACAGGCCCAAACTAAATTTTTCCCGTAGCAAACGGGCAATGGATTCATTGATTCGCTTCTCGGTTACGAGCCCTTTTTTTACCGTTTCGAGCAAAAGTGATGGGTCGCCCGAACCGGAGAATAGATCCACTCCACAGTCGATGGCTTTCTGGTAGCGTTCCAGGATAGAGAGCTGTTCAACACCCCAGGGCATCATTTCAATAGGGCCGGTGTCGGAATTGATAATGCCCTGAAAGCCCATTTTGTCACGAAGTAAGTCCTTGATAATCGCTTTGTTATAGATAAAGGCAATCTCTTCATACTTGGTACCAATTGGCTTGGCATAATAGGGCATAATGGCCGATGTACCTGCATCAATGGCCGCCTGGAAGGGTTTTAGGTGATAATCGAATCGGTTACCGGGATAATGCTGATCCTTCCCCCAATCGAAATGTGGGTCCTGCCCTTCAACCTGTGGTCCACCACCGGGAAAATGCTTGGTCGTTAAGCCCACCGAATGGATGCCCAGTTTAGGTCCCTGAAACCCTAGCACAACTTCGCGGGTCATGCTGGCAACCCAATCGGCGTCTTCACCAAACGTGCCTTCAATACGTTGCCAACGAGGTTCAGTCGCTAAATCAGCCATATACTGATAGCCTTTCCGTAGTCCAACGGCCGCCCATTCCTGCCGGGCAATATCGGCAAACTCACGGGTGAGTTTCAGGTCATGCATGGCAGACAAGCCAAGTTCACCGGGCCATTTCGAGAAAACCGTCGTGCCTACACTGAGGCCGATGGAGGCATCGGCTGTAATATGGTTGCGTGGATTAGAGGCCACAATTGCTGGAATGCCTAGCCGGGAGCTTTCGCAAAGAGCCTGTAAGTTGTTACTCCAGTCGGCCATGATTTTGGCTGATGTGTTTGCCCGTAAAATGAAATGGCGCAGTTGGTTCTTCATCACGCCTTTGGTAGTTCCAGCGGCCATCATCATGGGGTAGGGCAGTGGCTTTCGGGTGAACATGTTCGTGTTCTGTACCAGATCTTCTTCATTAAAACCGCTGGTGATCTCTGATTTTGGCGCACCTTGTTGAAACGATGCATCGCCCGCCAGCCGGGTTGTGCTGATGAGCATGAAGCCTACTTTTTCCTCAAGGGTCATCTGGCTAATCAAGTCCTGGACTCGTTGTTCGACTGGTAAACGCCAGTCTTCATAAGTATCAAGTTTTCCGTTTTTATTCAGGTCTTTAAAGGATAACCCCTTATTTGTTAACGTCTTGACAGACCGATAGCCTAGCTGAGGCTGGGTTAGTTTCTGGGCAAGTACGCTCGTGGCTGTCTGTAATAGCACCAGGGCAAGGAGCGTAAAAGTAAACGATGGTCTACTAAGATTCATAAGATACAGTAGGTTAAGTTGGTTAAGGGGAAAGGTCATTCATTGTGGTCTGTTCGGCTTTATCCTTTATAGTAAAAAATCAAGATATAGCCCTTTACCATATTGTCGCTGCTACAGTAATGATTGACTAAGTTTAGCCTCATCCATTCGGGATTCCAACATTTTTCTCGGGAAAATTAGAGAAAGTTTACGCAAACGCTTTCGGGAACCTTTGCGTAAACTTGCAAAATTTTATATTTTTCTATGGAAAATATAAGTGTAAGGCTAATAACCATGAATTTGAGTAGTTATAATTCAATAGATAAGTACTGGTTAAAATATAATTATTTTGCTATTTCTGGCTTATGAAGACGATTACGATAAAAGATCTTGCGCGCGAATTGAATCTCTCGACATCTACAGTATCGAGAGCCTTACGAGATAGTTCAGAGATTGGGGTTGACACGAAAAAGCGTGTGCTCGACCTGGCTCAGCAGCTTGATTATAATCCAAATCCGGTAGCGCTCAGCTTACTGAGCAGTCAGAGTCACGACATTGGCGTTATCGTGCCAGAAATTGCTAACCCATTTTTCGCGATTGTGATTGCCGGAATTGAAGATGTCGCGTTTGCACAGGGTTACCATGTTGTCATCTATCAAAGTCACGAAGATTACGAACGGGAGGTCTTAAACGTAAAACACATAGCCAACCGTCGGAAAGATGGGCTTTTAGTATCAATTGCCACGTCAACAACCGACTATTCGCATTTCAGAAACCTGCATGATCGAGGATTTCCCATTGTGTTTTTTGATCGGATTTGTGAAGAGATCGACACGCACAAGGTCTTAGTCGATGATTTTGAAGGTGCCTATACCGCTACTGAGCACCTTATCAAGCAGGGATGTGAACGAATTGCGCACGTATCGGGCCCCGAACATCTGCTGATTAGCCGTCGACGTTTACATGGTTATCGTGCCGCCTTGCTGGATTATGGCAGACCTATTAAAGATGAGTGGGTCGTTTCATCAGTCTATAACGGAACTAGTTCGCTGGAGGTTACCCGTAGGTTATTGGCAAAGCCTGAACTCCCCGATGGTATTTTTGCCTCCAGTGATAACATTGCCATTGGCTGTCATGCGGCAATCATTGAAGCAGGCTTGTCGATGCCAGACGACATTGCGCTAATCGGTTTTTCGGACCTGCCGATCTCCGCCTTGTTAAATCCACCCTTAAGTTCAGTAGCGCAACCTGCCTTCGAGATGGGACGATCAGCCGCGGAGTTATTGATTAATCTGATCAAAAATCCAGGAAATTACTCGGCACCAATTAGTAATGTATTGAAAACCAGCTTAATGGCACGAAAATCTTCGTTGCGAAAAGCATTATAGCGTCTTTGTGATGTCAGCTTCTTAAAGCTGACATGATAGGTTTCTCAAAACCTACGGATCGCACCAGTAGGTTTTGAGAAACCTATAGTGGCGGTTAGAAGTAACCGCCAACACATCGACATGGGAATTACAGAAAAACAAAAATTAAAACCCGGCAGCCTGCCCATCTTTCCGGGATTCGGTAGCGCCGTGGTAGACTTTGTTTTTGGCGTCGTACATAATAGCCTGATAGCCGCCATAGCCCCCCAGTCCGTAGCCTATTTTATGCCCTTTGCGCATCAGGTCCCGGATGGTTTCGTAGGGGTAACCCGACTCCAGTGTAATTTGTCCAGCGTCGACCATTTTCTCGCCCGTTGGCTCCGAAGAACCCTGATGGTCAATTCGGGGAGCGTCGCCCGCTTCCTGGGGGTTCATGCCGAAGTCGATCATATTCATGATGATCTGAACGTGACCCAGCGGCTGAAAACTTCCACCCATGACCCCGAAACTCATAAAAGGTTGGCCGTCCTTTGTCACAAAAGCGGGAATAATTGTCTGGAAAGGACGTTTGTGCGGTTCAAACGTATTGTTTTGCCCTTCGGTCAGGCTATAGAGTTCACCCCGATCCTGAAACATAAAGCCGAGGCCATCAGCCACCATACCGGAGCCAAAGCCGCGATAGTTGCTTTGAATCAGCGAAACCATGTTGCCTTCTTCATCGGCTACGGTCAGGTAGATGGTGTCGCCCTGCCGGAGTGCCGGATTGCCCGCTTCCACACGGCTGGCCGCCCGATTGGCATCGATGAGTTTGCGCCGTTCGGCTGCATAGGATTTGCTGATTAGCTCATTGACGGGGATTTTGGCAAACGCTGGATCGGCATAGTATTTGGCCCGATCTTCAAACGCGAGCTTTTTAGCTTCCACAAACTGATGGATATGTTCAGGGCTGCCCCAGGCTACTTTCGAGAAATCGTAGGGTTCCAGCAGATTCAGCATTTGTAACGTAGCAATTCCCTGGCTGTTGGGCGGCAATTCCCAAACGTCGTATCCCCGATAGTTGGTTGAAACGGGTTCAACCCATTCGGAGGTATGATCCGCTAAATCTTTTGCGCTGAGGTAGCCACCTACTTTTTTCATGAAGGCATCGATGGTTTGGGCAATCTCGCCTTTATAAAACGCATCGCGGCCACCCTTCGCAATTTTTTCCAGTGTATTGGCAAGGGCTGGATTTTTAAAGATTTCTCCCCGTTTCGGTGCTGCCCCGTTGGGAGCATACGTCTCCTTTACATTTGGGTATTTACCAAACCGGTTAACCATAGATGTCCAGTAAAAAGACGCTTCGTCGTGAACCGGATATCCTTCCCGTGCGTAGCGAATGGCATGCGATAGAATTTTGGGCATGGGTGTTTTGCCAAACCGTTTGTGTAACTCAAACCAGCCATCTACGCAGCCCGGCGTCGAAACGGGCAACGGACCGTCAGACGGAATATGTGTCAGACCGCGTTTTTTGAATTCGGCCAGCGTGAGGCTGTAGGGAGAGCGGCCAGATGCATTCAAGCCGTATAATTTCCTGGTTTTGGCATCCCAGACAATGGCAAACAGATCGCCCCCAATACCGTTTACATGAGGTTCCACCAGTCCTTCCATGGCATTGGCCGCAATAGCGGCATCGATGGCATTGCCACCTGAGCGCAGCACGTCAATAGCTGCCTGCGTAGACAGAGGGTGCGAGGTGCAGGCCATGCCGTGTTGGGCCATCACAACAGACCGGTTTGCAAAGGATTTACCCATTAGCCGATCCTGGGCAAATGTTGGCGAGAGCAGGCTCGTGAGAAGGCAGGGGAGGAGGAAGAGCTTTTTCATGAAGAGGTTGTATGAAGTTCTAAATGGTTGTGCCACAGTTGTTACACCGTGGCACAAGTTAACGAAACGCTCATAAATTTTCTAACCGCAAAGGGTAAGACGCAAAAGCGCTAAGTGATACTATCCGCGTTCTTTGCGAATGTCTTTGCGACCTTTGCGGTTAGAAAAGCTCTTTTTCGCGCTTGCCGCCAGATGAAATACACAATTGCGCTTACGCAAACAACGCTCGGCAGAATCTGGCTATAGGGTTTAAACTGGGATAATACAGTACCTGAAAAGGCTGAGGCAAGGGCACTGTAAGCCGACATCATCTTATAAATATGTTCGTAAAGCCACCAGGTTTTGAGTTTGTGATAAAGCCAGAAATGTTTGACAAGATCATACCCCGCTACCAGAACAAGTGCCGATAGAGTTGGATAAACAACCGCTGGCGACCAGTTCCCTCCTGCTAACTGCATGGATCGTAGATACAGACCACCCGCCATGAGCACACTTATGGCTAGCAGCATGTCGAAATTGGACGTTCGTTGCTCACGGAGCCGGACAGCGCGGTAACCGGAATAACCTACATAGCCGCCTAATAGCGTTAAAATGAGCAAGAATGGATTTGACCGAAAGAAGAGAATACCGAAAAAAGCCGTGGCAACAACAACGATCAGGCAATACATAAAGTAGCGTCCGTAACGCGTATGTTGACGAGGGCGGTTTTGATAAAACAGGACAAATACGCCCAGGATTAGCCCAATAGTCCCGAAAAGTACATGAAGAACAACGTTAACCGAATGAAGCGTATGCATGGGGAAGCACGCCCGGATTTTAGTGCTGACCGGTGCGTCTCCAAAATTGGGTAGGGAAATTTATCCCGATCCGATAAACGTGACCAGATGCTATTGGCTGTGACAAACGCCTTTCGTCACGTACTGGATGGTGGTACTAATTCCAGGTCGTAACTTGCCGTATGCAACGTCCACGGCTTCTGGATCATTTCATTATTCGAAACCTGGTAGGGCTGGGTGCGCTACTGGCTGTTCATTTCATTACGGACTGGAATGCCATTGACCATCGCCCTGGCTTTTCAAAAGTATCGCCTTATTTATACCTGCTGTTGCTCTATGGCTGGATCGTATTTCATAACCGGATTCTGTTCGAGCGCTTGTTTCTGCACGACAAAAAAGCCGTTTACTTCGGCTGGTTATTGGTACTAATGGTGCTGGGGTCATTCAACATGAATTTTGTGTTGTATACCCAATTCGACATTACCCGTTCGCTACCCTTTATTGTCAACTTCTGGGTGTATACCGTAACGGGTTTGGGCGTGTATATCACGTATCGCTACCTGAGTGCACCTACTATGATCAGCCAAAGTCTACCTCCCTCAGCGCCTACGATACCTGAGGAGACAGGCTATTTTTCCTGTATGGTTGATGGTGCCCGCCAGACAATTGCCTGTGCGGACATTCTGTACGTAGAAAGCCTGGAAAACTACCTGAAGATTTTTACAAATCAGAAAGTCTACGTTACTCGATTGACCCTGAAAGAAGCAGAGGAACGATTACCAAAGCGTCAGTTTATTCGAATTAGTCGATCAGCGATCATAAATAGAACCCATATTGATCGGAAGGATGCAGATGCCATCTGGATTGGCACTAAAGAGTTACGGATCGGGAAAGTATACAAGCGATACGTAGCTGAGCAATTTGCCGGAGAGTAGTCGTTGATTAAATTAATGAATAATGAATAATGAATAATGAATAATGAATAATGAATAATGAATAATGAATAATGAATAATGAATAATGAATAATGAATAATGAATAATGAATAATGAATAATGAATAATGAATAATGAATAATGAATAATGAATAATGAATAATGAATAATGAATAATGAATAATGGATAACTATCCACGTAATTGCGAATTATTCATTACCCATTATTCATTGTCCATTTTACTAATAAGCCTAGTGGTTTTCGGCGGGCGTGAATTCATAGGAACCCAGTCCTAACACCTCACTTGTTTGTTTTCTAAGTTCCTGCCCAAGCTCAGGGTTATTGGCTAATACCTGCCCATAAGATGGAATCATTTCTTTGAGCTTTTGCTGCCAGGCTTCGGTTTCCAGTTTCTCCGGGTAGCAACGTTTTAGTAAGTCAAGCATAATCGAAACGGCGGTTGAAGCACCGGGCGATGCACCCAACAAGGCTGCTATACTACCATCGGCCGCACTTACGACTTCGGTGCCAAATTCCAGTACGCCCCCTTCCTGCTCATCTTTTTTGATGACCTGAACCCGCTGACCGGCTATCTCCAATTCCCAGTCTTCTAGCTTGGCATCAGGGTAATATTCCCGCAACGCATTCAACCGATCTTCCGGCGACTGCATAACCTGCTGAATAAGGTAACGCGTTAACGGAACGTTGTGCAAGCCCGCCATCAACATGGGAGCCATGTTGCTCAACTGAATGGACTTGGGCAAGTCCATATACGACCCACTTTTCAGGAATTTGGTTGAAAAACCAGCGTAAGGGCCAAACAGCAATTCGCGTTTGCCATCAATCATACGGGTGTCCAGGTGCGGTACCGACATGGGGGGTGCACCAACAGAGGCTTTGCCATACACTTTTGCCTGATGCCGTTCAACAACCTCCCGATTGACGCACTTGAGCCATTGTCCGCTTACCGGGAACCCGCCAAATCCCCGACTTTCGGGAATGTCGGACTTCTCGAGTAAACGGAGTGAACCGCCACCTGCGCCAATAAACAGAAAATCCGTTTGGATTTCACGCTCCTGATTTGTTGTTACATTCTCAACTCTTAGCTTCCAGCCACCCAGGCTTTTGGATCGCCATAAATCGCGAACTTCATGAGCGAAATACAAACGCACGCCCGGCATGTCAGACAACCGGCGGAACATAGCGCGGGTTAGTGCGCCAAAGTTCACATCGGTGCCAATATCCATACGCGTTGCGGCTACAGGTTGTGCAGGATCGCGGTCTTCCATCACCAGCGGCATCCAATCGGCTAGTTGGGCCGGATCTTCGGAATACTGCATGCCGTGGAAGAGGTAATTTTGCTGGAGGGCGTCGTACCGTTTGCGGAGATAGTCCACATTGTCAGTACCCCACACAAAACTCATATGCGGAATAGACCGAATGAAATTAGGGGCATCGTGCAGAAACCCCTGTTGAATCAGATAGGCCCAGAATTGCTTTGACTGTTCGAATGACTCCGCAATTTTAATCGCTTTCGAAGGGTCGATAGAGCCATCCTCTTTTTCGGGCGTGTAGTTGAGTTCGCAGAAAGCCGAGTGCCCAGTACCCGCATTGTTCCAGGCATCAGAGCTCTCAGCGGCTGCGCTGTCCAGCCGTTCATAAATTTCAATTGTCAGGTCGGGTTGCAGTTCTTTCAGCAATACGCCCAACGTTGCACTCATAATACCGGCGCCAATTAAGATGACATCGGGGCCTTTTTCAGTAGATTTTTTTCGTTTCGCCATGATATAAATAGGCAGGTATGTATTCGTATATAGCTATCAAAAACGTCATTCGTTGTTATTTGGTTGCCATTTATAGTCATTTATTGTCGTTAGCATAGTCGACTACATCGAGAAATACACATCAAGCACGACCATTTAATGACAATTAATCTGCCTGAAAGATCTTTTCTAAACATTTAACGGTGATCAAATACGTGGGTTTTACGCCCAATGTGCCCAGGCTGCCCGATGCCAGCGTAGCCCCCGTAAGCAGTGGGTTGTCAGAGGCATAATAAGCATACCGAACCTTAATACTGGCCGGAACACTCCCCCGTATTTTCGACTGTGCCTGAATTGCTTTCTGATAATGAGCACCTTCCATTTCCAGGCCAATGGCTTTCCAGGACGATTTGCAGAAGTAGTTAAGAACATCTTTGTTTTGCAGCGAGGTGCCCAGTACCGTAATCATAGCGCCTTCGTACACATCAATGCCATGTCCTTCAAAGTCCGCTTTGGTAAAATCGTTGTCGAGCGGATAATTGTCGGCTGTACCTTCAAAGATGTGTGCTGTTGGAATCATCAGGTCGCCTTTCTCGCCAGTCAGGATGCCTGCTTTCCCGATCACTGAAATCGACGCTACGTTCAGTGGAACCGTTTGCTCATTGTATTCGAAGGGTTTCAGCAACTCGTCCATTGTTTCAAACGCCTGCTCGCCAAAGGCGTAATCCATGACCAGCAACAGAGGTTGAGTCGCCTGAATATGCGCTGGGTCATGAGCAATCTCGGCCGATAACTGGGTCGTATCCAGGCGAGCGGTGTCAATCAATTGTACCAGCAGACTGGTGCCGGCCAGATCTTCCAGTACGTGCAAACCGTGTTCTGTTGCGTACTCCGTGACCCGTTGGCGTAGTTCCCGTTGGGCAGGTTGACTTAGTTTTAAGGCCAGGTCGTAGAGGTTATCCCAGGTGGTGGTGTCCACTAAGGCCGCAGGTGCGTACAGGCAATTCATTACACTGTGCGGGTTAGCACTGATAATATGAATCGGCCGATCCTGTAGGTTATGTTCCCAGATGTATTGTTTCAGGCGTGTAGCCCAGCGTTCGCCATATAGGTGCTGGCCAATGCGCTCACGGAGCATCGGCGTAAAATTGATTTCACGGCCTAGTTTTGGCTCACCAATTTCCTTAATCGACACGCTGCCTAAGCCGTATACAATCTGAAATAGTCCGTTGTTGGTCCCCGCGGTTTCCTCAAACCGACGATAGGCCTGCTGAGTTTCTTCAAAGGTTCGGCCTAGAATAGAACTTAGGTACATAAGTGCCAATTCGCGCTCGTCGTCATTGACGGTTCCCCCAGATTGTACGATGGCTTCCAGTTTCTCCCATTCCCGCGTTCGGCTGCCCCGTTCCTGAAAGGCATTTCGACGAATTTTATCGGCCTCCATGAACATAAACGTCAGGTGCGTTAGGATGTCATAGATTTCACTTCGGCCATTCGTTACCTCGATCACCATCTGTTCACTGTCGATACGGTAACAGTTTCGACGGCGTTTGGCCGGTACCAGAACCGGGAAATGAGAATGCTCGAAGCCTTCGCGAGAAGCCAGCGAAATAACCCGACACGCTTCGATACCTTTCGGAAGTCGGTCCATTACATAAACGAGACCATCCAGTTCAACGCGTTGCGGGTCGCCAACCAGCCCATAAATTTCGGGTTGAAGCGTAAGCAGGGCACGGCGAATTTCTTCACCCGATACGCCCGATGGTTTGTAAAATCCCCGGTTGAACAAATGCCGCATGGTTATGTATAATCGTTCAATGGCAACGCGCGACTCCTGAGCGCGGGTGAGGGGAGGAGAAGGGACGAGATTCATGAATAGGGATTGTCAGTAATTTAATGGCAAGTTACGCGGAAAAGGCTTTTTGACAGGATTACAGCTGGGCCGACATGGGATGAATAGGATTGCTTGTCGTTAAAAATCCTGTTCATCCGGAAAACCCTGTCAAAAAATAAAACGGGTTGGGTACTTTTGACGAATGAAAGACCCGATTCGGCGTATAGGATTGCTTTGCTTGTGTATCCTATTGCTCAGCCAGTCCATTCAGGCACAATCAGTACCCATCGCACCCGCTATGCCTGATCCGTCAGGGATTAATCAGGGGCGATTTATTGGTGTGCTGGTTGGTACAGCCGCTTTTTACACCATTACGCTGCTCATGCTACGTAAACAATGGTACAAGAAAAAAGTACCCTTTCATACCTTTAATGACAATGGCGAATGGCTCCAGATGGATAAGGTGGGACATGCCGCAACGGCTTACTGCATGAGTCGGGGGGGCTATGAGCTAATGCGCTGGAGTGGTGTCGATGAGCGAGCCAGTATCCTGACAGGTGGGTTACTGGCCTTGCTGTTTCAGACAACTCTTGAAGTCTACGATGGACACGCCGAAGGCTGGGGTTTTTCGAAGGGAGATATGTTTGCCAACGTTGCCGGAACAGCTCTCTTTATGGGGCAGCAGTTTGGCCCCGGACAGCAAGTGGTGAGTATGAAATATGGGTTTCGGAAAACAATATTTCCGCCCTACCGACCGAATCTGCTGGGAAAAACGACAGGGCAACAGATGCTCAAAGATTATAATGGACAACAATATTGGCTATCCGTAAATCTGGCGTCGGTATTACCGGTTGGGCCAGGTTTTCCGCGTTGGCTTAATCTGGACCTGGGCTATAGTGGCAGTGGTATGATTGGTGGGCACGAAAATCCGGTGACGTTTGATACGAATGGGAACGAGGTGAAATTTACCCGTTACCGGCAGTTCTTTATCTCGCCCGATGCTGATCTATCACGTATCGGTACGTTCTCTCCATCCTTACAGCGGTTCATTGGCACGGCACAATTTTTCAAAATCCCGGCTCCGTCTCTGGAGTTCAATCGAGTAAAAGGGGTACGATTTCACCCACTTATTTTACCAAAAGAATAATAGAGTAAACACAGAGCCAGGGAGAACACAGAGTTATTAATTTTCTCTGTGTTCTCCCTGGCTCTGTGTTTACTTGAAAACTACAGGCGTCCTCCGCCGATATCGAAACCTAGTTTGATTCCTAAATAGGCATTTTTGCTGTCAATGGTGGTGCTTGAAAGCTTATTCGAAGTTGTGGGTACAGCGTTGTATTCAACACCAATTACAAAATGCCCGGTCTTAAGACCCGCCCGAATCATACCACCAAACTTAGTTTCGGCCACCAGAGAGACCTGTTGAGGAGATTGACCGTCGACAACTGTAACGGTACCGCCCGACGCTACCCTGTAAACCCCTAAACCTGCGCCCAGAAACGGACGGGTATTGCCTGTCCCGAATAAATAGTTGCCCGTAATCAGGTACGAGCCAAACGCACCAATATCGCCCGTAACAGAATTGCCATTGCTTACGATACTCCGTGCAACCAAAGCTGTTTCCAGACGCAGGCCCAGATCAAAATTATCGCTCAAGCCGTACTTTGGCTCAATAGCAAACAGTACTCCTCCCGATGCGCCTACGCCAAGTGGCTTGGCGAAACCAAGGGACACATTTACTTTGAATGGTTTAAACTCCTGGGCAGTAGCCGACAGGGCCACCAGCATGCATAAAGAAAAAAGGTAACCTTTCATAAATAATAAAAAGTGAATAAATGATCCTGTACGAATCAACTTGAACCGTACGTTAGTTAGACGAATCAATCTAATTTAGTCACTTTATTTTTTATATTGGTATACTCATGCTTTATTTTATTTCACCTGGCGTTACCACAATGCGTTTATGTCGGTTTTGGCGAAGTATACTTACCGGGATTTGGCGACCAATGGTATCATCGGTTAATAGCAGGTGCAGATCATCGACACTGGTGACAGGTTGCCCATTGAAGCCAACAATAATGTCGCCCTGAAGCAATTCGCCATTGCCTGCAACCCCGTCTGGCTCTACGCTGGCCACCATTACGCCCGTTTTTGCTGTAAGCTGGTTATACTGTTTAATGCGTTCTGTAAGATTAATGAGTTGACCGGCAATGCCAAGGTAGCCTCGTCGTACACGACCGTGCATAATGAGTTTTCCGGCCACTAAGGCAGTCAGGTTTGAGGATACCGCGAAACAAATTCCCTGGGCAGGCAGAATGACGGCGGTATTTACGCCAATAACATCACCAGCCGAGTTAACTAATGGCCCCCCTGAGTTGCCCGGATTCAATGAGGCATCGGTCTGAATGACGTCGTCAATCAAGCGGCCCGATTCTGAACGTAGTGTCCGGCCGAGGGCGCTTACAACACCTGCTGTTAGCGAGTATTGGAAGCCGTACGGATTGCCTACCGCAATGGCAATTTGCCCAACTTGTACTTGTTTCGAATCGGCAAACCGAATGGCTTTAAGACCATCTGCATAGATTTTTATCACCGCAATATCCGTAGCCGGATCCCGACCAATGAGTGTTGCTTCATAATCTCGGGAGTCGGGAAGCGAAACCATAATCGTCGTGGCTCCGGCTACAACGTGGTTATTGGTGATGATATACCCATCGGTTGAGATGATAAATCCAGAACCCGAGCCACCGTCCGCATCACCCCGATTGGGAGCGCGCCGTTGGGCAGGAGTTGCAGGTGTCGATCGGCCGCTTACCTTAATTTGAACGACCGACTGGCTTACTTTTTTAGCTACATTTACTACTGTAGTTGAATAGGCGTCTAACAGCGCTGCATCCTGATTAGAGGGCTCGCCAGCCTGCGAAACCGTATCGGAAAATGTTACAAAATGCGTGTTCATTCGTAAAGTTGATTCAGTTAGGCTGAATTAAACATCACGATCTGTTCCACCATAATCTTTTATTGGTAAACCAATTGTTTATCAGTCATTTTGTCATTTTTAAGGCGCTGTGAGTTCGTTGAAAGCTAAAAGATGCCTTTATTTGTATCAATTTCGGTTAAAATGGCAGCACTAACGTATGACCTTTGAAGAATATCTGAGTCAAAAGAAAATCGACGCGAATTTATTCCAGCAAGGCGAATTTGCGCGATTTAGTGAATGGAAGCGTGAGTTCGGTCACATGCATCCGGAAAGCTTTACCGCTCAAAAGAAATTTCTTTTGAATGATACCCGAAGGAAGTACCTTGCTCGTTGAACGTGTATTAAGCGGTCTGAAGGTCAGACTGCCTTTTTATTCTAATCCTCTACTTTTTCTGCATGAGCCTTACATTAGGAGAACTACGTGGCATCACAGATGCCGTTCTGAATGCCCTGAAGGCACAAGGCATTAGCGATGGTGATTCACTTCTGGAAGCAACCAAAACGCCTAAAGATCGTAAAGATCTGGCTGCTATGAGTGGTGTTGACGGAACCACTATTCTGGAACTGGCCAATCGGGCCGACTTAGCCCGTATCAAAGGCATTGGGCGGGTCTATAGCGACCTTATGGAAGAAGCTGGTGTTGATACTGTAAAAGAACTTGCTCAACGGTCAGCTGAAAATCTGCACGCAAAACTGATTCAAATTAACAGTGTTCGGCAGTTTACCCAACGCCCGCCTTCGGTAGAACAAATTGGTGATTTTGTAGAGCAGGCAAAAAACCTGCCCAGGATGCTGGAATACTAAGAAAGGGGGTGTTACATACGCCCCCTTTTTTTAGGCTAAAAGTTAGGCCTTTACACCTGGTTCCCGCAGATAATTTTCTAAACGGCTTTCTAACTCAGTTTGGCTCAGGTTGGTGAATAGCTCGCCGTTTAATGCCAGAGACAAACGCCCACTCTCTTCCGAAACCGCAATTACGGCAGCATCTGTGGCTTCGCTCATACCCAGCGCGGCCCGGTGGCGAAACCCCAGAGAAGGCGGTAACTCATCATCTTCCGAAACCGGCAGAATGCATCGGGCCGCTCGTATCCGTCCCTCACTGATAATAACAGCCCCGTCGTGTAATGGGCTATATTGGCTGAAAATGGCGAGTAGTAGTGGTTTCGATATGTCGGCGTCGATAACCTCGCCCGATTGCGCAAATTTCTCCAGATCATCGTTTTTCTGAAGCACGAGCAATCCGCCCGAAAATTCGCCACTCAATGCTTTACAGGTATCCAGAACAGGCTTCAGAGGTGTCTGCGTTTCTACGTTGTCGGTATCTCGCAGTAACCAGCGACGAAACAGCCGACTATTTGTTAGGTTCGTTGACTTACCTATGAGCAGTAAAAAACGCCGTATCTCGTGCTGAAAAATAATAATCAACGCCAGGGCACCCACGCTGATGAAATATTCCAGAATGGTCGTCATCAGGTTTAAGCCCAGTGCTTTTACAAGCAAATAGGCCAGATAGACCAGCAGATAGCCCACAAATACCCGGCTGGCTACGCTTCCCCGAACGAGGTTATAAATTTGATAAATCAGAATAGCCACCAACCCGATATCGAGCAGGTCTAACCAGCCTATGTCTAAAAATCCCAGGCGAAATGCCAGCATGAATACGTGAAGAATGTTTCGGGGCTAAAGATAAACAGAACTTACTGGTTTACCCACGCTATTGCATTAGCCACTACAGGCGATCGCTAGCTTAATAAGAACAACTACCAGCCAGATAACCCAGCCATAGCTCCTGGATTTGGTTTCAGAAGCGCCAGGTTTATGGTGATAGTTTTCTCGGTATATCTGGTAATTGCTTTGAATTGTCGTTTTAAGGCCTGAATCACAATTGGTTCGAACGAGTTGGTGGGTGATTTCATAAACAAAATCACGCAGATAATGCTGAACGGCCACTGTATAATTCACCGCAGCTACGCAGTAGTCATTAACCACATGCCAAAAAGCGCTTTTGGGGAGGCTGTTTAAGAAATCAGCCCAGTCATCGTATACAATATAGCCAAAGGTTGTTGGATCCCGTCTATGGTTCGGTACTTTCTGGGCTTCCTCCAGTTGAGCTGTGATGTCTTGTATAAATTCGTAAATAGTTTCCTGAAGCGTATACGGTAAGGGATCGGGTAATGAAAAAGCAAGGGCCAACGGGTCTATAATCGTTGAAAATTGCCGACGCTTCAGAAGATAAGAGCAATACGCTTGAAGGCCATCGGCCAGAATTTCATCAAAAAAAGGGCTCTGCTGGCCGCTCCAGTGCTGATCGCTGATTGACTGTATGGGAAACTCAGCACCTGTCGGATTTTCGAGCCAGGCCAGTAAAGGTTTATCCTGAAAAATGGCAGCGTGATCGTTCAGGTGCTGCAGCTCTTTCAACTGGTCAATAGCTTTCAGCGCTTCATCTTTTGTGTACTGTTTGTTTCCTACGGCAATGGTAATGTCGGGTGTTAAGTTAAACTCGGCCAGTATTTTTTTACGCACCTGAACCAGGCCTGCTGGATTGAGCTGGCTGGGCTCGATTTGCAGGCTATCTAACAAGTGTAAAGGTGATTGGTAGGGCATTGTAGAAAATAGCGATTAACCGAGTCCAGTACCTTTAATTTTAGTTTCAATGACGTCACTGTTTTTAGTCAGACCGAGCAGATTGAGCAAAACGCCCCGCAGCTCGTCATAATTCTGACGATCAAGGGCTTTTTCGCCCCGTTTGATTTCAGCCTGTGCCCGCTGGTAGTCCGTATAGTCATCTGGCGACTGACTGGCGTATGAATGGAAGAAATGGACCAATATCGTGGGGGTATAGAGGACTGCGTCGTTGTAGATCCGACGGCATTTAGCCAGATGGGCCTCCACCCGAAAGTACGTATTCCCCCGCATGGCTTCGGGTTCATCGGCTTTTAACTGCTGAATTTCAGCGCGTACCTTTGGTGAGAGTTCCTGGAGTGTATCTGCCCAATACTGGAGCGATTCCATAAGGGTATAGTAACGCTCCTTTGTACGTAGAACCCGATTGCTGACGGGGCCATTCGTGTATAGCTGCCGGGCCAGTTTTCGTTTGGCTTCATCGAGTTGATATTTCTCGTCGGTGAAAGCGGCCGGTTGCAATGTTTTCGCCTGATGCTGTAATGTTCTGGCCCGGTCGGTCAAATCCTGAATTCGGGCGGCTGCTTCGTAGTCTTCCGTTTGTAGTGCCTTCTCTAAATCCAGTTCAAGCTGACTGCGTAATTCAGTTAACTCGTCGCGTAATTTGGTTAGACTCACATACCGTTGGGTAGGACTAAACACCTCATCGAATTGCTGGTCGGTCATACCCAGATGGATACTAACCGACACATCCCGGGATTCACTCATGTCTAGTTTAATCTCCACATCCGACCCTTTCACCAGATCCGTGGGCAGATCTGCGGCCCGAACCTCAATGACCCCTATATTCTTATTCGTGCTGGGATGTTGGGTTGCATCACCTTCAAGCAGATTAATGATCAGACTTTCGTCGGAGCCTTTTCGAATCGTTCGGCTAATTTCCCGGTAAATTGTTTTGGTGAGCGGCAATACACTGTTCCGGCTGAACACCAGTTCGCAGCGGGTTGCATTGTTGTGTAGATCGTCAACTTCCAGGCAAATGTCTTCGGGTAATGGCTGGCCATACAAACTAAACAAGCCGTGGGTAATGTCAACGGGATCGACCTGAACAGCTACTGGGTTGTTATAGGAATCGAAAAGGCTGATTGTAAACGTATTGACCCGGTTCGGAAGCAGCCCAACGAACTCGCCGAAACGGGCAGTAAGCGGCCGTAGTGCTGTATCAAAACCACCGTCATTACGTGTAATTCGATAGGAGAGACCCTCCTGGAAATTGATCACATTTGCCGAAATGTATTCTTCCAGATCTTTTGTCGTTTTGCTGTAACCCGTCTGAATGCGTATTGAATTGACTCCTTCGGCAGCCTGAGTCGTGGGCTTGACCAGTTGCCGGATGGGTGTATTACCCGCAAAATAAGCTGCCCCAACCGCCACCGCCGTAGTGGGATCGGCTTCGGTATTGATCGGTAGCCCCGTTCGTTCGGCAAGTGTTGTTCTAACGTAGGGAATATAGGTGCTTCCACCAATCAGGATGATTTCAGCGAGGGCATCGGTGCTTACATTATTGCGGACCATAATCGTTTCCAGCATCTCGATAGTCGCGTCGATACGGTCGCGGATAAGGGCATTAAATTGCTCCCGCCCTAGGGTGATCAGTAGATCGACTTCCTCTCCGTCGCCCATATCGAACGTCACTTCAATTTCCGTTGTCAGCCGGGTGCTGAGCTCTTTCTTAGCTTCCTCCGCTTTAAGGAGAAGTATGTGGTATAGTTTTTCGTAGCGGGCATCGCGCGTGAGAAGCTGACTGGCGAGGTCGGTCAGGCCAGTTTGCCGACTAATTTCCGGTATCAGGATGTCTACTACCAGACTATGATCGAAGTCCATGCCGCCAAGGTAATTGTCGCCCTGATGATCAAGAACGCGCATTTCATTGTCTTCTATACCGATCAGGGCTACATCGAACGTGCCACCCCCCAGGTCATACACCAGCCATTTCCCACGTTCCTTTTCGGTCGTGTACTTGTTGAAATAGGCCAGGGATGCCGCAATGGGCTCCTGAAGCAAAACCACCTCCTGGAAACCGGCTGCTAAACCAGCCTGTTTGGTGGCGTTGCTCTGAACGGTATCGAAACTAGCGGGAATGGTAACGACTATACTTTGGGGGATTTCGCCCGAATGAATGAAATTCTTAAGTTCTTTCAGAACAAGTGCCGACAGGTCAATGGGGCTAATGGATTCGCCACGCGATTGAATCTGATAGGTCTCGCTCGTGCCCATTTTACGTTTGAAACTCGAAAACACGTTGAGCGGGTCCTTCAATAGCCACTCACGGGCTTTATCGCCCACAAATACGCGCTCTTTACGAAAGGCAACGCAACTCGGTAGCGTCTCTTTCAACCCAATTGGGTTTTTGAACACCTCTACCTGAACCCCCATAAAACGGGCAATTAGCGAATTCGTTGTTCCTAAATCTATCCCGAAATTGATCGTTTGCATGACGAGTTGATTTACACGCTCTCGACAATGACGATGCCTGCCTGAACGATTTGTCCGTTTATAGTGACGATGGGTTTGATGACCTGGGTAATAGTCAGATTATCCGTTGACTCCCCGGCTACACTGGCTTCAACGTCGGTACGGGTTTCGGAGTAACGTTCCCCATCGGGGCTATGATAACTTACCCCTAACTCAAGGAGCGCCTGCCGAATCCGTTGAAGAGGGCGATTATACCCGCTACCCGCTTGCTTGTCTTTTTCTGCCTTTTTCTCGAGGGCGTGCACTTGATTTGCAATATCAACCAGGGGGCGCATTGGGGTTTAGGTATTGATAAGTTATATTTTTTAACCACAGAGGCACCGCAACGGCGGACCGTAGAGAACACAGAGGTTTAAAAAATTAAAATTATCAATTTAAACCTCTGTGGTTAATTTTTTATTTCTCAAATTTCAATCGTTTGGCCTTCGATGGCGAGGTAGGTTTCTGGAAAAACTGCCCGGGCTTCGTCTAAAAAAGGCTCAAACTGTTTGTACCGCGATGAGAAATGGCCAATTAACAAACGACCAACACCGGCTTTGGCCGCAATGGTAGCTGCTTGCTCGGCAGTAGAATGAAAAACTTCGGCAGCTCGTTGGCTATTGTCCCGCAAAAACGTTGCTTCATGGTAGAGCAAATTGACGCCCTGAAGTTGCGGAATTAACTCCTCCACGTAGCGAGTGTCGGAGCAGAACGCGTAGGAACGGGGAACAGGGCCTGGTTCGGTGTATTCGGCGGCTGCGTAGAGGAGTTGACCCTCCGCGTCCAGAATATCCAGTCCCTCTTTCAACCGTTTTAAATACGCAATTGGGACATCGGCAGGGAGCTTCTCCCGCAATAGATGAGGTTTAGCTGGTTTTTCCCGGAAAAGATAACCTGTACAGTCGATCCGGTGCTGGAGCGGAATCGACTGTACCGTCATGAGCGGATGATCGAGTAAGAAGGCCGGTTGGTCTGGCTCAACGATCTGAAAATGCAGTTTGTAGCCTAAACGAGAGTCGGACACTCGAAAAATAGTGGTCAGGACCTCATCCAGACCGCGAGGGCCAAACAGGTACAAATCTTCTGTACGGCCAGCCATATTCAGCGACGACAGGAGAGGAGCCAGGCCAAAGTAATGATCACCATGCAGGTGACTGATGAAAATATACCGTAGTCGCCCCGGCCGAATGCGTTGTTCGATTAACCGGAACTGAGTACCTTCTCCACAGTCAATAAGTACATAGTCATTCCCAACCGCCAGCAACTGGGCCGTTTGGTGGAGCCTAAGTGTGGGTGTAGCAGAGCCTGCCCCCAGAATTGTGAGGGCGAAGGGTAAATGAGTAGAGCGATGATGTTCCGATTCGTGTTGGGTCATTGTGGCCACATTAGGTCCGGCCAGGTCAGGCTTCGACACTCCCTCCGACATCGTACTCATCATCTTCTTCACTCCGAAAATCATTTTCAAGCTCATTCATAAACACAGCGTCTACCGCTTCTTCCACCGTTGGCATGATCGTTAGATCGGTGAGGTTAGACCTGTCCAAAAGTTCAATCAGATCATCATTCTTGGTAACGGCAACCAATAGCCCTTCTTCATTCGTGCATTGCCGACTGACTTTCCGAAGAACCATTACGCCAGCCGGATCAACCAGTTGAACGGGTGCCATATCCACAATAATATTACTGTATCCCTCGCGGAATAAACCACGGCTAAGGGTTTCGAAATTGGCGGGCACCTCCTCTCCAAACGTGTTCTCGGCTAATCGGATAAGGGCGTACTGTTCGTTTTTCTCGATGGTATAATTCATAGACTGCTTAATGTGTACTGAATAATGATCAAATTCTGATGTAGTTTGGTTGAACTCATTTTACATTATTCACTATGCATTTTACATTATTAATTTATTGCTCTTAGTATATTCGTTTCGATCCGAGTAAGCGGATCCGTTGCCTCATCGGGTTGAAAAGGCTGACCCGTAACGGTCTCAAACAGTTCAATATAACGCTTCGAAATTTGATTTACCCATTCGTCAGACATAACGGGTACTGTCTGGCCGGTTTTACCCTGAAAGCCGTTGGCAATAAGCCATTCTCTAACGAATTCCTTCGATAATTGTTTTTGTGGCTGACCGGCTTGCTGGTTTTGCTCATACGTGTCTGCGTAGAAATAACGCGACGAGTCAGGCGTATGGACCTCGTCAATCAAATAGACCTTACCATCCAGGTTGCCGAATTCATATTTCGTATCTACAAGAATCAGGCCTTGTTTCGCAGCCATTTCGGTGCCCCGTGCAAATAGGGCCAGCGCGTACTTCTCCAACTGAACATACTCGCTTTCCTGAACGATACCCCGTTCCAGAATTTCTTCGCGACTGATGTCTTCGTCATGGCCTTCGTGGGCTTTGGTCGATGGGGTGATGATTGGCGTTGGCAGGCGGTCATTTTCGCGCAGGCCATCGGGTAAAGATACACCGCAGAGAGTCCGGTGTCCATCGCGATATTCCCGCCAGGCATGGCCTGCCAGATAACCCCGAACAACCATTTCAACAGCATAAGGCTCGCATTTCAGGCCGATGCTTACGTTAGGGTCGGGTGTATCGAGAAGCCAGTTGGGTACAATGTCGGAGGTCGCTCGCAGAAAATAAGCGGCCGTCTGATTAAGCACCTGTCCTTTGAACGGAATAGGGCGGGGTAATACGACGTCGAAGGCTGAAATACGATCTGACGCAATCATGACGAGTTTCTCGGGAAACGCGTACACGTCCCGAACTTTACCGCGATAAAATCCCGTTTGACCGGGGAATTGAAAATTAGTTTCCTGAATGGCGTTCATGTAACGTAGGTTGTGGTTCAACGTTCGTAGTTTGAGGTTCGAGGTTTATAGTTGGCTGAACTCCAGGCTAACTACAAACCTCGAACCTCAAACTACGAACGTCGAACCATTTTATAATTTCTCAATAACAATAGCCGATGCGCCCCCGCCCCCGTTGCAAATACCGACGGCCCCGTATCGTCCACCGTTTTGCTCTAATACGTTGGTGAGTGTTGTTACGATTCGGGCACCGGATGCGCCGAGGGGATGGCCAATGGACACCGCCCCCCCAAAGGTATTTAGTTTCTCCTGCGGAACGTTCAGCACCTTACTGAACACCAGCGGAACAACGGAAAACGCTTCGTTTACTTCAAAAAAGTCAATAGCATCGACGGTTAGCCCGGCCCGTTGAAGCGCCAGCGGAACGGCTTTGGTTGGTGCTGTGGTGAACCACTGAGGCTCCTGCTCGGCATCGGCATAGGCCAGAATCCGGGCCAGCGGTTTCAGTCCCAGTTCGTCGGCTTTTCGTTGGCTCATCACAACCAGGGCAGAAGCCCCATCGCTGATGGGCGATGAGCTGGCTGGTGTGACCGTACCACCGGGTGTAAAAGCCGCTTTCAGCGTCGGAATTTTGTCGTAAATAACGTTTTTATATTCCTCATCTTCGCTCACCGTCACGCTGCCTTTGCGCCCTGCCACCTCTACAGCTATGATTTCGGCACTAAATCGGCCACTTTGCGTGCTGGCCTCTGCCCGACGGTACGACTGGACGGTATACGCATCCTGTTCCTCCCGGCTAATTTCATACTGCTGGGCGGTCTGATCGGCAAAAACGCCCATGGCACACTGATCGTAAGCATCCACAAGTCCATCTCGGGCGAGGCCGTCGACGAGTTCCGCATTGCCATATTTGTAGCCAAAACGAGCTTTGGGAACGTAATAGGGAGCATTCGACATGCTTTCCATACCCCCGGCTACAATGACATCGGCCTGGCCGAGTTGAATGGCCTGGGCTGCCAGCATAATCGCTTTTGTGCCCGATGCGCATACCTTGTTGATGGTTGTGCAGGGGATGTTGGCAGGCAATCCTGCTTGGAGAGCCGCCTGTTTGGCAGGAGCCTGGCCAACGTTGGCCGACACCACATTGCCCATGTACACTTCCTGCACCTGATCGGGCTGGACGCCCGCACGGCTGAGAGCACCCCGAATGGCCGCTGCGCCCAGCTCAACGGCAGACAGGGTTGAGAGTACACCTCCAAACCCACCAATGGGCGTTCGAACCGCAGAAATAATGACTACCTCGTTCATCTGTTTGTTGTACTCGTTTATGGTAGTTGGTAGTTGGTTTGAGGTTTACGGTGGGCTGGCGCAGTTTGTTATGCATGCGCCAGCCCACCGTAAACCTCAAACCAACTACCATAAACTCAATTTCACCAACGGTTCTCTCCTTCTTTCGGCTTCGTTTCAGCAGGCCGGGCTGACCGTGTCAGGGCATAGGGGAGGTCATCGCTCCGCATGGCATCAAGGAGTTGCAGCGCCTGCTCTTCACTCAGATTCAGCCGTTGGAAACGACGCAGCAACTCATCCTGACGATCCGATCGTTCGACACTCTGGCCGCCCATCGGCCGGGGTTTGTTAACCAGCTTTGGTTGCTGAGCCGATGAATTCTGCTTCGCGTGTTTGGCGGGAGATTTTCCCGAATAATAGGTCTTTATAAGTTCAAAATTATACCGGGCCGATTCATTATCCGCGTTTTCGAGTAGCGCCTGCTGAAATAAAGTCAGAGCAGTGGCACTGTCGCCTTCCAGACAAGCCATCACCCCTAATTGCGTAGCGGCTGCGGTTCGTAAATCAGGCCGATCCGATTGAAGCAGTGTTTCGTACTGCGGTTTAGCCCTGGCGTATTGCTTCAATTTAAAATACGTATGCCCCAGGTTTAACCGCACGGCCGGATCAATCGTGGTGGTCCGGGTGCTCAAATACGCGTAAAGGGTCAGGGCACGCTGGTACTGACCGGCCTGATAGGCGGTCTGCGCTTCCTGTCGAGCCTGGTTGTTCTGCGAAATATGGTTTACCGGAAGCATGTCGGTTAACCAAAGCCAGGCAGCAATCAGTATGTAAATCATAATGACATAACGTATGGCCGCCCAAAAATAAGACGAAACGGTGAGACCAACTCACAGCCGGAAGGTTCGGATGGTCAGAATTAAGTCAATGGCCAGAAAACCCAGGGCTGCCAGCAGGAAATAATAATATTTATTGGTGGAGACAGCTATATGATGCTGATTGATGACTCCACCTTTCAGGGATCGTAAAATGCCCGCTAACTCATTCACATACCGGCCATTGGCGTCCGCTTCAGTATAATGACCGCGTCCGTCGCGGGCCAGCTCCTGCAAAAAGGAGCGATTCAGCCGACTCCGTACAATCTGATTATCGTCGTCGCGTACAAAATCGCGTCCTTTCCGAATGGATGAACCGGCTTCGGAGCCCACGCCGACCGTAATGAGGGGCATTCCCTGGGCGCGAAGGCGGGCAAACGTAGTTCGTTCGCAGGGTCCAAAATTTTCGCCATCGCTAAACAGTACGATCGATCGAACGCTCTGATGAGTGGAGGAGTCCGTGAGCAACTTCTGATAGGCCAGTTCAAGGGCGCTGCATAAATCGGTGCCGCCGGTAGGGGCAACACTGGTATGAACCTCCCGTATGAATTGCTTGAGGGCATCCTGATCGGCAGTTAGGGGCGATAGCACAAACGACTCCGACGAGGCCAGCACGACCCCAAACCGGCTGGCGGGGAGTGTATCGCACAAGTGCTGGATATCGTACTTGACCCGTTCGAGCCGGGTTGGAACCACATCGTTGGCATCCATGGACCGGGAGATATCGACAACCAGGAACGTATCGTGGCCCGTTGTGGTCAGATCCCCTTCGGCTTCGCCAAACGATGGCCCTAGTAAGGCAACAATTAATAGCGTGAGGTAGCTGCTGCGAAGAAAAAACTTAGGGACAACCCCCCAGGCCGACGTATTTAGCTGGCGTGCGAGCCGAAATGTGCGCCAAATGTAGAGCGCATAGAGGCTAACGAACAGGGCTATGAAAAAAAAATCGGTACGGGAAAAGGGGTATAACCAGTTCATTTAACGCAAGTAGTAAGCTGATGCTGACCTAGTTTAGGTATGGGGCTAATGCATCAGGAAGGCCAAAATTAGCGATTAAGAAAAGATTTTTAGAGAAATAGCTTGACAAAAAGATTGTATTCCCCTACCTTTGTGTCCCAATCATTTAAGAAGGAAGTGGTTGGCTTCGGAGAGATGCCTGAGTGGCCGAAAGGAACAGTTTGCTAAACTGTCGTACTGGTAACGGTACCGAGGGTTCGAATCCCTCTCTCTCCGCTGAGTACAAGAGTAATCCTTCGGGGTGTAGCGTAGCCCGGTATCGCGCCTGCTTTGGGAGCAGGAGGTCGTAGGTTCGAATCCTGCCACCCCGACACTAAAAATCAGCCACTTAGCTAACTGCTAGGTGGCTTTTTTCGTTTCATGTACAACGATAGGTACAACAATATCCTGGATCAGTTCCAAAAGTTGTGGAGGGCATTGTATTTTTTTAGGTTTGTGAATTAATCAAATCTAGTTGTTTTGGAGAGTTTCTTGCCCATCGTTCAGTTTCTGTTGCCTGAGTTCATCCTACAAAATTTTGAATTGACCTCCATCGACCGCCCTGAGGGAGTCTTTCATGTTCATATCGAAGAGAAAAATGCCGATGAGACGGACCCTCAACGGAAGAATCTGCTCTCCAAAGGCTTTTTCCCCACTATCACCGTCCAGGACTTTCCCATCCGGGGCCACCAGGTATTCCTGCATATCAAGCGCCGTCGCTGGCTTAATACCAAAACAGGAAAAGTCGTTTATCGAGACTGGACTCAAGTAGCAGAAGGAACGCGGATGACCGGTGAGTTTGCCGCTTTTTTAAAAGACATCAGTCGATACCAACCCGATTAATATCCGATCAATTGGCGGATTTTATGGGGTTGGTGACCGAGCCTTATTGCGCCAATATCGTGATTTTCAGAGTGGCTTTACCGATTGGGATCAACGAGGCCACGCTAAAGAGTGGCTGTTGTATGCCCACAATCTGGGGTCGCATCTGTCATTGGATGAAACCAGTCTGTCGCAGGGAGAACTCTACACCATCCTGACGAATAAAGCGGCTAAAGGTGGCAAAGGAAGTATCGTGGCCATTGTCGCAGGAACTAAAGCCGATACAGTCATTGAAGTCTTGCGTAAGTTGCCTGAAAGTCAGCGCAAAAAGGTAAAAGAGGTTACTCTGGACATGGCGGGTAATATGGCTCTGATTGCTAAAAAATGTTTTCCCAAGGCTACTCAGGTGACTGATCGGTTCCATGTGCAACAATTAGCGCTGGAGGCTGTTCAGGACATGCGGATTGCGTATCGCTGGCAAGCCTTGGAAGCCGACAATGAAGCCCTGGAGCAAGCTAAGCTTAACCAGACCGACTATCAACCAGAGATGCTTGCCAATGGCGATACGGTCAAACAACTGCTGGCTCGCAGCCGCTATGTGCTCTATAAAAAGGCGACTAACTGGACAGAAAGCCAGCGTGAGCGGGCTATGCTGCTATTTGAGCGTTATCCAGATTTGAAGACAGCCTATGAATTGAGTCAATCCTTGAGCTACATCTTTGAGGCTACCACCAATAAGCTTTACGGCTTAGCTCGGTTGGCTAAGTGGCATGAGGGGGTACGTCAAGCGGGCTTTAAAGCCTTCAACACGGTGGCCCGCTCCATTCAGAACCACTATGAAACGATCTTGAATTATTTTGACAATCGCAGTACCAATGCCTCAGCCGAGTCCTTCAATGCCAAGATCAAAGCGTTCCGGGCTCAGTTCAGAGGGGTTCGCAACGTAGAATTCTTCTTATATCGGCTCACTCAGTTATATGCTTAATCCAAGTTGATCCACAACTTTTGACCTTGATCCAATATCCTTCCTCCTCAACTACAATTAGCATTACATTAAGTTAGTGCGTTTGCGTTTTCATACAGTATACTTCCTGAATCGGTCTCTTCTTGTCAAGCTAACTCACACACCGATTGATGAAAATTGCAGATAACCCGACCTCCTTACTACTCAAAAAAAGAATTGCCATGCTTGAAGAGCGAGCAATTACTTCTGACCAAAAAGCTGAGGTGGCTAGATTAAAGGAAAAGTTTAATGAGCTAAGTACTATAGGCGATTCGTTTAACTCAATATTCAGCTCAAAAGGGTGGATAGCATATGATTCGATGGATATGCGGGTAATGAGAAAAGCCATTGAATTATCGAAGTCAAAAGGTATGAGTCAGGCCAATGATCACTTGGTTGACTACTATGATCAAGACGTTGTCAGATCAGGAATTACAGGCCTCTGGGGCACCGAGCCGTTTAGGGCTCGGCTACACCTCATCAAACTAGCTTATGAGGATTTTTTATGTGGTCGGTACTATGCTTGCATTCCGGTACTACTTATGATGATCGATGGTGTTGTGTCAGATGCTGGCAATAATTTGGGCTTTTTCTCAGAAAAATCCGATGTCACAGCATGGAACTCAATAGCAGGTCATGAAACAGGGTTACTTGCAATCAAAGCGATCTTTTATGCGTCAAGGGGAAAGACAGAAAAGAATAAAATTACTTTACCCTTTCGAAATGGTATCATGCATGGAAGAGATCTGGGCTATGCTAATAGAGAAGTTGCAGCAAAGTGCTGGGGACTACTCTTTAGCATCCGTGATGTGCTGGCTGCTAAGCGTGATGAGGAATACAACAAGAAAAAGCATGACATAGAAAAAGCGAAGTCAGCCGAAGACATTCAAAGCGAGATGAGGGCTATACACCATAGCTTGCAAGAAGTCATCGAAATGGATTCATTTAAACGTATACCGTTGCTTATGGGAATTGATATTCCTACAACGGGTACTCCTGACGATTACCCGCCTAACTCACCAGAAGAAGCGTTAGTTGAATTTATAGAACTTTGGAAAGCTAAAAAGTATGGCCCAATGGCTGAATATATTTACTTGTCTAGCTACTTGACCAAAACCAAAATGGCTGGCCGACTACGGCAAACATTTACGGGTAAGCAACCTCATCATTTTTCGCTGATTGAAGTTCAGGACTTATCTTCTTGCAAGTGCGATATAAAAACTATAGTAGGGCTAGCACACAAGAGTGACTTTCCCATTGATTACACAGTAACTTTTAGATTGTTATACTGCGAGTTGAATAGTACAGAATTAGTTGTGAATCCGGCAAAGGAAGGCCGGTGGAAGATCGTTGATAGTTTTTCCACTATAAACCAAATCGGCACTAGCTTAGAATACTTGGAAGAGTGATATGGTAAAATTATCAATTCGACTATTTACAAGCATAATACTGATTCTGGCACTCAGCCAGTGTAAGCAGCTAACCATACCAATTCCGGCCGGTAAGACACCCACGCTTGAGAATAAAATGCCGATAGATAACGCTGATGAGCTAAGCATATATTAATATTAGCATAACTAAGCCACTACTATTTACATATTTGAGCTGAGCTTTTGTTCGAATGAAATTTAAGTTTAAATTTTATAATATTCAGAACCGATGGGTGATATGTTGCCTGAATTAAATTCAGATAATTTAAATAAAGCTGGCGAACTAGTAAAACAGACGGCAGGCTACCTGAAACTTGCTGATATTATCCGCAATATTTTAGGCGAACAAGCAGCACTATTTTTATTTCGGAAAAAGACAACTTTAGAAGCCGAAAGAGCCCAACAGTTGGCGGAAGTTGAATTGTCAAAAAAATTTATTGATAAATCAATAGATAATTTTGCCTCAACCGAAGAGGGTAAATATACCATGAGTGCCGTTGGAGCAGCGTTCGCTCATCAGCAACTACGCAAATTTAACAACCTAAGTAATATAATAGATACTGCCTTAGAAGAGCTTGAACAGAAGGAATCTGCTATTTCAGAAAAGGCCGTTGATGAAGATTGGGTGACTCGATTTTTGAATTATGCCGGTGACGTTTCGAATGATGAGATACAAAGATTGTGGGGGCGTGTCTTGGCAGGAGAAATAGCTAGACCTAGTTCCTTCTCCGTCAGAACAATTGAATTTTTAAAAAATGTCTCCAAGGTAGAAGCTGAAATTATTAATGATATGGCAAAAGTTTGCTTATCTATGAATGTTATAGCTTTTTTACCTGGAAGAATCAGCGATTATACTTCTGAAAATCAAAGTAAATTAAGTCAAGATGATTTAACTCGTTTAGATGAGCTTGGGTTAATTCAACTTCAAAATAAAGTAATAAATTTAACAATCACTCATAGTCAAAATCAGACTTATATTACTTTTAACTATGGAAGATTTATTGTCTTTTTCGACGTTATAACTGACCTGTATAATATATATATACCCGCTATAAGTTTGAATCAAACGGCCAATGAACTAAGGCAATTAATTGATTTTGAAATAGATACAAAGATTCTTATGCAAGTAAAAAAACTCATTATAGATGCAATTGGCAATAAGCATCCTATGACCTGTAAATATATAGATTCGCGTTATTTAAAGATTGAAAATTACGGGAGAGGCCAAACAATATTAATCTATTTTCGCACATCAAAAAATGAGAAGGAAATAATACTAAATTAAAGCAATAGATGGCACAAAGGAGAAAGCTTCAAGTATTTGTCTCTTCTACCTATACGGACCTTAAAGAAGAACGTCAAGCTGCTGTTGAAGCTATCTTGACGGCACGCCATATTCCCGCTGGCATGGAGCTATTGGCTGGCTAGAATGAAGATTATACTAATTCAATACTGGTTTGACGCATCTCTTATATATGGAAACGCGGTTATCGATACCACTTTATCGGCCAATAATTCGACCGCTTCTTGCACGCATTGTTGAGCCTGCTCCAGTGTGGTAAAGACCCGACTTTTTAGCTGTCTGCGCACTTCCTTGAAGAAACGTTCCACTGGATTTAATTCGGGGCAAGCTGTCGGTAAACGAATAAAGCGCAACTTGTCCTTAGCAAAAAACTCGGCTTTATGGGCCGTGGCTCCATCAGCAATAAACAAAGCCTTGCTGATTAAACAAGTTTGTACTTGCTCGATGAACCATTGAAACTGCTCCCCATCCAGTCGGGGTAAAAAAGCGGCAAAGCCTTCACCCGTCAAGGGGCAACTTGTCAAATAGAGCCACACGCTTTCATAGCCAATCTTGACAGGAGCAACCGGGCGATGACCCATAGGTGTCCACTTAGTGCCAAGTTCAGTCCGGGTACCAGTCCGTAATTCATCATGGAAAAAGATGGCCTCATCAGCGTAGCCTTGCCTTAGCTGTTGAAACTTTTTTTAAAAGCCTCGACTGCCCCCGGTTGCTGACGGGCATTAACCGGGCGGCCCTGTTTGGGCTTGACTTCGAGTCGTTTGCAGAGTTCACTGACGCCACCAATGGTGTAGTCAACTCCAAACGAGTCCGCCAAGAAGGTTTGAATATTGGCTAAAGTTTGGGCCTGATTAGTGAGCAGATAAGCCCGGAGTCGGCTGATTTGGGTAGTGGAGAGTTTGCCCCAGTAGGGCACGTATTGGGATTGAAGCAAGCCGGTAATTCCTTTTTGTTGATAGCGTTGCCAAAGCCGTTGCGCTTGTCGAAGGCTCAGGTTAAGTTGCTTGGCAACGGCCAGTTGAGTCGTAAGCTGTCCTGCTTTAAGAATCCGCAGGAAACGGACATAATCGCGCAGGCGGGCATTGGTTTGTTGCTTTTCAAGCCTGAGCAGATCGTCCAAGTCTTGGGTGATTTTACTAGCGTAATTCATACTGCAAATATACGACTTACCACATTTGAATTAGTATAATTTCTCTATCCGCTGCCAGGTTTCGCCCAATCGTACCAGAAACTGAGTTAACTGAGTAGCATTAAAGATACGGGTCAGATCTGCCTGGGTAATTGGATACTCCTTTGAAGGTTCGTAATCAGATTCAGGATCGAAACCAATAGCTCTGTGTGTGCACTCTTGCAGTAGCTCATTAACCAGCTCTACAGGACCAGAAGTACCTGCTTCGTTGAGGAAGCCATTAATTAAGCGGTGTAGCTCCCTATACTGGCTACTGAGTAAAGGGTTTGGTTGCCGATTGTCAACCGTAGAAGACGTTTGGGCCTCGTTTTGGGCCGATTGTGGAAGGGTAGTTGCATAGTCTCCCTTACCCACGTAGTTTTGCTCCGTGTTCATTTTTACTTAGTAGTTAAAATGCTCACAATGGCCCCAACGTTCATTCCACCAAGTCTGTAGCGTTGGGGTTCCCTGTGTTTAGGCAGATGATTTTCACCTGCATGACATTACAATATTAGATAAACTTAGAATATGTTCAAAGCTTTGTGGTAATTTTTTTTATTCAAAAATCAATCGAGCTTTTAGATTCAAAGCCTCGGCAATCTTCTGAACCGTCTCAAGTGAAAGATTCGCTACGCCGTTTTCATACCTATTGAATGATGCCTCTGTGATGCCCATTTTTTTACCTATTTCTTTTTGAGTTAACCCTTTGGCTTTTCTCGTATCGCGTATGAGTTGCCCAACCTGAACTTTTATGTCTTCCATGATTATGAGGTTTCATTCACAAAGATAAGACTCAAACTTAATACATATTCTAAGTAGCATCTCGGTTAATCGAGCGGCAAAATTACATGTAGATACACGTTATAGATAAGTTAATTCAGTCCATCCAATTACCCTACCAGATGCGTAATACGTGTAATCTCACCGAAAAAAGGGTGTTTTTCCCGTAGGAAATTTATAGTTAACAGCAGTTCTTGCAGAAGAATTACTAAAAGATAATGCGGATTTTTGAAGATAAAATCAACTTATCTAAAGTCATAATTAGAAATTTGAATCATAATCATAGACTTATATTGTGATTCAATCAATTAGTAGCAATTCAGAGATAATTGAATGTAAAGAAATATATTTTTAAGGGTTTTATTGCATTATAACCAAAAAGCAATGCTGACTACCACGAAGTTTCAATCTTATGTTCTAACCATAACAACATTTATAGTTTATACATTATGGTTTAAGTACAATGAATATATACAAATAAATCCATATTTAAAGCTTATTTCTACTTCATTATTATCGCTGGGTTTGTATAAACTTATTACTATTTTATTTCTGGCAATATTTCAGAGAATAAGGTTGGTAAGGAAATTTTTCCTCGGCCCCAAATATTTAGAAGGAACTTGGGTTGGATTTTATATAGGTATTGGTGGGAGCGTACGCTTTATAGTTGAACATTTTGAGCAAGATTTTGAAATATTAATTGTTAGAGGAAGAGCTTATAATGATCAAAAAAAATTTCATACATCATGGATCTCATATCCAGCAAATATAGATATAGTAAAGGGTGAATTAACTTATATGTATGAGCTAAAAGGAGCACAGCAAATTTCAAATGGAACAGGCATAGTTTATTTTAATTTTTACCGTAAAAATCAAATTAGTGCCCCAACTATGATAAGTGGTTTTTCTGCTGACCTAGAAAATAAGGGTGTAAGAACAAAATCTTTGGAACATAAAATATCAGATGATGTCAAAATTACTGATTCTCAGGCACTAACAAAAGCAATTGAGTTTTATAATTTGAATAAAGATAATTTCTAAAGATAAAACTTTGCTTTTAGAGATTATTTATGGATATATAAGACAATAAAACTTACATATTGTATCCTTTAACCATAGCAATATGCAAATTTCAATAAAAATTCCCGATTTTCTTTTAGAGAAGCTTAAAAGGTCAGTTTATAATAAACTCGTAGAAGATGTCTTGTCGAATTATGTCGATTGGATAGCGCGAAATGAAACGGTTTTTTTTAGAGAATATACAGATCATGGCATAGATCATTTAGAAGGTGTATTAGAAACATCAGTTTCTTTATTAACCGATAAATCTAAGAATATTTTTAGTGACTCGGATGCTTGCTTATTGGTAATCTCAACTATCTTACATGATGTGGCATTACATATACATGAAGATCAATTTATTATATTAGTTAGTAAGGGTTCATATACAAATCATATTAAAGAGCTTGATTCAGAAACTTGGCACACCTTATGGATTAAATATGCGGCAGAAGCAAGTCGATTTAGTCAATCTCAATTACAACTATATTTTGGAGTGTCGGAAACTATACCTATCCCTGATTTGAAGTCACCTCAATCATGGAACCCATTGCAATATCAATTAATAGGTGAATTTTTGAGACGTAATCATCCAAGACTTGCTCATGATTTTGCCGTGTTTGGTTTCCCTGCTGTAGAAAACGGTAGCAATATATTTATTAAGCCTGACGATGGGAAATTTAAAAAATTCATAGACTTAGCAGGGTTAGTTGCAAGAAGTCATGGTACTTCTTTGAGAGGGTTATTTGATTATATTAAAAATACATTTGGTCATCTAAGAGATCAGGAAGGTTCGCATGCAATCTATATAATGACTGTTTTACGAATAGCAGATTTTCTTCAATTACAGTCTTCAAGAGCACCCAAAGGGCAAATGATTGTAAAAAATTTAAAAAGCCCTCTAAGTAGGAGAGAATGGAGTATTCATTCTGCAATTCAAAACATAGTATATGATCAACATGAAGATCCAGAAAGTGTTGAAGTAATTATTGATCCATCGAAAATCACTATTGAATTATTTTTAAGAATTCGAGATTTACTGAATTTATTACAAAAAGAGTTAGATTATTCTTGGGCTGTTTTAGGTGAGGTATTTGGCAGGTTCAATGAAAGTGCCCTGGGCTTAACGATTAGACGTGTACGCTCCAATATTGACGATAATAAGAAATTTAGTAAACAAGCAGGCTTTGTAACAGAAAAAGCTACATTTACAGCTGCTGATGCGGAACTATTAAAGTTATTTATTAAGCCTTTATATGGAGATAAACCGGAAATTGCAGTACGAGAGCTTATTCAAAATGCAGTTGATGCAGTCAGAGAGCGATTAATATTTGAACCCAATAACACTGATCTAGAAAACTCTCCTGCTGTTATAGTCTCTATCCATAAAGTTGAAGATAGTAAATGGATGCTTCGTGTTGAAGATAAAGGAATTGGCATGTCTTTAAATACAATAATTGGTTACTTTTTAAATGCAGGGGCCTCATTTAGATTATCAACCATTTGGAAAGAAAAATTTATTGACGAAAAAGGTAAAGCTAAAGTTTTAAGATCAGGCCGATTTGGTGTAGGTGCTTTAGCTGCTTTTATGTTGGCAGAAGATCCTACACAAATTGAAATGAAAGTGACAACAAGACATATTTCAAGTAATATTGATGGAGCTTATGAATTTACTACTAAATTATCCGATACTCCCATACAGATTAAATATGTTGATAAAAAAGAGCCAGGTACAGTTATAGAGATAATAACTGCAAACCCACCAGCATTCCTCCAGGAATCATCAAAGGAAAATACTTCTGAAAATTGGGATTGGTATTGTTTGGATAAGCCTATAGTCGAGCGGTTAAGTTTAAATGGAAAGCGCCTTCAGCAAATGGTTTCATTGCCATCCTCATTAGAAACATCTAAATACGATTACCATTGGATAGAGCCAAAAGATTATGAAAGTATTGGTTGGACGTACTCTGATTTTCCGCCAGTCGTTTGTAACGGTATAATAGTAATTGGCAATAAAAATAGTGCAAAATATACACTTGCAGATGGTAAGTTTATTAATAAAGAAATCAAGATGAATTTGCCATCTTTGTCAATTTTCGATAAAGATGGCAAATTACCAATTACGTTAGATAGGTTAAGGATTGAATACAATCAATTGCAATTTCTTGGGGAAATTAGAGAGGATGTTGAAAAAAACATTTTAGCATTTTTTCTAACTGCGGCTCCAAATGAATATATTGTTAATAATAAAAATTTCAATGAGCCACTATTGAAAATTCATCCATCTTTAAAAGGTCATTTAAGTAAAATACCATGGATGTTTTCTGAGTCAGGAACTATACTCTATTGCCCTGAGTTGTTGAGTAGTTCAAAAAATAAAAATATTGTAGAAGTTGCTGATTCATCGCTTATCCCATACTTAACTTCTAACTTGCCTTTAAACTTGAAAAATCCATGTTTCGCTATTGACGTTTATTCAATATGGGATGATTTGCAGAGTAGATCACTGAAAGTAATAGGTGGGTCTAGATTGAAAATAGAACGACAACAGATTGATCAAGGCAAGCTATATAACATTTTAAGTTTATTAGACAATCGTATTGCCATAAATAGAGAAAACTATATTTCTCTTGATTCAATAAATAGTTTTCTTCGTCAAAAATTCGAATATACAAATTTGAATAGTTTTGATGATATACTCGAATTAATCGAAAGAAAACTGCAATTTTTTAGACCATATCTAGATACTGATTCTGATGATTATTATTTTGAAGCAATGACAACTATTCGTAGAAGAAGTTTTTCAATAGATGTATTAAAACGCTTTCTATATGAGTTAGAGGATGCGAATATAGCAACGGAAAGTCATAGTTTCTTTCAAATTTTTAATAACAAGAGAGAGACTGGCAATTTGTCTAAAAATAAAAATATCAAAGCAATAGTTGCAAATTTCCTTGGCAGGAATCATAGACAGTATGATAAAGAATTATTATATAGCATTGAACGCGAGATTGGGCATCTTTTTGATAATAATTTTCAATTTGATAATATTGAATACCATAGATTAAGAGAGGATATAATGCATAAGATTAATCGGCTAAATCAAAGGGCAACAAATTACACTGATTTAAGTTTTATATTGCAAGAAATAAAAAATTTAAATCAGTTACCACCAGTCATTGATGTTGAGAGTTTTGGCCAAGCCGATAGAACTCTAGATTGGATTAAGATTAAGACACTTGATTTTAAGAGAGAATCTGCATCCTTTCCAGTTGCTGAGATTGTATTAGATAATGATTTCAAATATACATCATCTAATAACTTCTTGGCAAAAATATGGATTGAATATATTGGTTATAATGAAATTCCATTTGATGAACCCTCAAGACGAGAGCTTATTGATAAAATTCAAACTAAAGTTAATATTGAAAGGCATATTTTGCATTGGAATAATGCCCTTAATGAAGAGGCTAATAAACGTGCCATCAAGTAAAATAATATTCATTTATCTTCTGTATGGTAATTGAAGGTTAATGAATATTATTTTCTAAATCACAGCGTAATTAGCGTAGCGTTACAGACCATACCCGAACGGTACGGACCAAGATTGTTTAAATAGAACAAATTATCGTTAATATCCAGACTGCCTAATCGTACTCCTTTCAAGCGAATAGGTACAGACAGATCCAGCGTAGCAATGTCCGAAGGGAGTAGGTAAAAGGAAGCATTTAGCATTCTTGGCCTTCTTAATATGCGTTTTGTGGCCGTAAAATAGCGCGCGATTAGGCTTTCTTCCATTTGCCCTGAAAGATCTGTAAACGCCAAAGAAAACGCTTTATCATCCGTTCTGTCTATCGACAGCGAAAACGTGCCCTGCATGATGTCAGAAATCGTTAAGGCTAGGTTCAGGCAAGTTATAGATGGCAGGTTTCTATTCCCTTAAATACATCTGACGCGTCGGTGCGATTGTCTGGTCATGGTTCAATTAATGTTTGCGCAAGCTGGCTCAACAAAGCCTCCAGTCAAACGGAGCAAGTCCAGTAGCCTCTCCGTAATGTATCGGTACTGGTTTATACAGATGCGTACTACCGTTCACTCAGTTCATGGAAGGGCGAAAGTGCTATAAGGTGTAAATTGCTTTCGTGCTGACTATCAATAAAGAGGCCGTTGAGTAAACCTTAAATACCAGGCAAATGGGCTACTTGATTACTTTCCTGATTGGCGTTCTTTTCCTTGCCGGTTCACTGTACTTAGTTTCTACCTCTGTTCATTTTATAAAGACCGGTACGCGTACCGTGGCCACAGTCGAAGAGCTTGTTCAGGAACGTAGCAAAAAGGGGAAGTCCACTTACCGGCCTATTTTTAGATTTACGACGATCACCGGTAAAGACATCCATTATGCCTACAAGGTGGCCAGCTCTCCGCCAGACTGGGCCGTGGGCGAAAAAGCTACCGTTGTGTATAAGCTAGACGATCCTGAAAATCCAATGGTGCTCAGTTACTTTGGCGCCTTTGGCTGGGCAGTCATTGCATTGGCCATTGCCTCCGTACTACTCATTGTTGGGGGCGGCTATTACCTGTTCGGCTATTACGCAAAGCAATTTTTAGTGTAGGTATTAGCCATTGCCGGACTTGGTCATCTCACTCTCCTTATTTTGTATTCACTATCCGTTGGCGCTCTAATTGTTGGCGAATCAATTGAAGCCGTCGAATGCTGGCTTTGTTCCCATCCTGAGCGGTGGCAACGGCCAGCTTTACACAGTTAAACAGATTGGAGGTTTTCGCCCAGGGAGAAATCACAAATGGTGTTTCGGGCAGGTGGCGACACCGGAAATAAGTAAGCAGTTCGTCTAACTCGTTCATAGTTACTTACTATACGATTGAGGAGGTGGCGAGGTTTTGAAAATCTACCATTCTTTACTAAAAGGTAGGTTGTTCCACCCAATTCATGACTTGTCTGGTAAACCGGCTTACGATGGCATTGGGTTTTAGTTGATTAGCTGACCAGCTATTGGATCAAATGGATAGCTTTTTGTTTCCAATCAGAAGGACTGGAATGCAGCAGGAGCCAGAGAAAGGAGCGAGTAGTGTGTTGCCGAAATCTGGATGGAATTTAGTAAATGTTAATAGGTAATTAAAAGGAGTAAACTACAGATATACAGTTTTTTAGCGACTCGAAAATTTATGGTAAATATTCATCCGTTCACTCATAAAAACGGAGTATTGGCAAGGTTTTGGCATCGTTTCATGTAAAAAAACAACAATCGTCATGGCCTCTCCCATAAACATCCATTTACTGAAAGAATACATCAAGACATTCATTGCCACGGAGGTAGTCTTTCCGGGTATTCCGCCCCGGCAGTGGGGTGCCGAGTTTAGCCGTTCGGAGTTGAATGCGATTTACGTTGGGCTAAAATTTGTCATTAAAAAGGCTCACCCCCTCCAGGACAGAGCGATGATTGCCGCCTTCGAGCAAATTGACGAGTCGGAGTCGTTGAATTTGCATTGGTTCTTGTACGATTATTGGCGCGAAGTGGTCATCATCCTGGGGCTCTACCCTAATTTGGGTGATAGCCACCCCTCCAGTTATAGTCCCAGGCAACCCTACCAGGGTTGGAGTTGGCACTAGTCAGTCAGAACTAGTTGCCTGATGTACCGTCGGCATAGGCGGTTGTGTGCAGAAAATTGGTATGGGTACGATGAAGATATAGGCTACCAGAGAGGGTTGAGGAAAGGCCTGGCCAACTCGACATGCTGATGAAGCGCTTGCGGGAAACAAAATAAATTTCCAACAAAAAAAAGCCCCTTCCTTTTCAGGTTGGGGCTTCGTATATAGGTTGGTTGTCTGCTCTTATGGACTAGAACGGCAGGTACTAGTCTTTAGATAACGGAACCCTGAAAAAGTCACAAAAAACGCTGGACTCAAGCGGGCCAGCGTTAAAATCTACTCCATAAGTGATTGCTAAGTGCAATTGGAAACTAATAGACGTTAAACTGGCTAATTAGTAACATGGGAATGATACAAACAGCTTGAGGCCGTATTTCCGGGTATGAAAAATGGCTACGCCTGTTAAGTTAGTTACGGACGCCTATGAGGCCCAACAGCCAGCTCCCCACGCGACGTATTGGACGTGTGGTTTTCTCGTCTGGAGAAACTGGACCTGCCTCGGGACCTGATGTGTCGGTAGTAAGCTGTCTTTTGATGGATTCAATTACAGTATCTGATGGCTTTTTGGATTGAATAAGCCGAACGGCTTCAATAGGAATTGTTAGTTGTTTACTCCCTGTTTTTGTTTTTACCAAAACTGAATAGTTCAGCTCGTCTTTGGGAGAATGCTCCAGATACTGAACAGCGCCAGCCATACCCAGTAACAACTCGATTGGCTCTTTGTCCGATTTGTAATATGCGTTCATTGTGTAGTTGTTTATACCGCTTCAGATCGGTCGATGTGCTTGGGTATAATGACGCATTGCTAAAGCAAAAAGCTGCAAAATCAACCACACTATGACTATGCCGCTCGATTAGTCTACACTTTTGGTGAAACAGCACGAGATCATACGCTTAGTGGGTAACAACGCTCGCTTATCGGCCATCTTTATCATCGTTGCTGATTTTCTTGCCTTTTTTACCACCCCCCGTATTCATTTGCCCAAAGCGCCATTCAAAGGTGAGCCGCACGGAACGACGGATAAAATAGGAGTGAGCTTCTGATTCAAAGGTCGGTGCCGATTGCCGGTTGGTCTGACTTACTCCTCGGTTAAACGGATTGTTCAGCCCGAGTGTCAGACTGGCCTTTTTGTCCATGAATTCGCGTTTGGCAGAAATACTGTGCCAGTAGAAACCCGTATTGATACCTTGCAGACTTAGCCAGCCCGAACTAAAGTTTCCATTGGCCTGTAGGGTATAGTTTTGAGGTAGTTTGTAGCTGGTGTTTAAATTGACACTCCAGACCAGCCCACTGTTACTCTGATTTAGCGCCGGGCTATTCAACATTACATAACGAATGTCGCCACCTCCATTTAAATTCCAGTTCTTAACCGGCTGACTGGATAGATTCAGGTTTAAACCAACTGCTTTTCGCTGGGCAATATTCTGGGGCTTACTGATGGAGATGCCGGCTGCGTCAACCGTTGAGAGGTAGTCGATCGCATTGTTGGTAAGCCGATAATACAGAGCCGTATTTACCGATAGTCCTTTCTTGGTACTCACATTGTACGAAAGTTCACTGGCATGGCTCAGTTCGGGATTGAGATACGGATTGCCCGTCTGGATATTTTTAGGATCGCTTTGGTTGAGCCAGGGATTCAGATACCAGACCATCGGACGCTGAATGCGTTGGGTATAGCTGATCTTCAGGGTATGCGTTTTAATACTTTTGGAGAGGGTGATGCTGGGAATCAAGTTCGTATACTCACTGGCGAGTTTGGTTTGCGTGGTCAGGAAATCCCCCCGAATATCGGTATGCTCAAAGCGGGCACCGGCATTCAAACTCCACTTCCGTTTCGTATCGATCCGCAAGGCAGTATAGCCCGAATAAATCCGTTGTGTGTAGTTGAAGTCGTTTGATTGAGAGGAGTCGGCTACCAGGGGACTCTGCCCATCCAGCGACTGCGTAACCCGGTATTCACTACCAATGTCGCGCAGAATACCTTTTGCGCCAATCTCAAGTTTGATATTGGTTGTGTCTCGTCGTCCATTAATTGTGAACGGGTGGGTGTAGTCAGTCTGGAAGGTGTATTCGGTATTGTTGCTGTAGTTGGAACTGTGTTGCCGATAGATCAGTAAATCGGCCGTGGAAAATCGGTCGGTGTCATACACGTAATTGTCAGGCATTCGGCTGAACTGGGTTAAGATCGAAAACTCCTGTCCGGGCTTTTGAAACGATTTAGTGTAGCCAAGATCAAATTGCCCATTGCCGTATGGATTCCGGAAGTTAACGTTATTTCGAAAGGCCTGCAATTCAGCCCCAGCCGGATTCGTCAGTCGGTTCACCACCGTGCTGTTATTGGGATAATAGCCACCCCATGCATTAGCCGCAAAGTTGATATGATTGGTAGAATCCGGGTCATAGTCAACACTCATCTCGCCATATCCGCCGGTGCCCGTATTGTCGGCACTACTCGTCTGGGTTAGTATGTTCAGCGGCACGCTTGGGCCATCACTACTGGGTAGGAGGGTGGTTCGGACGGATTGATTTTCGCGCTGGTTACGAAACTGGTAACCATTGGCAGATAGCGAAAGGCCAAACTTCTTTTTCTTCAGATTAAGGCTTGTACCGATTCCACGGTTTAGATTACCCGCCGTAACCGAAGCGGTGCCATTAAAGCCCTGGAGGGCTTTTTTTGTGATAATATTGATGATCCCGGCCGATCCTTCAGCATCGTACTTGGCACCTGGGCTGGTAATGACTTCAATGGATTTGATAACATTCGCGGGCATCTGGCGGAGAGCATCGGCCAGATTACGGGCCATCATGGCTGAGGGCTTTCCGTTGATCAACACCTTGATATTTCCGTTGCCCCGCATCTGCACGTTCCCATCCATGTCAACGCTTAGGGTAGGTACTTTTCGGAGTACATCGGCCGCCGTACCGCCCGCATTCGAGATATCTTTTTCCGCGTTATAAACGAGTCGATCGCCTTTATCTTCAACAATCGCTTTCTGACCAGCTACCGTTACTTCGCCCAGTGTTTTTCCTTCCGAAGCAAGCAGGATAGAACCGAGCTGACGTTCGGGTTGATCTGCGGTAAGTACGACCGGCAGATTTTTGGTACTGTATCCCACAAATGACACCGTTAGCCGATAACTGCCTACTGGTAAATTAGGCAGTATGAACATGCCTGCTCCATCGGTAGTGGTTCCGGTAATCAGTTTAGCGCCATTCATCAGGGCCACCGTGGCGAAAGGAACGGGCTTTGTTGTTGTTGAATCCGTAAGCGAGCCGGACAGCTTACCGGGGTTAAGGGCTTGGGCCAGGGCACTAGCAGCCCCGACGCCAAGCAGAAGCAGCGTGAAAAGATGTTTCATCGAAAAGTAGATCAGAAAGAGAACCTGTTAGAAGCGAGTGACTAAGCCAGCAGGGATTAAATTGTGGTGGATAACAGCAGCGTGATCCGGTTTCACGCTTATCCGTTACTTAAATGAAAGATGGATGTTGACACACATATGTTGCATCCTACGTTAAAATAGTCCTCAGATTTTTATGATCATTATGAGTTAGGTGTGATTTTACCCGCAATAGCCAGCATTCGAAGAACCAGAAAAATCATAATCGCATTCGCGGCCAGGCAATCATTACAATCATAAAAATCTGTGTTCTATTTCGTAGACGACTCAACCGGCAAAGTATTACAGATTGGTGCTAAAAAAAGTACAGCTGAACTCCCTAAGGTACTTGATGAGCCTAATTCCGATTAATTCTCAACTCAAACTGACAACCATGATCAGGCAAGAGAAAGATATTTGCCGATGTAACTAATGACTTGCACCATGGCTGATTTTGATCATCGAATCCTATTTGTGACTATCTACGCGGCTTTTAATGCACGGGCTATTGACGAGGTACTGGTTAATATGCATCCTGACGTCGATTGGCCAAACGGCTGGGAAGGAGGATGGGTAAAGGGGCATGATGCTGTGCGCGACTACTGGACCCGTCAGTGGAACGTAGTGAATCCGCGGGTTGAGCCACTACGCTGCGAAACCGATGTGAATGGCCAGATTGTTGTTGATGTTCACCAGGTTGTAAAGGATCTGTCAGGTACTATTCTGGCAGACGGGATGGTACAGCATGTCTACCAACTGGAGGATGGGCTTATTCGGCGGATGGAGATCAGGGAAGTTTGAGTAAGTGCCTACTTTCCATCCGCCAGCAAGGGTTACTTTTGGATAACCGGAAACTGCGAAATCCGTAGAGTCGTGCATCCATAGGGAACCAGGCTAATTTCTTCTTCCTGTTCGGCTTTCAGAGTATAGATCGGGCTGTACGGAATTGGTCCAGCCATCTCGCTATAGAGTTGCCAGAACGGAATACGCTTCGCTTTTACCCGAATTTCTGAAGGGGCATTTTCCAGATTCCAGGGGTAATTTGTTATCGTTTCTTTGTTGATCACCTTTGTAGTTTGGGCTAACTGCTTATCGGCTACGTCCAGTAATCCGAAGTTCCAGGGCGTGGTGGGACGAACCTCCGTATAGTGGTTACCGTAATTAATCGGGTCTTTGTCATTCTGGACACCGGTCGATTCTTCTCCCATTTTCAGCGCGTACGTCAGCGGGCCCCGTTCAATGGAAACGGAGTTTTCGTACCACTGATTTTTGAAGACGTGCATGGGCAGGCGCAATTCGACCACATCGCCCGATTTCCACGTGCGATTGATCACGACGATCTGATTACCTGCTGATGTTTTTAAAAGCGTACCGTTTACCGAAATACTGGCCTCCCTGCACCAGGCTGGAATTCGCAGGTGGAACGGAAATTTGAGTGGATTTGCAGACTTATCTGTCGTTAATGTAAACCGGATGAGGTCATTGAACGGGTAGGTAGTTTCTTCCGTGAAACTTACTTCATGGCCGCCCGCCACATAGGCCTTTACCTGACTGGGCGAATAAACCAAAGCCGCTAGACCCTGATCAGCGGTAGCATACCATAGGCTTTGGGTAAATTTGGGCCAGCCCTGGTGCATGTTGGCCGTGCAGCAAGGATAGCCCGTCAGCAAGCCCACGCAGCCATCGGTGCCGCCATGATTTTGATCGAAATTACGTACATGTCGCGTCAGCATGACCTGATTGGCCTGTTGAAAATACTGACGGCCCATAAAGTCATCGCTAACCTGAGCAGGCAAGGCATTAAAGGCGATTTTCTCCAACTGGTCGGCAAAGGATACGTTGCCCGTAATACCGACCATACTTTCCAGGCTAAACATCATTTCCACGGCCGTACAAAGTTCAGACCCCTGGGTGGGATTGTTTCCATGCAGGGCTTCGTCGCCCCCGTACAGGCCATGGGCCATCCCATTGTACCGGCGGATGTCGGCAAATCCTTTGGTTACGGCTTCCAGATACCTGGGTTCGGTATGCTGCTGGTAATAAATTATTGGCTCTTTAATTCCCTGAGCCAGGTTTACACAGTGAATACTGCCTAGTTGGGAGAGCATGTTGGTGTTCAGAAACCCGTTGGTATAATCGAAGGTTTGCTTGTGAAGGAGGTCGGCTAGTTTGAGCAGAAATGCATCGCCAGTTTGGTTGTAAAGCCAGTAAACAACCATCAGGTTATCGCCAGCCCGGTACCGCGCCCAGAACGTCCAGTGATCGAGCGGGTAGGTGGGGAGTTGCTGCAACTGATATTTGAAGTAGTTGGTCATCAGCTTAATCACGCGAGGATCTCCGGTTGCCGAGTGGTACTGCTTCAGGATTTTTAGCATCACCATTTTAGGCCACCAGTCCTGACAATTATCGCGTTGCAGACCTGCCTCATGCGGATAATCTTTTAATGGACCAAAATAGCCATTGGGTTGCTGGCTGTTAATGGCCCACTCTACCCAGGGTTTCGTTTTGGCAATCAGTTCTTTATCATCCAGCAGATAGGCGAGGGGCAACAGACCGTCGATCCAATACGGGCCCCGTTCCCACTGGTCACCATCACCACCCAGCCAGCCATTCCGATTGCCCATCACGGATGGATAGAGCTCATCGAGACGCCCCGATGCCCCCGTCTTTTGCCGTAAAAGCATTTCTTTAAGCCAGCCATTAGCCTTGATAGCCCCCAGCGGTAACTCGATATAGGGATTGGGACGAAGTGGCTTTCGGTTGTTTAGATAGGTCCGGGAGGGAATGGGCTTACCTAATGGCTGAGCACTTGTTTGGATGGCTATCAGTAAACAAAATAAACACAAAAGAGATGGGCGCATAAAAGGTCGAGCAGATGAATCGTTTCCTGTATCAGATGGTAAAGGAACAAATGACTAAAAATTACCATTTTGGGCTAGCCTACAAAACTTGACGACCGTTTGCACGGAAATTGGAGATGCAGGTTAGTCTTTTTGCTTATTTGTTGCCTAAAGGGTGGATTATGGTGTTGAATTGAATTAAATAGGAACATGAAGCTAGTATGAGAGTTCGTCAAATTGCGGTTTCTGTTTTAAGCATGTTCGTTAGTCATGCGGTTTGGTCGCAAAGCCCTGTTAGTGGAACTGGAAGCCTCAGTTCCGGTGGACGAACCCGTACGTTCTCCTATCATTTACCCACTAACCTTCCCAAAGACAATTTGCCAGTTGTTCTTGCCTATCATGGCGATGGTGGAACAGGGGCTTCCTTTCAAGCCTATGCCGGATTGGATGCGGTTGCCAATGCACAGAATTTCATTGTGGTCTATCCCGATGCCGTACCGGTAGGAGGGAGCCTTCAATTTAACAAATACGCCGATACAGCACCCGGATTTGGCACGGCTGGTGATGCAAACGGCCCCAATCCCGCTGACCCCAATGCGCCCGACGATGTATTGTTTACATCAGATCTGATTGACTATTTCGCTCAGAAATACCGCATCAACCGAAATCGGGTGTATGTGACCGGCCACTCAGGAGGGGGCTATATGTGCTATTTCCTGAGTATGGCGTTGCCGACTAAAATTGCAGCTATTGCGCCTGTTGCGGCCAGTTTATGGGGCAACAACAAGTACCTAAACACCTACTTCTCCGCAACTACTTACAAACCCATCCCCGTTTTGCATATTCACAGTAAAGGTGATCCGACGGTAGATGCCCCCATCATTCCGTACCCAAAAACACCGGCTTACGTCTGGCCACTCTCAAATTACTCAGGCCTTAACTGCAATAACTGGAGTACATACTCAACCACGGCCGTTAACCCGAACGTAGATTCGTTAACCTTTTGTGGGTCCGGGAAAAAGGTGGTGCTATTGATGACAAAAGACGCTACCCATGGCTGGAGTTCGCAGTTTAACGTGGCACAAACGATCTGGAATTTTGTAAAAGCCTATCAGCTCAATTCGTTTCCAGAAGTTGATAATCACCTGAAAGTAGATCAGTTCGGCTATCTGCCATTGGCCCGGAAAACGGCTGTGATCAGCAGCCCGCAAACAGGCTATAATTCATCAGAAACCTTTACACCCTCCAGCTATTATCAAATCCGCAAAGCCGCGAACGATGCCGTAGTGTTGCGGGGAACGCCAACAGCCTGGAATGGAGGAGCTACCCATGCTCAATCGGGCGATAAAGTCTGGTGGTTTGATTTTTCATCCGTTCAGGAAGCGGGCCAGTATTACGTCTATGATTCACTTCAGCATAAACGTTCCTACACCTTTGAGATCGGAAATACGGTCTACCAACCCGTTCTGAAGCAAGCTGCACGCGTTTTTTTCTATCAACGGAGCGGTTTTGCTAAACAGACACCCTATGCTCAGGCCCCCTGGACCGATGGCGCTGCGTTCCTGGGTACGCAACAGGATACCGATTGCCGACTCGTTAGTAACACGAGTGCGGCTACTTCGCTTGACTTACAGGGAGGCTGGTTCGATGCGGGCGATTACAATAAATACGTACCGTTTACCTACGGCCCACTTGTCGATATGCTCCTGGCTTATCAGGAGAATCCGGTAGCCTGGACGGATGATTTTGCCATTCCGGAGTCGGGAAATGGGGTGCCGGATTTACTGGACGAAGTAAAATGGGAACTCGACTGGTTACGACGGATGCAGCAGCCGAATGGCTCGTTGCTTCATAAAGTATCGGTCACGGATTTCAGTGCTACCTCGCCCCCCAGTGCCGATACGCACGTTCGTCGGTACGGAGCCGCCAGTACCGATGCCACGGCAACGGGGGCGGCTGTATTTGCGCTGGCAGCCATTCAGTTTAAATCGCTCAGTAACCCACAAATGCAGACCTATGGGAGCACACTTCAGGCCGCGGCCATCAGTGCCTTCAACTGGGCGACTGCCAATCCGGCCGTGCTATTTAACAACAATGGATTTCAGAGTGTTGCGGCTACCTATTCAGACCATGACCGATTAGCACGTCGGGTTGCCGCAGCTGCTTTTCTGTTTGTACTCACCGGCGACAATACGTACAAGACTTTTTTTGATGCGAACTACAGCCAGATTCACCTGCTTCAGTGGGGATTTGCCTACCCATTCGAGGCAACCTATCAGGATGCCTTATTGTATTATGCCCGCGCTCCGGGCGCTACGGCCAGTGTCAAAAATGCGATCTTATCGACCTATACAGCCAGTCTGAAAACGACGAATTCGGATAACCTGCCTGCTTACCTGAATCAATCCGATGCGTACCGGGCTTTTCTGAGCAATACCAATTACACCTGGGGTAGTAATGAGACAAAAGCTCACCAGGGGAATATGTTTTTTTCGATGAATACCTACAATCAGGATGCCGTCAACAAAACGAATTACCGGGATGCAGGCATGGGTTTTATTCATTACCTGCACGGTGTGAATCCTACGGCCTATTGCTACCTGACGAATATGGGCACTTATGGAGGAGAGTTTTCGGCGCCAACCATGTACCACTCCTGGTTTGGCGATGGTACCGTTTTTGATTTTAATCCGCCACCGGCCTATCTGATGGGCGGTGCGAATCCTACCTACGCACCCGATGCGGCATATTCAGGGCCACTAATTAGCCCTCCGCAAAACCAACCCATTCAGAAATCCTATAAAGCCTGGAATACCAGCTACCCAGAGAACTCCTGGCAGCTAAATGAACCCGCCATTTATTCGCAGGGGGCTTATTTACGACTGCTTGCTCAGTCAATATGTTATACGGATGTGGTGACCAGTGTAAAATCGGGTAGTTGGAATGATCCTTTTACCTGGGCGTGTGGTCGAATTCCGTCAATTACTGATCGCGTGAGTATACAATCATCACACATTGTTACAGTCGATGCCGTCGTCAACGCTAAAAAGCTGGAGTTGAAAGGGAAGCTAACCTATACCAATGGAAGTAAGCTCAATATAGGTAACTAACATTGCCAAACCTCCCAGTTCGCATCTATAAATGCTGACTGGGAGGTTTGTTAATAAATAATTGGTTTGTTCGCCTACTCGTGCGTAGCTACTATAGAGGAGGGCTCAGGCACTTTATCAACAAGGTCAATTTTCTCTACAGATACAACCAGTGTAGCCAGCGCATTTTTAGAACGTTCGTCAACCATCAGGACCCAGTCTGTTTTCACAATACGGTGGGTTTTATGGCCAATGGGATTATGTACAGTTGCGTTGGTGGCCTGCCGACGAGCCAGTGTCATGTTAATCGTATCACCTTCTTTGAACGTAGGCACAAAGCTGAAATAGCCATCTGCCACAACATTGCCTGCCTTGTTCTCAGAACCGGACTCGTAAAATATAACCTTCAGGTTTTCGGATTGATTGCTCATGTGGGGGTAGTAGGATTAAAGGTACTAACACGTACCTAACAGCCTGGCCCTGGTAAAAGTTATTAGTTTCGTTTCGATACAGCAGGTTTCGTAAACGGTAACGTAAATAACATTGGTAGCCGGTTTTTTGCAAAACAAGCGCAATCGGCGTACTTTTGCGGCTATAAAGAGGGTCCCGTAGCTCAGCTGGATAGAGCATCTTCCTTCTAAGAAGGCGGTCATTGGTTCGAATCCAATCGGGATCACATTGATAATCAGTCAGTTAGCTTAATGGCTAACTGACTTTTTTATTGACGGTTTAAATAATGGTTTAAACAAGTGTATTTCACATACGGGAAGATGCTCCTACTAAACTTACTATTAAATTAAACAGCTATGCACTGTACATTATTTGAGCCGCTAAACCTTAATGTCGGTGACACTATTTGGATTTTGAACAAAAGAGGGGAAGGCACCAATGGTAGGTATATAGGCGGTTATAATAGAACTCATAAAGTGTTTCAGTTCGCAAATTTCAGCAACGGTCAAACAGAATTGTTATCGGTAGATAAACTGCAAAGGATAGAGGTAGTACAAAGTAGACTTGCAACAAAACACTGGACAAATTTTTAAGCAACCTTTTGTAGTCGCCCATTATAATAGTCAAAAGGGGAAAGATACCCCAGCGCCGAATGCCTTCGTTGGCGATTGTACCGCACGGGCGGCCCTGCAAATCTCTATGTACTCAAAAACAGCTTGTTTAGCTATGGCTTGCGTTTGGAAATCCTGCTGATACACCAACTCTGACTTGAGGCTTTTGAATCGGATCGATCGCCGAAGCGAAAGCTTTCCGCCACTGCATTATCCCAACACTTACCTTTTTCGCTCATGCTTTGTACAACTAGCGGGTATTTTTTCAATAGTTTGGTAAAGCTATAACAGGCATACTGCACTCCTCGATCAGACCGGGGCGCCGGAGCGATGAAAGATTAAGGTCCGCTCGATAGGCCGCTTTTTAATGGCCATCTGCCAAGCCGGGATAGTTGTTTCAGCAGCCCTCATGGACGTACTCAAGGCCCAACCGCTCCGGCGGCCCGGCAATCACTTTTCGATCATACAAATCCATAATCATAGTCAGATACAGCTAGCCTTCCCCTGTACGGATATAGCGGGGCCGCCCGTGCGGTCAGATCCGAAACCCAGGCCAGGCCCGGTTTTACCGGATTGAATTGGCGGTTCAAATGGTTTTCTGCTACTGGGTAGGCGTGCTTTGAATCTGTAGTGGTGACCACATACTTCTTCTGAATGACGCTTTTGAGATTAGCCTGCCTAATGAGTCTAGCCACTCGGGGCCGGGATACCTTTACACCCTGGGCCCTCAGATCTCGAGTGATTTTGGGGCTCCCATACCGGCCTTTACTGGCCGTGAATAAGTTACTAATTAATTGAGTGATAGCTTCATTCTCACGTGCCCGTTTGGTGGGTCGTTGGGCTAGCCAATAATAATAGCTACTACGGTTTACTTGTAGTACTTTACACATCCGCACCGGCGGACCGGTCTCAACGGGGGACTCAACTTGGTGAGCTTTTATAAATCCAACTATTTCCCGTCGCTCCTGGAGAAGATGCCGACCGCCTTTTTTAGAATATCACGTCGCTTCGGCGATCCGATCTAATTCAGCCTGTTTGAGCTCCTTTTTTAGGCGTATTATTTCTTGTTGCTCTTGGTTCACCTGGGCCTGGCTAACGGCTAGGGTGCCTTGAGCAATCACTCGTTCTTTGCGCCACCTGGTTAGAATTTATGGGGTTATCCCCAACTCATCAGCGGTTGTCTTCAGAGAGCCTTTTAGATTCAATTATGGTTTAGTTTGGCGTTCAACGCGGCTCTCTAATTGCTCAATTCGTTTCTGTTGCTGAATCATGTACAACGTCAGTTCCTCAATTTTTTCCAGCAACGTAGCATTCATTTTGACTAGGTCAATTCCTTCTTTGACTAATTCAGTAGCCGACGGTACACCGGGTAAGTGTCCCTGCTCACGCACATAGTTTGCTACTGAGTCCAGCGGGCGGAGTTGATAGGTTGGTGAAAAGACTTTGTCGCTCCACTCAGTTACATTGCTGATACGTAGCTGATAGCGGGCCTTGATTACGTCGCCCCGTTCATTTACGGTTAGAAATTGATCCGTATGCTGGGTAGTAGGGCTGTTGGTCGTTAAATCGGCCAGTCGTAAGCCAGATACGTTCGGTTGGCCACTACTGATATGTAGCCGTGCGGTTGGGGCAGTAGTGCCAATACCGACGTTGGCCTGATTGCCTATCACCACTGCATTACTGACTGTAACGCGGGCACCGGCACCAATAGCTGTTGCATGGTGTAAGGCCATGGATTCCGCACTTGCCTGATGACCGATCATTGTGTTGCTGGTTCCTGCCCACTGACCTCCACCGGCCTCACCGCCAATAATTACATTGTGTCCTCCTTTCCCATCACCTGCCTGAGCGTTATAGCCCATCAATACATTATCATCGCTGGTAGTGATGGCTGTACCTGAATTGGGACCAATGATGATGTTATTGTTGCCCGTTGTATTATTGTAGCCTGCACCAGTGCCAACAAAGGTATTATTGTTGCCGAGTGAATTATTATAACCCGCAGATTGGCCAACAAAAGTGTTAGATAAACCCGTGTTATTAAAATATCCTGCATTAGATCCAATAAACAAATTTCGGGTGCCCGTTGAATTGCTATAACCTGAACTGTAGCCTATAAATGTATTCCAAGAACCTGATGCATTAGAATACCCTGCATTACTGCCCAAAAAAGAATTGTTAGAGCCTGTATTGGTACCTATTCCTGCCAGACTACCAACATATACATTTTCACTACCGGTTGTGGAACTTGAACCCGCAGAGGTTCCGACAAATGTATTGCGTACACCTGTCGTATTACTATGGCCTGACAAAACACCCAAAAAAACATTACTGTAACCGGTTGTATTGGCATCTCCTGACACATTTCCAAAAAACACATTGCTGTAACCCGTAGTGTTATTATAGCCTGCCTTTCGCCCTACAAATGAATTTCCAAAGCCAGATGTGTTCGTAAACCCTGCAGAGCTACCCACGAACGTGTTCTCGATGCCATCAAAATTGAATAGCCCAGCATTAGCTCCTATAAATGAATTGTCATTACCTGTTCTGTTAGTATTGCCTGCTGACCGTCCTAAAAAGACGTTGCTGTAGCCACTGGTATTATAGAACCCTGCATTTCCTCCCACAAAAGTATTGCTTCCGCCCGTTGTATTAGAATATCCTGCAGCAACTCCTAAAAAAGCATTGCCTCCACCTGTAGTAGTAAGGCGTCCTGCATTAAACCCATAAAATACATTATCTGTGCCACTGGTTAGAGAATAACCCGCGTAAGCACCGGTAGCTGTGTTGTCTTGACCAGTCAGACTGGTATTTCCGGCATTTATACCTACTAATGTGTTAAACTGACTAGGAGAGTTTGTTGCGGGCGAAGTGGCTACATAGTTATTCTGTGCTAACAAGGGGAAACCGAATAAAAGTGGAAATAAGTAAAATATTTTTTTCATTGTATAGAGGCATTGGTTTAGTTGATTCTTAAAATAGCTTCGGCGTTTTTTAGCGCAAATATGTTGCCATAAAACTTGAGTGTTACATTATTAAAGTAAACTATTTAGGTAATTACGTGCCCAAACTTGTACTTAGAACAAAGAAATAGTGTAGTACAGGCACATGGGGTGTTCAATTGATTGGCAGATAAAAAAATGGGTCGGGGGAACCACCCACCCGACCCAATGAGCCGGGGGAACCACCCGCCCGGCTCTGACCAAACCAAGTAGCCAGTAAAGGCCGCTCGTTTGGCTCAAACGTACAAAAGGTAAACCGTCAACTCAACCGTCAACCAATAGCTACTTATTGGCTATTCCGTCAACCAATCCGGCAACCGGGAAAATACCCATATTTAATTTATTGATAATCAGATAATTGACTCGTTAGGTTGTAATCCAATCGGGATCACGCTGAAAATTAGCTAGTTAACTGTATTGTTGGCTAGCTAATTTTGTTTTGGTTTAAACAACTTATACGCTCCAAGCGTAAAACACTCAAGTAGTAGGATAAAATTGGCTTTATGCCTTTTGCCTTATTAAGCCATTCTTCGGTCCGTATAAGCTGCTGTCAGGTACTCGATGCCCACCCAGACGAAAGCAAAGCTATGTATGGGATTACGAGCTGTAGTTTAAGGACAAGAAAAAGAAATTTGTTTTCGGAGCGTCACTTGTTCTGTTTAAAACAGAGAACGTTAATGATTAGTAGTCTAATTTTGTAAACAGTAACAACTTCAGTAGAGCCCCCTCACCGCGTTTGCAATCTGGAAGCAATTAATGTCTATTCAATTAAACCGTCTGTAATGAAACGCATTCTGTCAATCGTTCTATCGCTGACTACACTTCTTGCCTTTGGCCAAAACGCCGAAATTGGCCGGCAAGTAAACCAACCCCTACGCAAGAATAGCATGCCACTTACTGATAGTCTGAAATTGAACGCTCTAAAGACTGATGCAATTAACCAGCCTTACAGCATGACGCTATCTGGAAATGTAACGATAGGTGGTATTAATAAGGTTGGCAAATTAACCTATAACACACTCAATACGGCCAATTCGCTCCACATCGGTATTGATCCTGTGAATGGGGACGACACAAAAGACCCCTCCGATTATACCGTTCAGACTGAAAGTTTTACCAGCGGGGTCGTGTTCAAAACCATAGACAAGGCTATCGAATGGATAAACGGTAGTTCGGCTTATAGCTACTTCGTTAGCATTCGTAACACTACATCAGCTAACCCGGTTGTACTGAGTTCAGACCATGAGGTCAATAACAAATTCGTTTTCCTGTATTCAGCAGCGTATCCTGCCCCCGCCTATATGGTCTTGAATGGGGGGCTGTATGCCAGTCCGGGTTCAATGATCCAATTAACTACGATTGATTTAACTTTAAATGGCTCGAATCGGATTGGATTAGACGGGGGCGATATCGTTGTTCAGGGTTCAACTATCCGGCCTTCAGCGTCCTGTTCAAACCTATATGCTCTTACAGTAGGGAGGATGTACCTTGATAATTCGACCTATGTTTTTAGTGCAAACAATCAGAGTATTTTACAACCATCGGGCGGCTATGGAGCACAGGTGAGTGTTGGGATGCATGGCCCTTTGTTGTTTAGTATGGGTTCGTTCACGGGTATTTCGCTTATTTCGGCAGCGCATAGGGGCTATAATCTTAGTGTGAAGTGTAAGGATAACGCTACATTCCCTACGACCTTAAACATCGAAGGTGGGCTTTTCCAATACGGACAGACCCTTGTGCAGGGACAAGCCATTTTCGACCCTACCAATAGTAGCTATAAGAGCGTATTACACGGTCCTACACCTATCCGAACTCCGGATATGAACAGTACCAGTGCCGATTTGACGGGTAGTTTAAAAACGGTGGTCGTTGATGAAAATGGACGTTTTGGGGTTCGTGGTACTAGATTTACCACCGCACAACGCGATGCCCTAACGCCTTATGAAGGCTTAGAAATCTACAATCTGACGACGCACACTAAAGAGTTCTGGAATGGAACTACCTGGAAAACCATTCTTACTAACTAGGCTACTGGTGTTAACCAGGTGGTTACCGGCACCTTATCGCCAGGGCAGTCAACAGTGCCTGATTAGTAAGCAAGAAAGATTACTTACATTGCTTATGCTTATGTAATTTGATGAGATGAAACCACATCATTTAGGGCACAAGATAAGGTTGACAAAGTGGCTACTAACAGCTGCTCTGCTTGGCAGTCTTTTTGCCTTTTTAGGTGGTGGCTTTTTGAGTCAAGACCGTGTAAAAGTCAGCCCAAAGACCGAGCTATGGCTTGTTGCTAAACAGGAGGTCCGTCACCGCGTGTCTGTAAAAAAGACGACAAAATCGAAACGGTTTTTTATCGCTTATAAGCACGTCCAGTTTGCAGTCTTAAGGTTTTATAACGCTTTGACTAATAGTCATATAAGGCTATTTTGCTCCAGTAAACCAGTACTCACACGTTTGTGTACGTTCGTCCAGTTGAAGGCTATTCCTAGTAGCCCCGACGAGCCATATTTGTCTTCTAGAGGTTAGTGCCTCCCCTATAAGCCTATTAAGTGGCTTTCTCATTATTCTTCTCAGTACTGCCTTCCAGCAGTCTCAACTCATTGATATATGCTTATCAAACGAATTAAGCAGCTTTTAAAGCTCATAGGCCTGGTGTGCCTTATTACACTGGCTTTATGTGGCATAGGTATTGTCGGTGTAGGCCCCGTGTTATCACCATCCAGGGAACGCTATATTGATAATGGAATCAAAACCGAATTCCTCCAAACGAAGGGCGACGAAGGGGATTCTATGGAGGAAGAGGAATCTAAATGTTGAATTTGATTCAATATCGATAAAGAAAAATAGTACAAGATTGTATGCACTTTTAGTGAGGGAAATTCTTGTACCAGTTTCAACTTCGCATGCTCCTGATTTCTTTGAACAGTAATCGGGAACATACAAGACCGGACGCTTACTATGTTGGCTTTATTGGGCAGAGATCTGTTTTAGATACAAATAGTTAGTAATGTAGTGAATGGTTATGTCATACAGGCTACATCAATTTGATGTGGCCTGTTTTATTAATTCATTTTCCGGAGTAACCTTCCAATCACATGTACAATTGGCCCAGAATCGAACTGGACCAGCATACTGCCATTTCGACCCCGAATACACTTGTTGTCTTCCTGTAGCACGGCCCTGCATGACAGACCCTTCAATGCAGGATCCGTCATGCGGTCACCCAGATACTTGTAGTGTCTTTTAGTTTCCATATATAATCTATTTGTTAACTCTTTATTTATTATTTACGATAATTTAGTATGTTGCATACATCATAAATCAATGTGTATGAAAAAAGCGCTACCCCCCAAACAACTTATCAACCATATCGAGCCTCAGTCCGTCCTTTACCTGACGGGAGATGCTAATTACAGCCGTATCCATTTGATGAACGGAACCGTATTTTTGTCTGCTTATACCTTAAAATGGTTTGCTCAGAAGTGGCCTGAGTTTCTTCGCCCTCACAAACAAGCCCTGGTCAACCCTGCCTACATTCACCGCCTGCAAGTAGCCGCCAGCCTACGATCCCAAAGCTACGTAGTCATGCAGGATCAAGTTCAGCTACCCATATCCCGCCGTCGAGTACCCGTTATGCTATTTCAGCTAGGACGGGCGTAAACCCCCATTGTAAACACTTGACTTGAACGTTGCTCAGTTGCACTGACTGGCTTGATTTATGTTATAAACTAGCCGTGTAGAGAGGAATAAGTGTGTAAAATGTAATCTAAAATAGGGTTTCAGATAATCATATGTTTGCTGTTAATCGAAAGGTAAAAATAATTGATTTACAGATTTTTATCTGCTAAAAAAATCATGACATTTTTTCTCCTGTTCGTATAGAAAAAACGAACATTGGCAAGATTTTGGCAAGGTTTCATGTATGAAAGCCATCGCCATGTCACCGCACAAAAACATCTATTTACTGAAAGAGTACATCAAGACATTTCTGGCAACGGAGATCGTTTTTCCTGGTATTCTGCCCCGGCAGTGGGGTACGGACTTTACTCAGTCTGAGTTAGATGCGATTTACTTTGCCCTAAAATTTGTCGTCCATAAGGCTCATCCCCTTCAGGATAGACCCATGATTCTGGCCTTTGAGCAAATGGACGAGTTGGATAACCTGAACTTACACTGGTTTTTGTCCGACTACTGGCGGGAACTGGTTGTTATCTTAAGGCTCTACCCTAATTTTGGTGATAGTTACCTGGCCAGCTTAAATTGACGAAAGGATGATAAGCCGCTAGTTGTTTATCATTGTGTCAGCTGTCTTATTATCCCTAAATCGCTTTAAAACCTTTTCTGTCTGGAAGATCAGAAGCCTGCCCAACTCGTATTTCATGAAACCAACCACATGAGTCAACTTTTAAGCCGCTGGCAAAAAGTACAGTGTAGCCGTTGGCACCATGACTTGCTCCTGGTCAGGATGAGGCATTTGACCTAACAAGGGCGACCTGGCGACTACTACTTTATATGGAACTGGTTTACAATCAGGACTAAATACTGATACCTTGTGTTCCGTACCTGGCTGGAAGGTTGGCCCAAAAGCAGTATCAAAATCAATCCAGCAGTCAGGAGCTAACTTAGTGGTAGCTTGGCGTGAGCTGTCCTTGTAGAGTAAAAACTGAAGGAGTACTTCAGGATTTAATAAGGTAGCATTACTTTGCAGCGTGTTCATATAATGTAGTTGTTGTAGTATTGTATTACAAATAAAATATAAAAAGGCCAAAAAGCTAGTTATCTTAAGGGAAATGGTCTCTAGTTTGGCGCATGATTAATTATAGTTTCAAGCATACTTGCTTACAATAGGTAGCCGCAAAATTTATGGTCTGTCAAAACAGGGCTGCCAAAGGCTACCAAGACAGTAAGCAATAAAACACGTAGCCAGTTAGGCTTAATTAAGCAGGCAAATACAGTTGGTTGAAACAAATAAAACGGCTTACTACGTTAACTTTGGGTAAACGATAGGAATCATATTCGGTTGAGGTAGCAGGAATAGTCAAGCCTATTCCGATTTAGCGACACGACTTTTACTAGACCGCTTTTTCGGATCACTTATGCATATTGGTTTGATTGGTTGTGGGCTCTGGGGCCAGTTGATTTTAAAAACGCTGACGGAATTGGCTGTGACTGTTACCGTCTGTGATACCGATCCTGACATACGTAGGCAAGCTCTCCAACTGGGGGCTTTAGATGCTACGGCTTTTGTCGATACACTACTCTCTGTCGATGGGCTGATTATAGCCACACCCGCTTCAACGCATTGTGCTGTGCTGGAACAGATTGCGCCATTTGGCAAACCTATTTATGTAGAAAAACCCCTGGCCATCTCTTACCAGGAGGCACTCCGCATTGGCCGATTACCCTTGCCGCCCACCTTTATGATGCATATCTGGCGGTATCATCCTGGTATTGAGCTATTGCAAAAAATTAGTCAATCTGGTGAATTGGGAGAATTAGTACTGCTGAAAACTACCCGCTATAACTGGACAAGCCCACGCACTGATACTGACACGCTTCGAACGCTAACTCCGCATGACCTGTCTATTCTACTGCATATTCTGGGTCAGGTACCAACGCCAAAAGCAGCACTGGCCGAACGACATAATGGACAAATACGAGGCCTAACGGTATTGATGGGCGATAAGCCGGGCTGTATAATCGACGTGTCGACCCGCTATTCGGATAAACGACGGGAGGTGCGGCTCCATGGTACTGCAGGTGTAGCTGTATTGGCCGATGAGCGGGCCAGCGCCGTCGATATTTGGTACGGTACTGACCAGACATCGATCAGCCAGCGCCGGCACGAACGTCGTTTATTCGATTCAACAACTCCCTTACAACTTGAGTTGAGCGCTTTTATCGGTTATCTGAAGGGGGGACCTCCACCTATCAGTCCGTTAAAAGAAGGTATTGAATTAATGCGGATACTTGAAGAAATAGAACGGCTTACCTAACTACCTGTCTGCTCGAATGAACGAATCTATTCTGGCCACCATTATTTTACCTACTACCGCCGACCGGGGGATTTTGTTGCCGTTATGCGTAGGAAGTATACAACGACAGACGCTACAGGCCTTTGAGTTGTTTATCATCGGTGATGGGGTTGACGAGGGTACTCGAGCCGTTATTCTTGACTTGATGCGGGAGGATGGACGCATCCATTTTTTCGATCATCCTAAACACCCCCGCCGGGGTGAACTATACCGACATCAGGCACTACAGCAAGCGCGTGGCTTTTTTGTTGCGTATATCTGTGATCGTGATCTATGGTTATCTCATCACCTTCAAACCCTTGCCAAACACCTGAGTACGGCCGATTTAGTTGCCACAAATTATTATTACGTTCGGCGTAACCAGCAGTTGTTTCTGCCCTATTTGCCCGTCTCTCCGCAACAGGCAACTGTCCTTAGCATTTTATCGGCAGCAGGGCATCGGCTTGACTTTTACAAAAAACTGCCTTACGGCTGGCGGACAACCCCAGTGAACCGTCCAACCGATCTCTATATGTGGGAACAGATTATAGCCCAGCCCAATTGCCGGTTTGCTATAGCCTGGCAGCCTACTCTCTTATATTTCAAACGAAATGATCATCCTGGTTGGCCTACCGCTCAACGCTATGAAGAACTGGCCCGCTGGACTGCAATAATGCAAACACCGGTAGAGCTACAATCGGCTATAGATCAGGCTTTGGCTAGTTTGTTTTGTGAGAGAAATCAGTTCAAGCGGAGCTGGATACTTGTTCGAGGAAAACGCTTGTCCGATTTGCCTGACTGGCTTAGGGGTAAAGTTCAGCGTTGGCTAAAGAGACCATCAGATCCGTCAGCAGAGGAAAGCTGGCTGCCCGATCCGATAGAATCGGATCGCTGATTCCCCAGGGGATGTTTAGGGCTGGGTCGTCCCAGCGACAACCCAGATTATCATCTTGAGCATAGGTACTATAGCATTCCGAAACAGCTTGTAAATGGATCGAAGGGGTGAGGAAATACCAGCCATGTAAGAGGCCAGCTGGAAAAATAAGCGCCTTCATATCTGCCCCGAATAGCTCGTAAAGGGCGTATTGCTGATAGGTGCGCGAATCGGGGCGGGCGTCATACAGCCCAACCCGGCAATGTCCCTCAAGTAAGCAGAAGTATTCATCATGCCGTTGGTGAATGTGCAAACCTCGCAACACATTCGTTCCAGAACGGACTATACTCCATTGCGCGGGGGAAATCCCTACTCCCCATTGTAAAGCAAATGTTTCCGTAAATGACCCCCGCTGATCAGCTATTTCATTGAGTTGCCTTAACTCAACTCCATCCAAAAGTTTTCCTACAATTAATCTGGAAGTCACGGGTAAACTCGGCGAATGATTCATGAATAGGCTTTTTGTCTGCCATTGACACGCTAGCAATACTACTCATAAGTTTGGTGATTTGACCCATAGTTAGCAGGGTATTTTGATGAATAGTTACATTTATTGTAAAAAATATTGGATTGAGGTAGTAGCGTCAACTAATTTTTGGAGATCCAGTATGGAGTTACGGTAGGCTTATCTTCCAAGGTTAATGGACAGCTCATTAGGTGTCAAAAGATAGTCGGTCTGCAAAAAAAGTAGGCAAATAGAAATATGCTTGCCAGCTAATAACTATTTCCGTAGCTTACATAGGCAGACTTACGGCGGTTTCATTGAGCCTATTTGTAACTCAATTGACAACAAAAGTCCTGCATTACACCTGTTCGCTCCCTATCATTATGACCTGCCAGACCTGCGGCCATCATAACCAGGAAACGTTTTGTCCCAACTGTGGGGAAAAACGTTTCGACCCACACAGTTTAACCCTCAGTCACGTGGCTGAAGAAGTAGTTGAGAGTTTTACCCATGCCGATCATACACTGCTAAGGACGCTAAAAGCCTTACTGTTTCGACCCGGAAAGCTCACGGTTGAGTATGTAGCAGGTCGGCGGGTACATTATATGAAGCCATTAGGCCTATTTTTGGTGGTTAATCTGGTGTTTTTTCTGTTGGCTACTTACAATGCGTTTAACCAACCGCTAAGTAGCTTTCTCAATTATAACAACTATACCGTTTTTGGTACCAAAGAAGCAGTGCAGCAGGCACTGACTAGCTCAGGCCAGACGCTGGCAACTTTTCAGCCGATATTCGATGCGTCTATGAAAGCCAGTTCGAAAACCTATCTCATCATACTGATTCCACTGTTCGCGCTGATGTTTGGCGTGTTGATGTGGTCTGCCCATCGGACATTTATTGAGCATCTGGTCTTCTCGACACACTTCTTGAGTTTCGTATTGATCTTTTTTTTACTTCAGCAGTTCCTTGTCGTATTACCCTTCATCTGGATAATTGGGCAACTCCAATGGGAGGCCCGGGGAGATCTGATAGCAAGCCTTATTGGCCTGGTTTTTCTAGGCTTCTATCAGGCCCGCGCGTTTAGGCGATTTTACGGCACTGGTACGATCTGGTCTGTCTTTGCTGCCTTATTGAGTACCGTGTTGTTTGCTGGGGTGATCATGGCTTACCGACTGATCCTATTTTACAAAATACTGTACTTGACTCATTCATAAGCGTGCTTATTTTCCATAGTATCACACCAAAACTCAATCGCCATGATAAAAAGGAGGTTAGCTTGTTTCTACCTGATAATCGTCATGCTTTACCAGGGAAGGTCTGTTTTACGTGCTCAAAATAATACGCTGAACCAGTGTTTTGAAGAGCAAATCAATGCCAGGCACGCGGTAGTCACGAATAAATTGCCTAATCAATCTGCATCTGCATTGGGTGTACTTTTCGACCCTACACAGCAAAAGCTTCAGCAGATTGACCACGATTGGGCAGAATGCGTGAAAGGCCATCCTATACCTCTATCCACCTTTAAAACTCTCACTGGCGAATCCTATGATTCAGCTTCGTTAGCGGGTAAGATTGTCGTAATCAATTTCTGGTTCATGGGATGTGCACCCTGTCGGTCCGAAATGCCCGCATTAAATAGACTAGTAGATGAGTACAAGGGCAAAAATGTTCTCTTTCTCGGTTTTACTCCTGACAGATCGGCTTCGTTAAAACCCGATTTTTTTCAGCAGAATCGATTTGATTTTACCATAGTCCCTGATGCTAAAAACATGGCAAGTTCATTCCATTTCATGGGGTACCCAACTACCTATGTAGTAGATCAACGAGGTATTATTCGCGAAGCCTGGCTAGGAGGGGGTGGACTCAATAAACTTTATCCTTATTACAAAGCTAAAACTGCCATCGACACATTATTGCTGATGAGTAGTAAGTGATCTCCTTATCAGTAATGGAATTGTATACGTATGGTAAATGTTTCATGACTAGCTTACTCTCAGCTAATTTAATCTTAATAGAGCTAAGCTGATGAATAGTGATTGAAATGACAGCAACTCATTTTAAACAGATAATCCGCATAAATTCTAAGCCAGAGCCCGTTTCTCATGTTCCGAATTGACTACCCCAAAATCAATTAAATCATCAATGGGTTAAACCACATCAGGTTGTTTTGTGCCCATACGCCACATATGTGTGGAAAGTCTACTCCTTTTTCCACAACTTCTATAGTATGTTGAGGAATCGCTAAAAATGTAATTAACTGACTATCAGGAATATTAGGATGATATTAGTAGTTTGGCACAATTTGCGCTATAGAATAAGCAACATAGAATCAGCTAGCTGCCAGCAACCAAAGGCAGTGTATTTATAGATTGCATACTCAACGTTAAGAAAACTGAAAGAAAGAAGCCTGGCAATAGTCAGGCTTCTTTCGCTTTAAGCAGAGTACGCATTTACTACAGCGGTGCTGATTACGCTAGGTAAATGAGACTAATTACTGATACAGTCGTTGGTTCTTTTATGGCCGTTGTTTCTGTACGAATCAGCTCAGGAAGGTTGTGCAGCCATATAGAATTTTTGAGTATATTTACTCCTAAAGGATGATTGAATGGGGCGGGGCTGTATCTAATGATGAAAAAAATAATCTTCTTTCTGGGGCTGGGTTGTTCTTTGTTTACAGCCTGTCAACCGTCTGTAGAAGCTTCGACAGCCTATAATGTAGCTGGTGTCTACCAACTTGTTGGATATACCACACCGACTATAGGAGATGATAATCCCACTGGCACTGTAAGTGCTACTCAGATTGATGGACAACACGTCAATCTGGTGGTTAAAGGGACATCGGGCAAAGTGAAAATTACTTATTTATATAACAACGTTTATGTAGTTAGTGCTAGTCAGGCCATTGCAGGCCAGGATACGTATAGCTTACTGTATAAAGGTCACCAGATTGGGGTGGCAGGCAATGACGCCATCAGCCGATATGTAGAGTTATACCCCTCAACAACAATCACTCTAAAAGGGATAGAGTTTTAAGTGGATAGCCAATCGAACCATAAGGTATAGGCTCAATAATTGCCATTTATGCCTGACTGCTAGCCAACAGTATAAATAGCTTTTTAATCTCTTTTTAATGTTACTACCCATGTGATGCATGGTGTGATTGGACGGGAATAAAAAATGCCGACTCGGATGGGTCGGCATTTTTTGTTCGTATGGTACTGATAGGTTTATTTACGAATGTTAGTTTCCGCGTGCATACATAGTGAAGTAAGACGAGACAGCTTACCAGTATTTATTTGCTTGGATGGAGTCAGTACGTTCTTGGGTACTAGTTAGGTAGCTATCAGCCAAATTAGGGTAGAGCCCTAAGATGGTGACCACTTCACGCCAATAGTCGTACAAGAACCAGTGCAAATTCAACGACTCCGACTCGTCAATTTGCTCGAAGGCGGCAAGCATGGCCCTGTCCTGGAGGGGGTGAGCCTTTTTAATGACAAATCTTAACCCAGAATATATAGCATTCAACTCCAGGCGGCTAAACTCGGCACCCCACTGCCGGGGCGGAATACCCGGAAAGACTACCTCCGTGGCAATGAATGTCTTGATGTATTCTTTCAGTAAATGGATGTTTATGGGAGAGGCCATGACGATTGTAGTTTTTTGCATGAAACGATGCCAAAACCTTGCCAATACTCCGTTTTTATGAGTGAACGGATAAATATTTGCCATATATTTTCGAGTCACTAAAAAACTGTATATCTATAGTTTACGCCTTTTAATAAACTATTAATAATGATTGACTATTTATATGATATTAATTACAAATAGATCTTGCCTATCCTTATAATTTCGTGTATCCTGTTTAATTTCTTTGTTAATAAAATAGTCGCCATTAAGCCAATACCCAGCCCAATGTCTACCAAAAATCAGGTGTTAACCAGCTATTACGTATATAGTACAAAGTAAGTTTTGGAATAATACCTTCCGTGTATAGGAGCTATTTACATCCTGTTCGACTAATCAGCCCAGTTTGGCATATATTGGCGAATAGAATGTTCATACCTTTGCAAAGTAACTTGAGCAAGCTATTCTATTTAATAGAAAACAAAGCGTAAGCATGAATATGAGTAGGAGCAGCCATGAGCAGGTTTTTATTAGCAATACGTATTAGTTGTAGTCTATTTCAATAAAGTAAATCATAATGACAAAATCTGCAGATATCGGCTTAATCGGTCTGGCCGTAATGGGTGAAAATCTTGTGCTTAACATGGAAAGCAAAGGGTTTACCGTAGCTGTTTTCAATCGAACAGTTGAAAAAGTGGACAAATTTATCAGCGGAAGAGGGGCCGGGAAAAACTTCATTGGTGCCCATTCTATTGCCGAATTGGTTGCTTCTCTAAAACGCCCTCGTAAGGTGATGTTACTGGTAAAAGCCGGACAGCCCGTGGATGATTTTATTGAACAGATCATCCCGCATCTGGAACCGGGCGACATTATCATTGATGGCGGGAATTCTTATTTTCCAGACACCATTCGCAGGACCAGGTACGTAGAAAGTAAAGGGTTTCTTTATATTGGAACCGGTGTTTCTGGTGGAGAAATTGGCGCATTACACGGCCCTTCTATGATGCCAGGTGGTAGTGCGGATGCGTGGCCAGCGGTGAAAGGTATTTTTCAATCAATTGCAGCCAAAGTAGACGATGGTACGCCTTGCTGCGATTGGGTAGGAAAAGATGGTGCCGGTCACTTTGTGAAAATGGTGCACAATGGGATCGAGTATGGCGACATGCAGATTATTGGCGAAGCTTATCAGATCATGAGAGATCTGCTGGGGATGAGTGCTGATGAGATGCATGAGGTATTCAAAAAGTGGAATACCGAAGAGCTGGATTCGTATCTGATTGAAATTACAGCCGACATCATGGCCTACAAAGATGAAGACGGTACACCGATGGTGGATAAAATCCTGGATACCGCTGGGCAAAAAGGAACAGGTAAATGGACGGGAACGGCCGCCCTTGATCTGGGTATTCCACTAACTCTGATTGGTGAGTCGGTATTTGCTCGGTTTCTATCAGCGCAAAAGGAAATGCGGGTGGAGGCCTCGAAAGTGATCAACGGACCCAAGCCCGAATTTAGTGGTGACAAGGCGCAATTGCTGGACGATTTAAAAATGGCTCTTTATGGTGCCAAAATCATTTCGTACGCGCAAGGGTACAATCTGTTTATGGCAGCTGCCAAGGAGTATGACTGGCAACTGAATTATGGTGATATAGCCCTAATGTGGCGGGGTGGTTGTATTATCCGCTCTGCCTTCCTCGGTGATATCAAAAAAGCATTTGATACCAATCCTGCCCTCCCACACCTATTGCTTGACGATTTCTTCAAACAAAAAGTAGAAACAGCCCAGGACGGATGGAGACGGGTGTGTGCTGCTGCCCTACTCAACGGTATTCCTGCTCCTGCACTCACCTCGGCACTTTGCTATTTGGATGGTTTCCGTAGTGAATGGTTACCGGCTAATCTGTTGCAGGCACAACGAGACTATTTCGGTGCGCATACATACGAACGGATCGACAAGCCACGTGGACAGTTTTTTCATACGAACTGGACAGGAGAAGGGGGAGATACGGTATCGACGGCGTATAATAGCTAACCGAGTAGGCCGTCTCAAATTTTACAGGTTACTGTTCCAGTCATTTTGGTTTGACTGAATTGAATGCTGCTGATTTACTGATACAGAAATCAGTAGCATTCAATTTTAATCCCTGTGATTTACGGTAGTCTGCACATATTGTTCAATAAGAGGTAGGGCTGTTTCCACCTCCTTAATATACTGCCCAACAAGCGGAGATATAGCCGCAAAATCTTTCTTTGCCCCAATCAACGCTTCCGTTTCCAGAATTAAGCGGGTAGCTTCGCTCATTCCGAGCATTTTTGTGTGCACTTGTTGGGTATGAATGATTCGTTTTATTTCGTCTATATCCTGCCGATCTAGCGCTAGCTTGAGTTGGTCAATAGCCGGTGGAGTCTCCTCCAGGTAGATGTCCAGTAATTCGATGGTTAATCCCTGATCATTGCCTACGGCCTTTAGGAGTGGCTCAACGGAGAAACTAGTGGTAGGTGGAATAAGCGGTCCGTCTACCGTTGAAGTTGAGTCATCTGAAATCTTGACGGATAGATATTTTCGCAATAACAGCTGGAGTTCTTCCATCTGGAATGGCTTGGGAAGAAAATCATTCATACCCACTTTAAGGCATTCTTCCTGCTCACTAGGTAGGGCATGGGCAGTCATGGCAATAATTGGGATTGTACTTTTCAGTTTTGACCGGATCTGGCGAGTTGTTTCGTATCCATCCATAACGGGCATTTGGAGGTCCATTAAGATCACATCAAATGAATTTCCGTTTAGCAGATCCAGCGCCTTTTGCCCATCCGCGGCAACTTGAGCCTGATAGCCTAAGCGCTTTAGGACTTGCAGAACTAGTTTTTGATTCATTAAATTATCCTCGACGACTAAAACACGCACATTTCCTTCGATGGGCGTTGTTGTGGAAACAGGAGCCTGATGAACGCTGATCTGTTCTTTGGCAATCAGGTAAGGTATCTCCACAATAAACTGGGATCCTTTGCCTGGGGTACTTGTAACCGTAACGGAACCTCCCTGTAGTTCGGTCAGGGCTTTGACGATGTTAAGGCCTAATCCCGTACCCCCGTAATACCGGGTTGTAAAGTCATCCGCTTGCTGAAAACGCTCAAAAATAGTTGGTAACATATCCGGGGCAATACCAATGCCTGTATCCTGCACAATGAAACGGACACGTACAGATTCGCTGGTTGCCTTTTCTCCTTGTTCAACACGCAACGTTATATGCCCATGCTTGGTAAATTTGATGGCATTGTTGAGCAGGTTGAGTATAATTTGAGTAAGCCGGGTGGGATCGCCTAAGAAAATAGTTGGTAGGTCTGGGTCGACCTTAACGATCAACTGTAAGCCTTTATCAGAAACGGAAGCTTGACACATCGACCTGAGCGAAGCGGTGAGCATCTGGATACTGAATGGAATGGATTCCAGTTTAATCATTCCTGCCTCAAGCTTGGATATATCCAGAATATCATTGACAATGGTCAGCAGATTCTTACCCGCCGTTCGGATCAACCGAACAAACTCTTTCTGGTCCTGATCCAAAACTGTGGTATCCAGTAATTCAGAAAACCCAAGCATTGCATTTAAAGGCGTCCGAATTTCATGACTCATGTTGGCTAAAAAATCCTCTTTTACCTTTGCCGCTTTCTCGGCTATTTTCCTGGCTTCCTGTAATCGCTTTTGAGACTGGACGCGCTCACTAATGTCGATACTCGATGTAATTACATACTGTAATTGTCCCTGTGCATCATAAACGGGCGAAGCCGTACTCAGGAGTTGAATCGCTTTCCCATTTACCCGAAATTCAAGATCATCGGCCTGGGCTGGTTCACCTTTTAGAGCCCGGAAAGTAGGTCGCTGCTCAATCGGATAAGGCTCACCCTCTGGATAGCGGAAGAGCTGACCCCTGTTAAGTGCGTCTGAATAAGTAGTAAACTCTGTAATGTTATCGATTAATTGAGAAGCTGCCTGGTTGGCATAATAGAACTGACCATGTTGATTAATGATGACAACCGAGACAGGTACTGCATCCAGTAATTTCTTGGTTTGTTGTTCGCTTTCAGTAAGCTGTTGGTTAAGACGGGTGCTTTTTTGTAAGGATTGAAAAAGCATATAAATAGCCCACAGGATCATAATTAAAGCCGTAATGGCTCCAACCAGATTGCTGATTGTGGCATAGGAAGCAGATCGTTCGCTTTGGGCTACTCGGGTTTCGAGTAATACATTTTCGTAGCTCTCCGTTGCTTTTAATACTTGATAAAACTGGCTACTAATGCTCAAAAAATGTGCAATGGAATCCAGGCGAGGCTTCCCCTGTTGAATGCCACCGGCTTTAAATAAGGAGCGGCTGCTAGCCAGTTTAGACTGAAAAAGGGTATCCAGTAGTTGTAAACGCTTAGTCTGGATCGAGTTATCGATTGTCAGGACTTGTATGCTTTTGAGCTGTTTGGTCATTTCATGACTACTATGCTCAAAGTCTGATTTGAAATAGGGGTTGTTACTCTGCAAATACCCGCGCAAATCATTATCCATATTGGTTAGCAAGGCGAGTATACGTTGGGTTTTATTGAGCACCAGATAGGTATGCACTACCCAATTATTCATTCCGATTAATCGATAGATCGTCTGCCGTGCGTTGATACCAATGAGTACGGTAATCAGTAAACCCAGAGCTACCATGAAGGAGATGCGTCGGTTTCGGTTCATGCAATGACAGTCTAGTGGAAGCAGGCAAAAGACCAGTAAGCCATTAAAAAGCCTTGTTGGGCAGTTTAATGAGGAACGATACTGGCGCTATGTAAAGTAAACTGAAATAATTCGAAGCGTTTATGAAGTTAACTTAAATCGTAAAAAGAAAATATTTATTCTATAATAAATTTATAAAAATAGAATATAGTATATAATTAATTTACTTTTTGTGTGTGAACAGAGATGCCTACATGTAGGATAAATAAAGAAATAACGGTGAGGGGCTTTACTAATAGCACAAAATTGCTGGACGCAAATTAATAGGGAAACATAATTTTAGTTTAGTGCCAGGAATGTGCACGCCACCAGTATTGGGAGATTTTTAAACCCATGAAAGTAGTGCCACTGTATACGAAATCTTTTCCTGAAGCGCCATAAAAGTATCCTCCTGGAATTCTTTATCCTCATTAACGACGGAAAGCCGTAGCTCGTTTAATCCATTCCTGGTGTACTGGTCTAGCATAGCCCATATAGATGCCAGGCGGAGGTTGGTTGGATTAATCATCATCAACTGCTGAAATAACCCTTCTAGACGGCCTATTGCAAAATCAATTTCCAGATAATCAGCCTGGACAGTAAGCGCCTGAATGTACACATTCTGAGCCATGACCTGAGCCATCAGAGTAAACATATAAGTACTCGTTTAAGTAAAGCTGATACATTGTTTAGGAGAATTATCAAACAGGAGCTCAATTTAAAGCAGCCAGGGTCCTTTCATGTTGATCTTGCAGTTCACGTAATCGCTGTTGAAGTTGTTTCTTTTCCTCAAGAAGTGCCACGTTCAGGTGCAGCGAACGATTCATCTGATCAGTAAGTCGACAGAGCCGCTTCGTGTAGGCTAATTCAATTTTCTCTTCCTGATAGATATCGTGTTGATTATGAATGATTTGCTGAACGATTCGGGCCAGGTAACCTGCCCAAAAGGCGACGAATATTGCTAGAAAGATCATAACGTAAGAGACGTTTTATCTGACTAAGATACGACTAGCTTTTTGTTTATATTATTTGCTATATGTAAATATTTAGTGACCTTTTGATTTTAATCAGTCAAAACTATATCCTGTATCCCAATAAATTGTTAATAATGAATACCAAAAGTCTCCATTCGATCATTCTCAATTATATACTTTGTGCCCTGGTTGTCCTTTCGGCAATCGTCTTCGGATTACTGGTAATTCTTTAATATTCTGTCGACCTCAAGTTGAGCCTTATGGTATATAGCGGCTGAACGTCGAGTTTGAAAAAGATAGAATATCGGAAATCGCTTTGCCTGATAATGGGAAGAACGTAACAAAAAAACAGGCGAGGAGTCTCGAATGAGCGGAGTAAAGGAATGACCCGCAAAAGTTTACGGGTCATTGACCAAACTTAATCTTTACTTACAAATAAGGCCTTTAGCTATCCGGGTTAAATCAATAGAATTAGCCGATAGGATAAGGTAATACCGATAAACATTTCCTTCTTTTCGTAAACGTTACTAAACCAGAAGCACTCAAGTCAGGCCCACTTCCAGGCTGTTTAGACTGGAATGGGATCAACGTTTTTTAAGATAACTAAATGGAATTCGTGGTAGAGGTACCAAACAAATTAGTCCTAGTGCTGAATTGCCTTTTCGGCCGAGTCAATTAAGTAGGGGCGAGGATTGAATTGAAACTACAAGTGCATGTAATCCAAAAAACGCTGGCTCTACGAGGGCTGGCGTTTTTTTATGAATCCAGGTGCCTGCACTTTTCGTTGATACCCTTATATACATTGAGTATGAGTACCGGCTTCGCTAAAGCCATCCGCACGTTTGCGGCTACTTGACCTGGTATTTTTGGTGATTAAATCTGCTCAACGATGAAAGGGTATCTAGTGGTTTTGTTGTTGGTAACCCTCAGTACTGGTACTCCCGCATTTTCGCAAGATAAAATTGAGGGAATTGGCCGGTTTAAGATCGGGAAGGCTAGTCGTAGCCTTGTGCAGGCTATTGCCACTGAGACGGGAATGCCAATAGAAACAGTTGATTCAGCTATTAAAACAGAAAAATCGACCCAAAGTCAAATTGTAGAAATTAAATCAAATCTGATTACTAGTAAGGTCTCGCATACACCCCTCCACGCTCCAGTATGTGAACATGTTCGGGTATTTTACATCAATAACTTCCGGGAGGCTGGCATTGAGCTTAAATCGGTATACTTATTCTTCAAGGATGACATACTCATAAAGTTTACCTGTTATGCAACATCTCAGTTGAATAGCGCTATGGAATTAAGCTATGGACAACCAGAGGTTACTATAACAAAATTATATTCAGACTGTGATTTAGATGCTAAAAGCTTCCTTTTGACTTGGGCTAATGGAGGTATAACTGCTACATTAAGCTTACTGGTAAACTATGATGTTAACTGCCGGAAACGAGTGAACCAGGAATTTAGCATTGCTCTAAAAGAAAACTGTGCAGATTGCTGTGAAGAGATTGTAAACATTGAGAATAAGTAATACATAGGGGTGTTACTCGGCAAGCAGACTTGTAGAGTGAACGGAAATATGGGATTATAATACTACTAATCAATGAAAAAACCACTACTAACAGGTGTTTGGCCACTCATTGTTGCCATTGGGCTCGTTTTGCTGTACTTGTCCATGAGGTTACTTTTTTAAGCAAGTTTGATTTGTTTGGGTCACTTTGTTGGCTTTCTTCGATTTTAATATTCTCTCCTCATAGTCATATGTATCCATATCTTATGGGATTATTGGTCAGTAAAAGGTCACAGTTACATGGATAGGATTTTACTGTAGATATAGTAACTTTAACTACCGTCTAATAAATTTTAAGTATCTTAATGTGAAAATGAAGACGTAGAAATATATTAAAATACCTGCATGTAATATCCTTATCTATCGACATAGGATAGATAATTGTTATTCAGGTCACTTACAATTCAATTTGAGTGCCGTTCTGGCGATAGTGTATATATAGTACGATAAAACCTTTTATAGCACCAAGCTGGTTTTGTAACTGTACTCATTATCTAGCCCATAAACTAGCACTTTCATGAAACGTACTTCATTAACAGCTAATCAGCTGCAACAGCGGCTTGGTACTAACCCACCACTTGATACATTTGAATCCCTCTATAATCAGTATGTTAACAAGGTTTATAGAACATGCTTGAGTATGACAAAAGATGCTGAGATGGCACAAGATTATACCCAGGATATTTTCATCAAAGCCTTCGAAAAGTTTGATTCATTTCAAAATCGTTCTTCTTTCTCTACCTGGCTTTATTCAATTGCCTACAACTATTGCGCTGATCAGCTTCGCCTGGCCAAACGATTACCAACAACCACGTGGCAGCCAGATGACATGGCCCATGACAAGCCTGATTTACCCGAAGCCCAGCTCCATGAAGAAACACTTCAACTGGTTCGGCAGGCGATGGAGACACTTTCTGTTGAGGAACGTGCACTGCTTCGCCTTAAATATGAAGATGGGTTGACCATTGATGAGATTGCTCACTTGTACATGATTAAACCCAGTGCGGTAAAGATGCGACTTAAGCGAAGTCGCCACAAAATACAGCTTCTATACGCTAAGCACTATATGGTATAAGTGATTTTGTTGATCGTTATCACTGATTATGCCTATTCAAACTTGAATGCTATTTGTATGTATTCATCCTTAGAATAGATGTACTTCTTAAATCAGTTCATATGGAGACCTGGTTAATGGGTCTGAGTTCTAGAGAAATAATATAGATTAGCTATTTATTGTACCAAATATGTTACTACTTGGTACAATATTTGAATATAACATTTCTGATTGCTTTATATTGGACATATAGGCAGGCTCTGTAAATGCATTGGAAAAACGCTGATTCTGATAGGGTCAGCGTTTTTTGTGTGAGAGCCTGTTTGATGTTTGTTTCTTTTCGCTTATTAGAAGCTGTAAATCACCTGAGTTTGCACACTTAACCGATACGAGTGGAGAAAAGTTAGCGGGTATGAGGCAAATAGTTATTGAGGGTTGGGTTTTTGCGTGAGCTCATAGTAGCTTGGTTTGTTAAATCTAGAGCTGGAATTGAATAGGCATCCCGAAATTCCCTTCTAGTAAAAGCGCTGGTTTATGCTCTGTTAATTAATAATGCAACTATAAATATGCAACATAAAACTATAAAGTTAGTTATATTGCTACCTAACTTACTATACCATGAGAAAACTACTTACTATAAGCCTATTAACCTGTATATCCGGTTGTCAAATTATAGCTGTTAGCGCATCATTTGGTCAATCCATCTACAAAATTAAAGCGAATATTATCGGACTGGGTAATCGTTCGGTGGTTGTACGCTATACGCGACAAGGCATGTTTATGAATGACACTGTAAAAGCCCATCAGGGGCAATTTATTCATCAAATGCCAGTGACAGATGGAAATATTGCTACGCTAGTGCTTAATCCATCTACCCAACTGTCTATTTGGCTCGATGCGCCAATTATCTCAATTTCAGGTGAGTTTGGCCCACATACTACCCTTACGTGTACAGGTACACCAGAAAATAATATAATGGAGCTTTACCGTGATAAAGTTGAAAAGCCCTATAAACTTAAAAAGGAGGGGAAATCAAGTGCCGAAGCTGACCCTATTGTTCTGGAGGAATACCAGGCGACCCGCCAATTTATTAAGCAGCATCCTGCCACCCTAACGGCGGCTTATTTACTCTATTGGCAAGCTATGTATGACATTACCATTTTTGATCAACTTGATAAATTGTTAGCAAGTTTGAGCCCACCAGTAAGAAGCAGCTATTGGGCGCAAAAAGCCATTACTCGACTATATAATGTTCGTCACCGACCTCGTATTGGTAGAAAATTGCCCTTATTTAACTTGCCTGATGCAAAAGGTAAGCTTGTATCTCTAAATTCATTTAAGGGTAAATATGTACTACTTGACTTTTGGGGTACCTGGTGTATTCCGTGTATACAGGGAATACCTGAATTAAAAGCAGTACATACAAAATTTGGGGACCGTTTAGCTATTGTAAGCATTGCTCTTGAACGGCCAACTGACCGAGCGAAATGGCTAAAGGCCATTGACCGATACGGCATGACCTGGATACAAACAGCTGAGTTTACGAGTGCTAAAAGTGGAATTAATGAACTATATAATCTTGTTGAGTATCCCACGTTGCTATTAGCTGACCCTAAAGGAATTCTAATAGCCAAAATAAAGTATGGGGAACGAATAGAAGATAAAGTTCAGCAGCTACTGGACAACTAAACGCTCAGTATAGCCCTGAATAAATTGGCAATTCACTACGCTTAGCTATCCCTAATTTCTGCTTCTGTAAAGCTAGAATCACGAAATTAGTAACCAAATCATTCATGATAAATTGACTAACAGCAGTTGGACTTGGCCTAACAGCAAGCTACCTATAAATCTAAGTATGAGCTAGTTTATCGAGCTCTAAGGAGTTGATGACTGCGGTGTTAGGTAGGAAATACTGGAAAAGCCTATCGTTTTTGATAACTTTTTGACCGTTTCGTCGAGGGCTATGAAGCCTGCCTTTTCAATTCCACTACCAGATCCTTTATAGCTCAAAGGCACATTGGTATACTTATAACTCAGGATCTCAGCATCCCCCTGCCCACTAAAAACAGCAATATTGTCTTTGACCTGAACAATCACTTTGAGCGAGATGGCGTCGGCAGCGTCACTCATCTTTTTATACTCTGTGATCAAATACCCTTTATTCTTATCAAATTGGTCAATAAAAAAACCTGCCGTTTCAAGTCGAAAGGAAATGATATCCAGCAAAGCTGAATCAGACAAGGTGGCAGCTACTTCAATCCGATGGGCTCGTTTAGGAATGCTTGCTTTTTGTGAATAGCCCGCACTAGCAAGTGAAAAGAATACCAGGGTATAAAAGTAGCTTTTCATGAAATAATGAGGTTTCTGGCAAATATAATGCCCAAGCCTATAGCTTTGACCATTCCAGGATGCTGATTATAGAATCAGCAACGCATTCCTTTCTCGGTATAGCGGGATTCTGATCAGATTGCATAACTACTTGAAAAGGCTAGCCGTACTAATTAATGTGACTTTTTGTTTTTGTTTAGGAGAGTATAGTGGACTAAAAGGTGGTAAATTCAAGATTATATGCCTTTTAGTAAATTTATCATAGGAGATAATGTTAATAGGGTGACAAAAATTCTATGAGAACGTCTAATATGGTAACATATTAAAACTCCTTTTTACTAAGCCATTTTCGACCCATGAACAACAGGACTAGACCTACTATTCAGGATGTGATAGACATAGCTAAGATGTATGTTGAGCAGGGGATAAGCCGGGAGGAAGCCATTCGCCGGGCTATAGCCGCCAGCACGCCTATTGGCAACGAAAAGTAAAACCGTGCCATATTGATAAAAAGTAACACGTCAGGAACCTGTTGACTTCCGGAAATTCACCGTTTTTGTACACCCATGTAGTTAGACTGAATCGCTCGCCAGACGATATGCTGGTGAGAAATGTGTACAGCTGTTGAATTTCACTGCCGTGAAAAATCTGAATGTGATGACATTGTCAGCTACGGAAGCAGGCTGATTGATAGTGATAATAATCATTCTACAGCCTGACCGTCATTAGATTAGTGGCTCCATTACTGAGGTAGTTTTGATAACTACATTTCGAAGAAAGCCACTAATGCTATGAAAAAACTTGTATTTCCAACCGACTTTTCAGAAGCCTCTGTTCTGGCCTTACCAGTAGCTGCACAAATAGCCAGAACACTTAGCCTGGAACTGCATCTGGTGCACGTACTCTCGCCCCGATTCCAAACTACCAATGCACAATATGGGGCAACGCTAAGCCGCCTTGAACATTCCTTCGATGAACTTCAGTTGCAACCTTATCTAAGCGGGATACAGGTGCATGCACATGTTATTACGGGTACCTCGCCCGCCGATTTGCTAAACGATAATCGGTTTGCAAAAGCTGACTTGATAGTGATGTCTTCGCGAGGAGCTACCGGCTTAAAGGAAACGTTGCTTGGCTCCCATGCTGAACACTTGATACGGTCGGCCAGCATGCCCGTGCTGGTACTGAAAAAAGCACCAGCCTCCGTTGGCTTTAAAACGGTTGTATTTGCATCTGACTTTACCGATGATTATGGGGATTCAGTTGATTTTCTGCAAACCTTGCTCAGCAAGTTTGACAATGCAGTTATCCATCTATTATTTGTAAATACCCTCAGCCGTTTTGAACAGACTTCTGAAGTGAAAGCGCGTATGGACACTTTTGCCAAAGAGCATAAGTTGGATGGATGTACGTTTAATCTACAGGATGACTTTGAAATTGAAACAGGTTTGCTCAGTTTCGCCATGGAGAAACAGGCGGATCTTATTGTACTCGGTACGCATGGTCGGCGTGGGCTTCGTCATCTGTTTTCAGGAAGTATAGCGGAAGATGTAGCAAACCACGCATCTATTCCAGTATTGACGTTACCACTCAAGTCGGACCCTATCCGGATACGTGTTTTGAGTGGCCCGGCTCCTGGCATGATTTAAATTCAGTCCCAACAAATTGCCCGCAGTAGTTAAGAACAACGAGCTTTTTGTTGACTAGTTTGACCAACTGGTCTAACCTCAACGAACGGGTGCTTTATCTTGATTGAATAATGCTGCTAATTTATTGTAAGTTTACAATTTTCATAAGTGTAGTACAAAATTCACATATTTGAATAACTTGCACCAAAATGGTTAATTAACTAAACGGGTATACCTGCCATTTTTCGTATACGGCCATCAACTGCCTCCTTCTTCTTAGGTAGCTGGTTTGTGCGAAAAGACATTGGTCATTAACCGACATTGTTTTTTAACGAACTACATGGAATGGGTGCATTGGAACAATCAGATAGCTCACTGGCTGCTCAGGAAGTTACTCGTGGTAAAGACTGCCTTTCCTTATATGATCGGTATAGTGCTTTAGCGTATGGAATAATTTTGCAGATTATTCCGGAACCTGAGTTAGCTCAAACGGTATTAATTGATTTGTTTACATCATCACAGCTAAGGCCTTACGCAGAAGAGGCTCTCCTGGGAAGCCGTGATATTATTCGTTTGGCCAGAGCAAAAGCACTCGAATCAAGACCTGAAAGGTTAACAAAGTCCCTGGCTATTCAGGACTCTATAACGAACGATAGTTTAGGGAAACTCGTTTTTGATTTGTCGTTCTATAGAGGATACTCAATCGGGGAAATCGCAACTCAATTGCAGCTCACTCAAACGAATGTATTGACTTTGATTCATGATTATTTTAAGCAGCAACGTTCGTCTTAACTGACTTGACTTTGAAGAACTATCAATATTTAACAAGCGGTGTTCTGGAGGGGTATCTGTTAGGGTTGGTTACTGGACAGGAAAAGGAGGAGCTAGAGCGTATACTGGCTACGGATGAAGACGTTTTGTCTCAGTTAAAGGAACTGGAAAGAGAAATGGAAGCCTATTTTTTGCAAAACGCCGTTCCACCACCACCAGGTATTCGGGAAAAAATTGAATTGCGTATTAGCGAAATAGAGATCAAAAAATGGGTGGAGCCGGCCTCTACCCATTTTACCCCGCCGACATCAGAACCGCGTTCAAATGAACCCCATTACGTACATGTTGACGTTGATAATACACATATCCGTGTTCATAAACACTGGAAAACGGCCTTCATTACCATCTTTATCCTGTCCAAGCTATTTTTGATACTTGGCCTTTATTTTTATTTCAAATCAACTAGTCTGGAGCAGGAAGTTAACCGACTTAAGATTGAAACCCAACAAACTGAACAGTTGCGTCGTTGACAAATCCAGGAAATCGTATGTTGTCTAGGAATGAGTTACTATTGGTTTCCAACAGTAGTAGCTGGTGCTAAAAAGGAAGAAGCCATTGAATGATTGCGCGTTTTTTGAAAAAGTACTAATCTTGGAAATGTACAGACGATATACGGCTCTTACGAACGTTTCTTGATGGTATTTTAAGGCGGTTATCAGCCAAGTTGCTGTGGATTGTCGAACCCAATTTAGGTTAAGCTTGTATTGAATTTGGGAAAGGTTGGTCGTTTACCAGTCGTAATTTCAGTAGAGTACTACTTGATGATGATTTACAAAATTGGCGTCTTCTATCGTCATTAGCTCAACAATTTCTCGCCAGAACCTGCTGGTAAACCCCTGAATTTGTTGGGGCGTGTAATCAACCATTTCAAACTCCCTAATCATACTCTCACGCGAGTAAGGATCGACTTGTTTAATAATGAGCGACAGAGCAGTATAAATCTCGTATAGTTCGGCATTGCTGAACGGTGTTTCCCACTGTCGGGCCTGTACAGTGGGAAATATAGGCTTTGTGGTAAAACGGGAATTGATGTATTCCTTTAGTAAGTCTGATGGATTGTGTTGGCAGATCATAATCGTTATGTAGATAATAACGAAACCAATTACCAAAACCTTGCCAATTTTGAAAACAGCCGCTATCTAAGAAGATAACGGCTGTAGAAACCTACCAAAGTATGTACCACATACCATGCGGCTTTACGAGTCGTTTAATCTGTTTGTTTTGCAACTAGAAAGAATAACTAATTCTTGTTCGTTTTCGTGGAGTGGCCATTGCTCATCTTTCTTTTGCTGCTATTTTGGCTTCGGCTAGCATTGGTTTTTTGTTGGGATGAATTTTGATTAATAGCCGCTGACTGATTAGCAATTGGACTGCCGCTCTGACCGCTGGCTCCGTCGTTGGTTGCACTACCATTTGTAGAACCGTCGACTGTTGAACTGCTTGTTGAGGGATTACCTGGCTTACTACGAATAGCCGCACTACTCCCAGTGGTTCCTGAACTATTTTTACCACTGGCACCTGATAAACCATTTTGCGAGGTTGAGGGTATTGTGCCATTGCGAATCCCGCTCGTGGAATTAGTTGCCTGGCCTTTGGCGTTAAAGCTAGCTATCGTGAATAACAAGGCTCCTAGTAATAGGCTCTTTTTCATATGTCCTGTTGATTTATATTTTCTGTTCATCATATAATGTAGTAAACAACTGTGGCAGAAAAAGAAGGATTAACTGAGCGTACGGTATGGCATTGGTAGAAGGCTATGCGACACCTCCTGAGTAAGCGTGAAGCCCAGTAGAAAATGAACTAATCGGAAGTTGTTCTTTCTTACAATCGTGATCACACAACACAAAAAAAGCCCTTCGGACTTTCCGAAGGGCTTTTTTTGTGTTGTAGTGCCTATAAGTAGTCTACAATTCGTTTTCCAGTGATGCCATTTTGTAATTCCCGGCGTATAACCGCCCGTCGACGACGTGGGTGGGTTGATACATACTTTACACGCATTTTAAGGGTAAAACTTACCAGCATGTAAACACCGAACAAGCAACCCAAAATCACGATGGACAGCGTATTGGAAATATTACGGTGTAATAACAGGAACGTAATTGTATTGAATAAGGATGCCCCGCAGAGTACAGCGGTTGCGCCTATATGAGAGAGCCCATTATCCAACAGAATATGGTGCATGTGATTCCTGTCAGCTGAGAAAGGTGACCGACCTGCCAGTATCCTAACCAGAAAAACCCGTAACGTATCGAAAATTGGGACGATCAGGATTACGATGGCAATTATGGGGGCATTGAAAAAGGCAGTTGGTTCATAACGATACGAAGCGTTTAGGCTAACGAACCGTACCGCAAAGAAAGCCAGCATAAAACCAATAATGAGTGAGCCAGTATTGCCCATGAAAATTTTACTGGTTTTCGAGAAATTAAATCGTAGAAAACCCAGCAGAGCGCCTGTTAGCGTGAAGGCTAAACAAGCCATTGTAAAATGATTTGTTAATAAAAACCAGCCACCAAATGTACCACTGGCAATGGTTGCAATACCACCCGCCAACCCATCGATTCCATCAATCAAGTTAATTGCATTTGTAAGCGTGATAAAAATAAAGCACGTCAACAAAATACCAACTACTATATCAATGTGATGAAACCCCATAATTCCGTATAAATAATCCACGCGCAAGTCGCCAAAGAGAATCAGGATCATGGCGGCCAGCACTTGAAATAGTAACTTTTTGGCGGGGTCAATGCCAACTAAATCGTCTTTGATGCCGATAAAAAACAAAATTGTCATACCAACAATAGACAGATTCGTCCGGTAGATTTCGGTCTGATCAATACTAGGCCATAAGAAATAGGCAATCAGGATAGCAGCAAAAATGGCAATGCCACCAAAGGTTGGAGTAGGGGTAGAGTGAGACCGACGTTCGCCGGGCTTCTCCATAAGCGATTTTAGCTCGGAAATCTTAATGATAACGGGAATAGCTATCACAGAAACAAAGCAGGCAACCAGAAACGCAAGGATACACTGATAGAGCCCGAGCGTAAACAGGTCGTCACTGAATTTATGCTGTAGATAGGCAATAAATAAATCAATATTCATAAGGCAGGACGTTTAGATATTGTTTCCCTTTCGGGGTTTTCATAAACAACTCGTCGAGTAACGCTACCTGGGCCGTAGTGGTCATGAATTTCGGCTAGGAAAGGAGCGTAAAATTTTTGGGTTTAGCTAATCGCTGGGGCAAAATTTGATTTAACGGTTTGACTTGTTATTTATCAAGCGCTTCGGGGGGCTTGGTAATGTACTGTTTAACTTTGCGTAAAGGTTTCAGCCAGAACGTAAAAAAATAGGGAGTCAGACCGTTAAGTTGCCAGGCTAGTTTATCTTCTCGATTTGCCCGTAGTCGATTTTGCAAACTACTGTTACTGATTCCTCCAGCTCGCATCACAATAGTTACTTCATCCATATACGCAAGTTTGGCCTTGTTTTTGTGAATGAAGCGTAACAGCAACTCATAGTCGGCTGCACTCTTCATATCCAGCCGAAACGTACCATATTGCTCATACAGCCATCTTTTCGCAAAGAACGATAAGTGGCCTGGCATCCAACCCCATAAAAACGCATTCTCGCTATACCAGCCCGAGCGCCAGTAGCGTTTAAGCTTTGCTGGATTTGTACGCTCTACGTACAGCATATCACCATAAACAGCGTCACTGCCGGTTTGCTCAAAGGTGGCAACCATGTTTTCGATGACACGAGTATGGCGGTAGAAGTCGTCAGCATTTAACAGCCCGATTACGTCACCGGTAGCTAATTTGATGCCTTTGTTCATAGCATCATATAACCCTTTATCGGGTTCTGATATAAAGCGGGCAATTTTCGTGCCGTAGGACTGTACTAATTCTACAGTGCCATCCGTCGATTTTCCGTCGACAATAATGTACTCGATATCAGAATACGTCTGATTCAGAATCGATTCGATGCAGTCCCGAATAAACTCTGCGCCATTATAAACAACCGTTATTATTGAGACTTTCACGCTGTAATAGTTCGTTTCCGGACAAAAACGGCCGGAATACCCTGATAAACACCATATGCATCTAATGAATGCGTGGCTACTGAATTGACCGAAAGTACTGCATGAGATCCACAACGGACACCAGCACATACGACGGCCCTAGCCCCGATCCAGACACCATCCTCCAGTGTAATAGGGCGGGTGGTTAGGTCAAATGTGGACATACGATAATTATGGTTACCGGTTAGCAACATAGACCCCTGAGATAGGCAGGCATTGTCTCCGATAACAACTTCACTTAAATTATCGATCCAAACCTGCTCTCCAATCCAGACGTAATTGCCTAATTGAAGTAACCAGGGGTATTTAATATTTACCGCTGGTTTAATCATAACGTTATGGCCGATTTTAGCCCCAAAAAGCCGTAAAACGGCTACTTTAAGGCTAGCGGGAATGGGGAGATAAGTATTTAAAAACCAGGCATTTACCAAAAACCATAAAATAACCCGCCAGCGTGGACCATGATCGTACCAACTGTTGTCGAAACGGGATAGGTCAGTTTTTCCGATGGGGCTATCAGTGATTGGATCGCTTTTTTTCTGGTAAGATTCCATAGGTTGACGAGTTTAGGACTGACTAACCTGCTCCGGGCGGCTTGGGCGGAGATCTTTACCATATTCCGTTCGGAAGTAGTCAATCAGCGCTTCTTTATCATCGCCAACCCGCAGGTGTACTTCCATCAGTTTGGCATCGACCAGAAAGCGATACCACAGGCCTTGCAGAAAACACCAGGCAAGTCCCGCCCGACCATCCAGAAAGCCTAAACGAATAAAGTATCTGTAAATGAAATAGAGGATCGGCCGGGTGAAAAAAGGTAGCGATGCATATTTCTCTTTTAAAAATCGCATGCGCTGATCCTGGGTTCCGAAAAATCGGGCTTCTACAGTCTCTGCCTGATCGAAATGATGGCGATAGTTCAACAGGTTAATCATTTCCAGAATGGTATAATGATTATGCTTCTGCGTCCACCAGGTTAGGTTGTTCAGATTGTGATCAACAATGTCGTGCTCGAAATGAAAAGGATTTCCTTTGGTTAATTTGATATGCTCATCGTGCCAGACCTGTTCACAAAAGCCATCGCCCCGTCGCCAGATACGCATAAGCCAAATTGGGTAAAAGCTTCCGTGACGCATCCACCGATTCAGAAAAAATACCCGGCGTTTTACATGGATGCCACCCACTTCAGCAGGCAAATCAGACAGGCGCCGATTAATTTCGTCCCCTAACTCGGGCATTACGTATTCATCGGCATCCATACGCATCAACCAGGCGGTTTTAAAGGGCGTATGTTCAATGCCGAAATTAAATTGCGTGGCGTAGTTGACCCAGGCGTTTTGTACCACAACGGCACCCATTGACCGAGCTATTTCAACCGTTCGATCGGTGGAAAATGAATCGACAATAAATATTTTATCGGTAAAAGAAAACAAGCTCTGTAAACACCGAGTAATGTGTTTTTCCTCGTTGTATGTCAGGATGATGACAGATACGTCGGCCATACTTTTTGTCGCTTTAGGCATGATAAATAGCCTTTTTAATTCTTTTGTATGAAAAAGGCTGTAATTTTATCCGCCCGTTTTGAGCTTTATAAATCATGCAATATTATAACTTTTTTTAGACCGGACAAAGCCGATGAAGAGACTTTTCGTAGCCTTAATATTGTTTTTGTCATATTTTTCTTCTTTTGGACAGGTAGTATTTGATCAATTGCCCCGTGACTTACAACTGTATCCCCGCGATGGGAACAATCAGGCGGTTGTGGTTGTGAGTGGCAGAATGAACACGGCGGGTTATACAAAAATCGGAATGCAGGTACTGCGTGAGGGTGTCCTTACTAAAGCAGCCAGTCAAACACTCGCTCCATCGGTAGGTAATACGGCTTTTACCTTTTCGTCAATTATAAAAGCTGAGCCGGCAGAATATGCGTTCCGGGTATTTGTTTATAAAGGAGTTGATTCACTACTCATTGTGGAACGGAAACGAGTAGTTTGTGGTGATGTGTACATCTTTCATGGTCAGTCGAATGCCCTGGCACTGGCTGGTCTGGACACCTATTACTCCGTTAATTTCGACGATAAATACCTTCGAAATGCGTCTTCCGCATACGGAGGGCCAGCCTCCAATATGGCATGGTATCCTGCCAAGCTACCCTATGCCAGTGTGGGTGGATTAGGCCTAACAATTCAACGTCTGATTCTGCAAACCTACGGGATTCCAACCTGTGTATTAAATGGGGCTCAGGGGGGAACGGCTATTTCACTCCTTTTAGCGCGTAATCCGGCTAATCATGCTGATACAAATACATTTTATGGAAATCTGTTATATCGGGCACAATGGGCCGGAGTGGCAAAGCAGGCTAAGGCTATTATCTGGCGGCAGGGCGAAGAAGATGCCGGAACGGGAATTCCTGGATACGTAGAGAAATTTACGACGCTCTACAATCAGTTTCGCGAAGATTATGGCGATGCTCCTCGTCTTTATGTTGGCCAGATTAATATTCTAGCCAATAGAACGGACAGTGCAGCTGCTCTGCGGGATTTTCAGCGACGAACAAAGTACCTGTTCAAAAATGTAGAAACAATCGCGACCGTTGGAACGCAGGGTTATGATGGCGTTCACTATGACCCATTAGCCTATCAGCAGCTTGCCTTTGAACAATTTAGACAGATTGCCCGTGATATTTATGGGTCGACCGATACGCTTCAGATCAATTCACCGGATGTGAAAAAGGTGTTCTACAATGTTCGGAAAGATTCCATTACCCTGGTTTTCAATGAACAGATGCAGATGGTCTGGAAGAGCGATAGCTCGTTTTACAGTTTTGCTACAGGGGTAAAAAACTATGGTCGTGAGCTAAAGGATTTTTTCTACTTAGATCGCCAGACAGGTTTGCTGGCAGGCGGCTCAGCAACGGGGAATCGGGTAACGCTGGCCTTAAAACAACCTTCTACAGCCAAAACCATACGGTATCTGCCCGCTTTTTTCTCCGATAATTTCTCTAACTACTATGATGGACCTGTCCTGAAAAACACGCGCAACATGCGGGCTTTTTCATTCGATGGAGTTTCGATTGCCGATGCAATTGCAACAGTAACGACCCTGGCGGCTAAACCGCTATCAGAAAAACAGATTCAGTTGAACTGGACGGCTTCGGCATCTTCCCAGACGCAACTTCTGGAGCGATCAGACGGTAATGCCGCTACCTATAAACAAATTGCGTCCATTGCTGGTACTGCTGCCACCTATACAGATACGAACTTGCCCGATCCCTACGGAACCTACTATTACCGATTGCGAGCTTTTAGTAGTACATCGGAGTCAATTTATAGTAATGTTGTTGTTGCCCGACCGCTTATATTGGGACTGGAACCAACTGAACCACTGGTACAATTGTACCCGAATCCGTTGAGTGCCGATCGTTTACTGCATGTGGAAGCCAACCAGGTTACCTTTACCGAATTCCTACTGCGCGACATGCTGGGGCGGGTTGTGAAAAGCTGGCATGGTACGGCTAAAAACACGCTGTCGGTTGGGTTAAATGATGTAGAAGCCGGATTGTATATCGCCAATCTCCAAACCGCCGATGGGCAAACGCTAAATCGGAAAATCGTGATCCGTTAAGGAACGGGCACTTCCTTTCCGCTGGATTCCGTAGTTTTGTGGCATTACCATTAGCCAATTGTTTATGCGCCTTGTGATTCTTACGCAGGATGATCCATTTTATCTCGCCCGCAATATTGATTACCTGCTGAAAAAACTGCCACCTTACGCCGAAGTTGTGGCAACGGTGGTGTTCGATGTGTCGCCATTTGGTAAGCGCGAAAGTTTCAGCGAGAAGATGAAGAAAACCTACGATATCTTCGGCCTGCCTTTTTTTGTACGCTACGGATTCAAATATGTCATGTCGAAGTTAGACAGCCGGAATAACGTTCGAAAAACGCTGGCTGACCGAAACATCCCGCTGATTCATATTGAAGGCAATATCAATAAAGACGAAAACTTAGAAAAATTACGGGAATACAAGCCAGACTTACTGGTATCTATTGCTGGTAATCAGATATTTAAACAAAAGTTACTGGATGTTGCAACCTATGGTTGTATCAATCTCCATACCGCTTTACTGCCGAAGTATCGTGGCCTGATGCCTTCTTTCTGGGTATTGAAAAACGGAGAAACGCATACTGGGGTGTCTGTATTTTTTGTGGACGAAGGCATTGATAGCGGCCCGATTCTGGTTCAGGATAAGCTCGCTATTGGTACTATGAGCCAGGCTGAGTTGATCGACGTAACCAAGAAAATGGGAATGGATGCCATTTTGAAATCCATCGATAAAATTCATTCAGGTACGTACACGCTCATCGAGAATGATGCCTCGCAAATGACCTATTTCACCTTTCCCACCAAAGAAGATGTAAAGGCCTTCCGCGATGCCGGGAAACGGTTTTACTAAAAAAGGAAGGAAAGGGAGACAGGAGGAAGGGACGAAGGATTAATCACTTCCCTTTTCCTTTGCTCCCTTTCCTTCCTTTCCTCCCTTTTTTATGAATATCCTGACGTTTGATATTGAAGAGTGGTTCCATATTCTGGATAATGCCTCAACCCGAACCGAATCGGAATGGGGTCGCTACGAGAGTCGGATTCACCAGAATATGGATCTTATTTTCCAGCTTTTAGACGAAACGAATAGCCGGGCTACGTTTTTCTGTCTGGGTTGGGTTGCTGATAAACACCCCGATGTAATTCGACGCATTGATGCGGCCGGTTATGAAATAGCGACGCACTCGTATGCGCATCAGTTAGCGTATGAGCAGACACCAGCCCAGTTTCAGGACGACCTAGTACGCTCGATTAAGCATTTGCAGGATATTACGGGCAAAAAAGTGCGGTCCTATCGGGCACCGGGTTTTTCTATTAAAGAATATAATCGGTGGGTATTCCCGATTCTGGTTGAGCAGGGTATTGAAATCGACTGCTCTGTATTTTCGGCCCGACGTGCCCACGGGGGCGATGCGTCGCTGGCGATGTTTGAGCCAGGTTATCTAAACGTTGGAGGAACACTTCTGAAAGAATTTCCGATCAATACGGCAGCCGTATTAGGGCAGGACCTGATTTTCTCGGGCGGGGGATACTTTCGATTGTTTCCCTATAGAGTGATCAAGGGATTCATGCGTCGCTCTCCTTATGTGATGACCTATTTTCACCCGCGTGATTTCGATGCAAAGCAACCGATGATTCCGGGGCTAAGCCGGACACGCCAGTTTAAGTCCTACTATGGCCTCCAAAACTGCTGGCCTAAGTTAAAGAACTTACTACTCGAATTCCCATTTGTAGATCTGGCTGAAGCCGACCGACAGGTGGATTGGACTAACGTAGTGCAGCGATCGGTGTAGAGAGTATTTAAAGAGGATTAATTCAACTACCAACTACGGTAAAAACTTCACTACGTTAAAAAAATGGTTGCTGATTACGCGAAGAATAGACAGACGGCTACATGGTTTAGTTTACTCAGCGCCATTCCTATACTGATTTTTTTCTATACCTTTTTTCAATTCATCAGTAATATTCCATTCCAGGATGATTATGATGCTTTATTAGAACCTGTAACAAAGTTCAAGCAACTAACTCATTTTTCCTGGTCTGAGTTTGTGAATATTGTTTGGACGCAGGATGATGAACGACGAATTGTGGTCGATCGACTTGTTGCGATCACTACCTATCTGATAACAAGTAAACTAGATTTACGGCTTCAGGCATTTTTAGGATTGCTATCATTGCTTGGTATATTTTACCTGATTTATACCATTATCAGAGATGGAAAACTGCCAGTTAGTTTAGTACTTATCTGTGCGTTATTGTTATTTCATATTCAGTACTATGAGACGATATTCTGGGCAATGATCCCATTGCAGCATGTCATTGTTTATTTCTTTGTTTTACTATCATCTTACTATTTATATTCAACTAAGCCCTCCAACCTTATTGCTGCGTTAATCATTGCAATCTTTGCCATTTTAAGTGATGTAAGCGGAACGTTTATTTTACCCGTTGGCTTATTTCTATTGTTGGTGCAACATCGCTGGAAACACAGTATTATCTGGGCTCTCGTAATTGGGGGAATGGTGTTTCTGTATTACCAAAATTTTGAAGTACCGTCATTTCGCCCCAAGCTCTCCGATAATCTCCAACGCCCTGATCTGATCATCAGTCGAATTTTAGTTGCAAGTGGGGTTGCATTCGATGCTAATACCCTATTCCCCTCCAAGGTCCGTATCGGGTTTATTATGGCGGCTGGTGCTGTTTTATGGGGTATTGTGATCTATTTTGGATTTGGTCTTATCAAAGCTGCCTTCAATCGGTCAGGCATTCTATTTGCCCGTTGGGAGAGTACATTGTGGGGGGGATTACTTCATTTCGGTATAACCCTGCTTGCGCTGGCAGTAGGAAGAGCCATTGAAGGTATTGATCCATTATTAATTAGCCGTTACAAACACATAGGGTTCATCTGGTTAATTCTTATCATTCTTTTGGTCGCCAGCCAATTGAAAACCAGAAATCAGGTTTTATTCAGTAAAGCATGGATTGTAGTCAGTATCGGCATTTTTCTATTTAGCTATTTTTATTATTTAGTACCCCTCGATTATTATTATAAAGAGCGATACACGGATATATACGGATGGGAATACAATCGAGCCATACCCAGCTCCCCGATTTATATAAGCGTCAGGCCATCGGTAGATACAATGACAATTCAGGCTATTCGATCTGGTGTGTATGAATTACCGAAGAATTACTTTTTTAATGGACCTTATCAGAATAAAAAGGAGCTGATTAATTTGTCCGTTGAGCATGTAGGTGGACATACGTTATCCTTTACAAATAATACATTTTCCCGGAAATTTGGAAAACAAAATGGAGCGTTTATTATTCTTAAAAGTGACGCCCAGCAGCAAATTATCCCAACCCAGCAGAATAGATTTTCGTTGAAACCTTTTCTGCTTTCGTTCGGAAGAAACTATTATGCAACTGGGTTTTCGGGGATACTTTCCAGTAAATACTTGCTGCCTAATCAGACGTATCAGATATTTGTTTTAGAGATTGATGGGGATAAGAAAAACCTCTACCCTACAAAATCTAAAATAGAAACTGGGAGTGATTCCGTAAACGTTGTCAGATTATAGTTCTCTACATTGCCCACTGTAGAGGCTTATTTCTTCCGGCTAATTTTTGTGTACTCATCTAAGAGTTGCTTTGCCACCACGTCAATATCATACTTCTCTTTTACCATCTTTGTGGCATTATTGGCAATCTGAGTACGGAGCGTGTCTTTACTCAGCAACGTTTCCAAACCAGCTGTAACGGCTTCAGGGGTTAAGCTGGACAAGATACCAGCCGCTTCGTGTTGCCGAATGGCATCGCTAAAACCAACCCGGTCCGAAACCAACGTGGGCGTTCCGGCGGCCATTGCTTCAAGAACAGCCATCGAAAATCCTTCAGAATAGGAGGGGAGCGTGAATAAGTCGGCGTCAGCGAGGGCTGCTTTCTTATCGTCGCCAGTAAGCATACCAACTAGCCGAATTGAATTGTCAAGCTTATATTGGCTAATAAACTGCCGGGTTGTGGCTTCGTAGCCATCATCGGAGCCTGCTAAAGCCAATACGGTATCAGGGTGTTGCAGCACATAATCCCGAAAACCGGGCAGGAGTAAATCCAGGCCTTTTTTGGTGTTCAACCGACTCATAAACAGGACTAATTTCTTATCTGTAGGTAGGTTGAATTTATGTCGGAATGTGCCTTTGGGCGGTAGTACGGCAAAATCACTCGTCTTTACACCATTTGGAATAATAACCACATTGGGATGTGGTTGACCCAGGTAACGCAATAGATCTTCCTGCTCGTCGGCATTGTTAATCTGAACTAAATCGGCTCGTCGTAAATACGCTTTTTGGGCCAGCGTATTCATCAACTCCTTTTTCCAGTTGTGATGAGCATATACCCAACGGTCTAATACCCCATGAATGGTAATGACTTTCGCCACGGTACGGTCGAGCATAAACGGAGCCAGGGTTCCGAAATGCCACAAACCGTGGCAGTGAATGACATCGTATTCGTGAACGTGTTTCTTGAGATACTGGTACAGTTCGATCGAAAACTCCCGAAAAAAACGGCTGACTGGCGGGGTACGCTTGCACAGAATAAGCCGGGCGCCCTCAGGAACAGGGTAGGGCTTTTCGCCGGGAGAGTAAGGACTTAGGATATCTACCTGATGCCCATAGCGAAGAACAACCTGCGTATGGTCAAAAATAATTTTGGGTGGACCACCGGCTTGCCAGGTGTATGCACAAATATTTAGAATTCGCATAGATGCCGCGAAATAACCGATTAGTTAGTGATTTTAATAAAACCGTCAAGCATCTCCTGGGCAACCACTTCTGGTGCATAAGGGGCAATCAACTGTTTGGCTGCTTTTCCCATCTGCTCTGTATCGACGGAGTTGTCCATAAACAGAACCAATTGATGGGTCAGTTGAGCAGGTTGATCTGGATCGAATACAAAGCCATTTTGGCCGTTACGGACCAGATCAATAGCGCAGCCACACCGATCTGATACAATAACGGGTAGTCCGCATGCCATTGCCTCGTTAACCACCAGGCCCCAGGGTTCTGAGCGACTGGGTAAGACGAGTACATTACTAAGGGCCAGCAACTCCGGCACCTTGAACCAGGGGCGCCCTGGCAAATGAATGACTTGCTCGGTTAACCCAAGTGTGTGTATTAGCTGGGTCAGGTTGGCTTGTTCAACCCCATCGCCAAGCAGAATGACCCCCCACTTGGCGCCGTTGGCTGATTCTTTGCTCGCTTCGGCAAAGCTAGTGAGTAGCATCGGTAAGTTCTTGGCCTCAATGAGCCGACCGACAAACACAAAATTATTTGGCCGTACCCCTAGTACCTGCTGTTGTTGAGCGCGAGAAGCCAATGCACGTTCGAACGTGGAACGAAGGGCCGTATTATCGACGGCGTTTTTGCGAAGTAAAATTTTTGAAGCGGGAACGCCTAGCTGAATCACATAATCGGCAGCCTGACTACCAAAACAGAAAAAGCCATCGCATTGCCTGAATACCCACCGTTTAACCCGTTCTTTCCAGCCTCCTCGTTGTTGATCAGCAGCTGTACTTTCGGTCTGCATAACAACCCGAATGCCATTAGCTTTGGCCCATACTAAGAGTAGCAGCTGCGCGGGGTCATAATACCCAGTCAGATTGATAACATCTGGCCTATAGGCTCTGGCCTGCCGGAGCAATGCCTGTGTCCGCTCTCGAACACTAATATCTTCCACATATCGGTCGAAGAGCAATTCGTAGTTATACGTGTACGTAGGTGGGGCTTCTTCTGGATTTGCTTCCAAACGAGCGCGGGAGCGCTCGTTACGGGCAATTTGTATTACCTGCACCGATATGTCGTTCCGCTGGTTGACCAGTTGCTGTAATGCCTGAAATACGCTGGATTTATAGTGTGCCCAGAGTAAATTGTGGACAATAAGGATACGCATCAGGCCGATTCGGGATTTGATACCACAATATATTGATCATGGGCGTCGACCGGCGCATTGTCCAGTAAATGGGCCGGGAGCAAGTGTTCGACTCCCATAAATCGAATCATGAGTGCTAATGGGAACCAGAATGAAATCTCAAACGGTCTTCCGTTCGTGATCGATTGAATTAGAATCAATAGGAAAAAATAAGCCAGAAAGACGCTCAGCGGATTCGGATTCTGGCGCATGATTCGTATCGCATAGTATCCTGACATGCCAATGACACCTCCGAACAGGGCTAATCCTAGAATCCCCATATCCGCAAGGGCTTCCATAATGGGCACATCCAGGTATAGGAACTTATAGCCGTATCCAAAAATGAGCATCTCGAGGTGGCCCAAGAGTACGTTTCGAAGAAAGGTGGCACTTACAGAACGGTTAGCGGTCGAGTCATCAAGAGCGGCCTTATAATCAGCTCCCTGTGCTTTCAGACCCAGCAAGGCATACAAGGTTTCTAAATTTCGCTCCGCAAACGAGGTGACATAATCATATAAAACCAGGTAAACGGTCAGGTATCGTTGGAAAAAATAAAGAACCCCGAAAAAACCAACCACCATAATCATGATGGGGATAGGGCTAATCAAACTACGGGCAGCCGCGCGAATCTGGGCGGGCCGAACATTGAAATACATGAATAAAACCACTGCCAAAATCAGCGCGACGATAGCCGACCGAGTTTGGGTGAGCACCAGAACCGCAATATTCAGAATACCGGCAAAAAATGAAAGGAGTCGAAATAAGACATGGGTTTTTGGGCGAAGGAGCCAGATGGCGCAGGCAATAACACCCATAAACGCGTTCCTGGAAAAAGCATGCGGGTTTCCTGATCCTGGATCACCGTTATTCAGCGTAATGGTTGCTCGTTGCCCAATAGCCCATGTTGGGTCCGTAATCAGTGAATAAATCAGTCCCAAATTAGATACTAGGGTAAAGAGTACCACTACTGGAATAAACAACGGGATAATATCATTCGGTATATTGATAAGCAGGAATAGAAAAATAAGCATGTACGCATAATAGATCATATCCCGGTCATAGTCTATGAAACCTGGTACACCATTATACACAAACATGTACAATATACTAAGCAATAGGAAGGATAATCCCATCCAGAACATAGTCATATTGGGGCGGTAAAGTCGGCGTAAGGCAGTAAATGGAATCATTAATACCAATCCACCGGCCAGAGCGGCTGCAGTAAACGCGGTGCTACCCGGTGCCAGGCGCATTGTTTCCCGGAAAAAGAAGATTAGTGGGTAGCCATCCACAAGAATACAGATGCCGACAACCATCCGCATGTAATCGAGGGCTTTCACTAAGCGAATAAAGTTGCTCATAAACAGGTATTAGTTTAGAGTTTGACGTTTGTCGTTTGATGTTAGTTGCTATACAGTTGCTTTCGTGCCAGCTAACATCGAACAACAAACTATAAACTTAGACCCTTGCTACTTTCTTGACCGATTCAGGTTCAGTCGGTGACGAACGTACCCGAACTCACCTTTGAGAGCAAAAGTCAATAATTTACGCACGCGACAATAACGTTGCCAGAATGATGGACCCATTGATGACGTTAGCATGGGCAGGTATTTTTCTTTCACCAGCTTATGTTCCTGTATGCCTACGGTAGCGGCAATAGTTGACGATTTAGCATCAGGCTGTACCCGAAAACCACCCCAGAAGCCATCGACGTGCCGGAATTGTATGCCTGGCTGAACGCCTAGCCGGGCCACAATTTCGTAGTCGATCACGAAACGTAGCGTTTCATCAAGCAAACCAAACTCGCTCAGTCGGTCGCGCCGGATAAACAATGACTGATTAAACACCTGCATGCCTTCGTAAAGCTGACATTCCACACAAAATTCGGGTGCCCGCATTTCTTCCAGAATAACGTCGTCTTCGTCGGTGATGTACATATCACCAAAAAAAACATCAGTTGTGGGTGCTTTCTGCCAGGCTGTAGCCACGCGGCTAAATGCATCCGGCGCAAACACATCATCAGAATTCTGAAACGCAACATAATCGCCCGTGGCCCGGCGAAACCCTTTATTGATGGCATCTGTCTGGCCCCGGTCTTTTTCGCTCACCCAGCCAGCCAGATACGGCTCGTATTTTTTGATGATCTCAAGACTCCCATCCGTTGATCCACCATCCATAATGAAATACTCCAGATTAGGATAGTGTTGGTTTAGAACGCTTAAAATTGTCCGTTCGAGATACTGGGCCTGATTGAACGACGGGGTAACAACCGTTAGCTTCGGGTAAGCTTTTGGGTCAGCCGCAAGATTTGTTTGCGGTCTATACGGTAGATTTACAAATGAATGGAGCGAGTTGTTCGTAGGCTTCATACTGTCGTTAGCGCAGAGATTGGTAAACCTCCAGCGTTTGCTGAGCAGTTTTGTCACATGAAAAATGAAGAAGTCGCTCGGTGCCTTTCCGACGCAGATCGGCGCAGAGAGCGTCGTCGGTTACCACGCGCTCAATGGCAGCTGCCATCGAATCATCGTCTTCAGGATCAAAATAAATGGCAGCATCGGCTCCAACTTCGGGTAATGAACTCCGATCGCTCAACACAACCGGGCAATTGCTACTGTAGGCTTCCAGAACAGGAATCCCGAATCCTTCATTCAGCGATGGAAAGACAAATGCACGTGCGTGTTGATACATCGTTACCAGGCCAGCGTCTGTCAGGGGACGATAATGGATTCGCTCATTGAGCCGAGCGGCATGGAACAACGCTTGTTCTTCAGCGGTAAACGAACCTCCTCCTGCACAAATGATGTGCAAATCTGTATGCCGATGTAAGACGGGCTGAATGGCTCTAAAGAAACCGCTGAAGTTTTTATAAAGCCCTCGTTTACCAACATACAATAAATAGGGTACCGCTAAGGGAGACTCCTGCGGCTTGGTCTGGGCTACGTACTCATTGAAGGTGGAACCAAGTAGAACAACCTTTATTTTATCCGGCTCAATCGGGAAGTAACGAAGCAAATCCTGTTTTGAGAACTCTGAAATACAGATGACACAGTCGGCCCGGCGCAGGAGTTGCTTTTTCGTTTCATAGATCCCTTCGCCCAATTCAGGATATTGTTCACCGTATCGCTCGCTGGTAGCATCGAAAAACGTAAGGACAAATGGTTTTTTGCCGATATCCTTCAAAAAATAGCGATGGTAATACGTTGGATGAAAAATATCGAATTTACCCGCCCGAACCCGCTGCAGGCTGCTCAGACGATTTAAGACAGACGCTACCCGGTGGGCATTTCGCAGGTGGGCAAAGCGTGGGTAACGCAGATGATTGCTCAGTGATGCCTGATTCAGGTATTCATTATTCGAGAATCGCAACGATAGTTCAAATTCAATATCTGACCGTTTGGAAAACGAGCGCATCAGGTCAAAAAAATAGCGGGAAACACCCCCATAAGGCAGGCCCGTAAACGATTGATGGTCGAAGAGTACTTTCATGAAAGGAAAACCTACAAACCAATCGATTTGTATTTTTCTGAGAAAATTGACTGGCAAAAATAGGGCTATTTGCCGATAAATCCTTAACCAGGATTGATTATTCGGTCAGTATTCCTTACTTGATGACAGGGACGTATACTCGATCAAGAAAACGGGTAATGGTTCGCATCGACTTAATCGTAGCATATTGCCAGCCCCGTACCACTGGCGGCTCAGGTTGCTGCCCGTATGCAGGATTACTCGTCTCAACGAGTAATGACTGAGCTGTAACTGATTGACGATAGGCACTTAATAAACTTACAATTTCGGGCCGACTTGAGAGACGGACCCGATTCTGATGCGGGAAAAAACCTTCGTCTGGATTGAATAAACCCTTGAAATTAACAAAAACCAAGGGCTCATTCTGGCCTGTAGGGCCACTGGCTTTCCAGGTATTGGCTTTCGAGTGGATGGTTCGTTCCGATAGATTCCAAAGGGCGACATGCCAGCCTGGGTTTTTGACAATGGTTACTCCCCGAAACATGACCGGTACATGCATTAGCCAGAGTTGATCCAGACACAGCCCCTCACAAAAGTTAATAAAAGCTCGTTCCCGCACCCGATTATCCCACCAGGCCAGGAACCGATCCGTTTCGGCTGAGCGCCTAAATGCCAGGAAATCGGAACAGTACAGGCCAATATTCTGAAAAAATTTTTCATCAGGCCACGATTTATCCTGTAAGCCAGTTGTTGGATTTCTCGTAATAAAGGGTGTCAGCAAGATAGTCGATTTGGCCAGTAACGCCCAGATTGGGGTAGGAGAACTCAAAAAGCAGCTATTCGGATCGGCGTATATGAGCTGGTTTGTATCGGGATACCGCCGAAATGCTTCGGCAATAAATAACGGCTTACAGGCAGCTGCAAACTCGGTTGGCGTATACATAGCCGACAACTGCGCTAGCTGCTCAGCAGGTACTACTTCACCAATTGGAAGTAGCGGATAGGGCGACACAAAGCCAGTAGGCAGTTGGGCCGGATCATCTACTAAACCAATTAATACCGGTTCCGATTGGCCGGTAGTCGTGAATAGATTGATACTCGCACCCAGTGCAAGAGCCTGGGGTAATTGACGGATTGTACAGATTGTTAGTAGCACAGTGGGCACAAAACTACATTATTCAAATATATCGCCCAAAACGGCTAGTAAAGGGGCATACCAGTTGGCTGCGGCATCCGCATAGCGTCGATAATTACCCCGTAATAAATTAGAAAGTACGGGAGAGATTCGTTTCAGTCGATTATGGGGCAAATTACTGCGCATGCTGAAATGATCCAACCGCCGGTAGAGTTGGGGTAGACCTGGCGAATTTGCCGGAACACGTTTACTTAACAATTCACTAATTGTGCTTAATTGAACCCGTTTTTTGAGGAGTGGAGCTAGTTTCCTGGCCCTATGCCTCGTCAAACGATCCCGAAGTCTTATTCGATCGCCCACTTCCTGTTGTCGAACACCTACCTGCTGTTGAACGTGAGTACGGTAGAGTTGGAGAGGCTTATCAATAAAATGGATGGCATTCTGCGTAGCAGCTACCATGGCAATCCAACCATCGTAAATATACCCTGGTATTTTATCTGGAATGGGCAACAAGGTGGGTAGAAAGGCTCTACGGATTACCGTGGCACAGCCCATCATCCGGTTTCCGTCGAGCAGAACGTCCATGGTTTCGCCAGCTTTCCAACGCTTCTGGGTTTCTTTATCGAAGCGAACAGCTTCCCAGAATCGGTTCTGGCGCCCCTCCAGATTTTCATCAGTTACCCAGGCATCACAAAACGCAATCTGAATTTCGGGATGTTGAACCATATACTGGACCATGGTGCTGATTTTTTCCGGTAACCAAAAATCATCCTGGTCGCAGATAAAGATCAGATCACCCGTACACGCTGCTAAGGCTCGTTCAAAGTTTTTATTATACCCTAAACGCGTTTGATTTTCCAGAATACGTACGAGAAAAGGGGCTGTAGCGGCTAACGTTTCCAGTAAGCTGCCCGTACCATCTGTTGATCGGTCGTCAGAAATAACCACTTCATCCGGTAACCGTTCTTGTCCTAGCAAACTGTTCCATTGCGTAGTGAGATAGGCCATGCCATTGTAGGTACAGAGGGCAATGGAGACTGTTGGTTGCACTGATGTAGTCATATTTGGTAACCATATTGGGCAAAAATCGGACGCCAGTACTCTGTTCCATGAATGTTCCAGGCATGACAACCAAAAGGTAACTGACCTTGATTATAATGTTCAACGGCCCATTTTGGATAAAACTCAATCGCAAAATAGAGGGCTTTCCTATACGTAGGAATACGTAATCGCGGCCAGTAGCGATTTACTTCGATACCCCAAAAAACGTCTTCATGATATTGGTGCAGAGCAATACGTTCGTATTCAGCAATTTTTTCCCTGAAAGGTTCAAGGCAACGCAACATGGCTGAAACACGCCGAAGGGAAAAACCACCGCAACCGACGCCATTCAGATTGATGATCTCGCGGGGGGTGATGCCGTCCGGTTTTTTAAGGTTAACCCAGGTGGCTACCCTTTGTTTAATGCTAAACCAAAGTTTATCGCCAAAACCGGTAAAGTCACGGTCGCGCAACCAGGGGGCGCCAATGTAGTCGTAATTTTGCTGACACCAGTACGCCAGGTCATCCTGAAAGACAAAGGCATCTAATTGGTAAATCAGCATGTATTCCTGATCGGCAAATGCTTCGTAAAATTCAGCCGACATCATGAGTCGGTTATAACCTTGAACGTCGGCAAAGTAGCTATCGTCAAATGTTCGTGCCTGCAACGTTGGACCTAGTTCGCGATAGGCTGAAATGTCAAGCGAATGAGGGGTAGCTAACCAGATTGGGTAATTTCCCAGTATGCGTAAGCATTGGGTCAGGGCTATACGTTCGTAATCGGTAAGCTGTTGTTTATAAACGGGTAAAACAATGTTTACACTAACAGTAGTAGACGACTTCATACAAGTTTGGGTTGACCTAATCGCTCCTGAGCAGCCTCCTGTACCCAGCTGTACGGTAGCTCGGAACACGGATGACCGTAATCATTTAGGAGGGTGATGTCTTCACCCCGTTTGAAACGACCAGAATAAGGCAGGTAATCGACAAAGTCGAACAGTTTGCCTAGTAAAATAATCCCCTCTGTATTCATGGCATTTGCCATGTGAGCGGGGCCACTATCAATGCCGATAAACAGGCGGGCCTGCCGAATTACTTCAGCAGTTTCGAGTAAGCTCAGTTGACTGCATAAACTGCGGAAATTCGAATGCTCTTCGGTTACCGTTGGGGTTAACCCTACTTCAATAATTGGATACGGGTACGTAGCGAGTAACCACTTCACAAGTTTATTCCAGTTGGCAGCAGGCCAGTCGCGCATGACATGGCTCGACTGACAGTGAATGACAATTGGGCTGGCTTGTATGGCCAGGGCTTTCACCTTTTGTCGAACACTATCTGGAATATACATCTTCGGGTCAGCAGTTAAGGCTGGTAACCCTGCTGCCTGCGAAAACATATACAACAGATCGCCCCGATGATAATAATTGTCAAATGTTAGGCCAATGTGATCGGCGGTTGGGTTAATCGGGTCTTCGAGACAGTATTTACACTTCCTGTGTGAGATGTGCATATTGTATACTTTATCGAAGATACCCGATCGAAGCAGGCGTACCCGTTCGCCGGGGCATTTTTCGATCAAAAACCCATCCAGATCCGGATGGTATTCGACTAGCTCGACATAAGGCTTCCGCACCATCCAGATAATGTAGTCATCTGGATGAAGCTTCCGCACTTCGCGGGCAACTGGCTCGCAGGCGATAATGTCGCCCATTTGCTCAGAAAGGATAATGACCACCAACTGTCGGCTCCCAATTTTCTGTTTGAGCCAACGTAACTGTACATATTTGACGGCAAATGACCAAAACTTCCCCACGATGTGGGTGTATTTGTGAAAGCGATATGTCCAAAGCGCTTGCAAGCGCGACCAATCAGCCATACTTAACGAGATTCTAACAGGGCAATTACTCGGTTGAACGGTGTTTTTAGCAATTTACGAACGCGAAGATAACGAAGCACTACGGGAGGCTTAATATAAATGCACGGATACGTCCGATATTGATCATTATGATTGGCTATCAGTCGTTCACGATACAAATCGAAAAGTGGTTTTACGTCAGGCCGCTGTTTCTTTTGTGGGGTAGAGTCGCCAAAAGAAAACCGCGTTTGGTATTTTGAGATTTCATTGGGCCGCTCGGGATGATAGCCGCTGTAATGAAAAAACTGTAACGGTTCTCCTTCGTTAACATCGGCTGATTGGCCAGCATGTTCATCTAAACTCGTCACCTGCCACTGACCAGCTTCGTTTTTTGAGAAGTAGCGTTCGTGCAGATTCCAGTAAGCCACGTTATATCCTAAATGATGATCGATCAGAACGTTATCGAAATAAACTGGGGCAAAATTTACCCAATGCTGATCCACAAACAGGCCTTCACACAAATCAATTCGGCATTCATACACCAGCCGATCTTTCCACCAGTTTACAAACTTACGTGCTGTGGCATCGTTCCGTAAGCCGATAAAGCCAAGGTTGAAAATTCCTGTGTTCAGGTGGTGTTGCTCGTTTGGGCGCTCCCAGTCTGGCGTGGGTGAACATGTATGGGGAGTCAGAACTAAGCTATAGGTTGTAAGGGCTTCGTTCAGTTCCTCCAATGGCTGAAAAACAATAATATCAGGGTCAAAATAAATGACCTCGGTGGCTTCAGGATAGGACTGGTAAAAGTAGTCGATGAAAAATGGCTTAACGGCCGTATTCAATTCCGTAATATCGTAGCGGTCGCACATGGCCGCGAAGTCCGGAATCCCAATCTTATCCACTTCAATCATTGGATAGGCGGGTATCAATTCAGCGGGCAAATTGGCGTCGCTCAACTTATCGACCAAGCCAATTATATACTGATAGCTGGGGTTGGTCTGCCGAAGCGAATCACCCAGGGTTCGGGCCTGGGCGAGGTAATTTATTGAACAGATGGTGAATGCAAGCGTCATAAATCAATCGGGGAGTTGGTTAGTAATTCAGTTATACAACACTGATTCACCGACTTATCGGCTGACTAACTAGCTTGTAGGGTACGTATCGTTTTAAGTTGTTCAATGGTTTTTCAAAAATATACCAGGACAATGAGGCCGAAGTTAGTAGTATAACCAGGCTAAGCAGCCGATGGGTCCAGTAGCCGAGCGTTAGTGAAACGCCAAAGCGATGGAACGCTGTCACCACCAGTTCAACACCAAAGCTAGGCACGAGCATATGAAAGACGTAAATGCCATAACTGATCCGTCCAAAATACTGAAGGGCTTTATTGTTAAGCACTTGACCTATCCAGCCGCCAACACCAATACTGGCCCGGGAAATAGCGAATAAAGCTAGTATTGAAATGGTGAAGCGCTGCAAAAGAACGACTACGAAATGGGTGGTTGGTAGGAAAAGTAGAGCGAAAAAGGTGCCTAATGCCAATAGACTTGCTATAGACATTTTTTTCAAAAAAGACGGGATCAAAGTAGACTGGTCAATTGTAACATAAGCCCAGAGCGCTCCCATACCAAATGAATCGAGGCAGGCGGGTGTAAGAACGCCGTCGAGATTTCCCTGGACATATGCAAAAGCTCGAAAGGCAACGCCACTCCCAATCATGAGACCTAAAATCCAGTGGAAGGCATTTTTCGGGGTTACCAGCACGACCCATGGCCAGATAAGATAGAGTTGTTCCTCAACAGCCAGCGTCCAGAAAGGAGAGAGGATGTCAGCCCAGTTTCCTGTCCGTTGGAGGAGGATATTAGAGCCGTAAAAATAATAGTATAGAGGATGTTCGTCGATATCCGAGAATTTCGGTAATAGGATGAACACAAACGTGATGGTGAGGTAGTACAATGGATAGATTCGCAGGGCACGTCGAATTAAAAAATTACGGTATACATGACCTGGGGTTGTTTGGCCTGCGTGAATTGCGTTTCGGTTCTTCAGGAGAATCTGAGTGATCAGAAAGCCGCTAAGCACAAAAAAGATTAATACGCCAATGGTTCCGTTAGGTAAGCGATTAATGCCTTCACCTGTTGGAAACCAGTGGAAAACGATGACTAATAGAACGGCAACTGTTCGTAGTGCGTCTAATTGGGGCATATAGCCGGAAGGTCGCATTGGTATTCAGGCAGTCAATTGGGTAAACAAAGTTACGAGAGTTTCGACACTTTGCTGAGCTGGATGGCGTTCCAGAATCTTTTGACTGAGCCGACGGCCCATTCTTTTTCGGAGTTGGGGCTGGTCGAGTAACTCGAGAATCCGATTACTCATAGCGTCCAGATCCAGATAGGGTACCACAAATCCGCCATCTGTTTCAACGAGTTCCGGGGATCCACCAGCGCCTTCAAAACAAACAACAGGGATCTCACTCAAACCAGCTTCAAACACAACTAAGGGATAAGGGTCTTCCCGAGAGCAGAGGACGAACACGTCAAATCGGCTCATATAACGCAGCACCTCAGGCGTGGGTGGAATCAAATGAACCTGATGAGCCAGGCCAGCTTTTTGAATGTCCAGCAATAAATCGTCATGCAGCGTACCCGCTGGCATACCCACCCAAACAAAATGAATGGGTTGAGTTAAGGTTGGGTTTTCTGATTTGGTCCGGCCAATTACCTGACGGGCCAGCGTAATAAATAGGTCATTGCCTTTTCGCCACTCTGCATTTCCACAACCGCCTACAATCAATGCATTTGTAGGTAAACCCAGGGAGGCATATAGGCTTGGTTGCTCACGTGCCTGTTGGACCTTTTGCTCCAGCGTTGGCGTGTCAATAAGTGTATAAAGCGTGATGCGGGCAGGGTCGAAACCATGCTGTTGCTCATAATACCGTGCTGTTGCTTTCGATACGGCCAGCAAATGGGTGGTACGATTCAAGAGATAAGCCAGCTCGTCAGGTTGCGAATAAATTCGGACCGACATAGCCAGTTCGTGTACGAACGTTACTACTGGAGTTTTATCTGGAATGGCTAATTGTGTAAACCAGTGACTACCGGCAACTGTGTTAACCAGTACTAAATCAACGGAATCGAGCCCAAGTTCAGCCCGGATTTCCTGCTGCCGAGCCTTTACCTGCCGATCATAAAACTGCTGCCACAAGCCTAGTTTTCCAAGCACTTTATCTGCCAATGCGCCCACTACATACTGATTGGGTGCGGATGCAATAGTGACTGGGCAAATAGCTTGATAATCAGCCAGAATTGGGCCCCCTTCGCCCAATAATAAGCGCATTTGTATGCCTTCAGCCTTTAGCAAACGCATTAGGTTCAGCAATACAAGTGGCGCTCCGGCACGGTTGGCATCGTGGCCAATTAACAAAATGGTCATTCGTAGTCATTCTTTGTCATGCCTAGTCATTCAACCGTTTGTGGTGACAAAGAACAACTGCCTGAGCAGCCACGCAATGACAATGGATGACTAAAGATGACAAATTTAATAGGCTTCGTAACTTGGTTTAGGTAGTTTTTTTGCCGGGTTACCCAAATACATACCCCACTCTTCGGTGTCTTTATAGATGGCAGATGCCATAGCTAATAACGTACCAGTAGCAACATGTAGGTAGTCGCGAATGGTGCTGTTGACACCAAAGAAGCAGTAAGGTTCAATGACACAATGCCCCGACATCACCACATGCGACGTAAAGAAAACGTGGTCTTTGATCTGACCATGATGGCCAATGTGGTTACCGCTCCAAAGAACAACATTGTTACCGATGGTGGTGAAAGGCTGAATGGTGTTGTCTTCCAGAATAAAGCAGTTTTCACCAATCTGGTTGCCAAAGAGAGTTGCTTTGGAGCTGATATACGAGATGAACTCGTAGCCCTTGGCTTTAGCTTCGAGGTAAATCCGCTCGCGGTTCCGGTTCATGTTCCGGCCCGTCATTGGTGCGAAAAATTTGTATTCCTGCGGTGAAAACAGTGTTTCTACCTCTTCAAACGCTACCAGTGGCAAGCCTTGAAACTCGGTGCCATTCATGTACTCGCGGCTGACGGTGAAGGCCACCACCTCATGCTCGGAATCGTGTTTGAGATAGAAATGAGCCAGCTCGGCCGTATCCATTACCCCGAAAATAATAACCTTTGCCATGTTTTGATAAGGAGTGAGGAGTGAGGAGCGAGGAGTGAGGAGTTACTGACATGTCTATATGTCTACACTCCTCGCTCCTCACTCCTCACTCCTAATACTACACTAACTCATATGCATCCAGCATCGTCCTGACTGTGGCGATGTCGTTGAACATCAATATATCGATAATTGACAACCAGGGAACGAACTCGTTGCGACCGTCGCCCCGGTTAAACTGGGTATAGTCGACCTTCGTTGATTTTATAAAATTCAGTTCGATGCCTGCCTGAGCAAAGGTTGGTTTGTCGTACAGCTCAATGCCACCAATTGGATTAATATACCGTTGCGCGTTTTCCTGTCGACAGATGTCCAAAATCCGCTCCTGTGCTTTCAACTCTCCATTGGCATAAATCGTTGACGATTGGACAAGTCGGGTTGTAATACCCATATACTGACTTAGCTCAACAAGGCTAAAATAGATCAGGTCGGCAATTGAATCAGTCGTAAAATTGATGATTTTTTCGGTTATCGGCATAACCGTTTGATAACAGGGGGCTTTGCGGTATCCCTGCTCAATTGTTTTTAACAGTTTACTACGCCACTTAGGATCATCGGCCAGATGAACCTCATTAATTCGCTTATTCTGGCTCGCATCTTTAAGGGGTACGGTGAAAAGATGCTCCTGACCATTAATAAGCAGCCGATTCCGATTCACCCAGCCTCGATTAATGAACGCCACATCGTCGTATAGAACAAACGTGTCAACGGCATTCATAAGCTGCATGTAGCCAATGTAGGGCAGAAAATAGGGCTGCATGATGGCAAGGGTCATTGTGTTTACGATTTACGATTTACAATTTACGATGTGCGGACTACAGAAAATCGTACCGCCCGGGCAACCCCGATCGTAAAGCATAAATCAATGTAGTTTTCTTAAATAATAATCTTCTCCTGGCACAATTACGGCTGCCCGCATGGTAGTGTCGGTGCCTAAACGCAAATCGCCAGGTTGTGGACTGATTACACTTTTGTCGAAAAAGAGATAACCAGCATTCGATGGTATAGGCCTTAGGGGTTGCTCAAATGGGTGAATCGCAATGAGCCGCCGGGAAAGCTTTGGTCCATATAGTGGGTACTCGTAGTCGTCGTTGATGGTAGCCAGAGCAACCGTTGCCGTATCAGGTACTAATTCGTCGAACCGTTTGTAGGGAATATAGATGTCCGGGCGTCCAAGCGTCATTTGCTGAATCCGATCTGAATGAAACGCTGAAGGAAATACTTTTCCATCAGGCGCAGTCCAGCCAAACGGTAAGGCTCTGGTATTTAAGAATATACATAATACAGCTGATAGACAGCCTAGGATCGTCACGAACCCAACGTACCCTTTCCAGATTAGTCGGCCAGGGTGATCCACCGTTGTGCGCGGGTGCAGAAACACGAGCGCCAGAAATGTGATTCCGAACAGACCTGTTTCGATGAAATAACGACCTTTAAATGGATCGTAGGGAGCTGAGTAGGAGAGGGCTGCAAAGTGAAGCAATAACGCGAATCCCAGATAGGTGTGCGGTGTTGACCGCACATAACCAATCAATACGAGTATAAGCAGAGGGAATATGAGGCCAAATCCAAAGATACCCCAATACGGATTGGCATTGTAGAAGACAAACTTCCGGTCGAAGGCGAAGGGTTGGATCGAAAAGTCTGTCTCTTCATCCAGACGCATATGTAGTTTATCTTCCAGCACCACAATGGGCTGGCGCATGGCATGATTAATTTTAGCCCCAATTGCCAGGTTCCGGATGCCATCTAAATTGGCATGATCGTAACCATAACGAATCAGGTTCCGACTCCCCTGCTCCAGCAGATTTGACAGTGGTCCTGCTCGCTCAACCGACTGATGCTTAAGCGCCGTTGGCGGCCCAATGGGATGGCCAAACACTTCGATATTCTTCAGATAACCCGTTGGAAGTGTCCATAAGCAGACACCTACAAAGATCGCTGCTGCCAGTCGCCAGGTGCGCTCAAAGGTTATAGCCCAGGATGGCGATAGGAAAACGGTGTAAATCATGATAACAAACACCGAAGGGAGAAGTAACGCAAACGTAATCTTATGCCCGAAGGCTATACCAAAGGCTATCCCCGCCAGATAGAGATAACGGCTATCTGGCTGAGTCCCCGTGTTTCGGTAGCTAAACAGCATATACAACAGTACACTCAGGTAAGCCGTCAGCACAATATCCGTTTCGGTTGTGATCGACTGCATCAGGAAGTCGGGCAGGAGCGCATAGGCTAATGCACAAAAAAAACTAGCCGATAATCTGCTCTGTCCAATACGCTGCACAATGCCAAATACGGCAACGATGGCTGTCCAGTAACTCAGGTGATGAATGAACTTGAAACCATTTTCGAAATGGCCGGTCATCAGAAACGAATAGATCTGGAGCGTACAAACACTTTTCGGATAGGTGTCGATGTTCCAGTTGGTACCGCCAAAATGGCGCATGGTTCCTCGTTGAACGTACTGCATGACCCGGTTTAAGTGGCCCGTCATGCTATCCCATTCATTCGGAACGGTGAACAGCACCAGAAGTACATTCGTGACACCAACAATTACCAGTGTACCAAATAGGATTGAGAAAATAAACCGGGCATAGCCTGATAAGCCGCTGAACCAGTCTCTACCCGTTTGCCAACGCTCCCGGATAAGGGGAATAACCGAAAACCGTTCCTGCTTTCCCAGCCGACTAAGTATCCCACCGATGACCGTAGCTGTAATGAAAACAGAACCTGCCCATACGGGCGCATTCGCTGTCAGATAAAGTGCCGATAGCACAAAGCCCGTCAGAATAACACTTCCTGCTCCCAGTAGAAACGTTGTTAACCACCACTCGGTTAGTGATCGACGGCAGATACGCGTCGATAGCTGACCGGTATAAACGACAAACAGAATGAGTGAAAGAAGATAAAATAGGGTCATAATAAACAATATACCGCTATGCGTTTTCGCTAACAGCCACCACAGCTTCATTAACTAGCGAGGCAATCCGGTCAATATCTGCTTCGGCCAGATCGGGATACATAGGTAAGCACAGTACCCGAAGTGCTATGTCTTCTGAGATTGGGCAAGGCTGCGCTGTTCCGGAAATAAGAGCAAAAGGCAGCGTGTTCAATGAAGGATAGAAATAGCGCCGAGGTACAATATTTTGTGCAACTAGCGTCTCCATAACGCGCAGTAAGGTCTCCTCCGAATCGAATACCACCGGATAATAGGCGTAGTTATAGACCATACCGGGTGTTAGGGTGGGGCGGGTAATCCGGGAGAAATCAAGTCGACTGTCGTAAAAACCAAATCGCTGTTTCCGTGCTGCAATCAGATCAGGAACTTTAGGTAATACACACAAACCCATCGCTGCATGCAACTCCGAGTTTTTGGCATTGATCCCCAACCCGTAATAGGTGTCATTTTTATGGCCGAACGAGCGATAATGGTGCAGTTTCTCGGCAATGGCATCGTCGTTGGTGACAATACAGCCACCCTCAACGGTATGAAATACTTTAGTGGCGTGAAAACTGCAGGTACTGATGTCGCCGTAGCTTAGGATCGAACTTCCTTTATAGGTAGCTCCGAAGGTATGGGCTGCATCGTAGATAACCTTTAAATTATGTTTCTGAGCAATCGCTTCAATCTGTTCGATCTGACAGGCATTTCCGTATACGTGTGTAGCCATAATAGCCTCCGTATTTTCGGTAATCAGCGATTCGATTTTGTTGGGGTCAATGTTAAAATCGCCCGGGCGAATGTCGGCGAAAATGGGGGTACATCCTTCCCAAAGCAGCGCATTGGTCGTAGCTACATAGGAAAACGGAGTGGTAATTACCTCTTTTTTAATATCCAGCACCTTGAGTGCCATCTGGAGAACAATGGTACCATTCGTACAGAATTTCAGGTGTTTAACGCCCAGATATTCTTTAAGTTGCCCTTCTAAGTCGCGCAATAAGGGCCCATCATTTGTCAGGTGAACGCGCTCCCAGACACCTTTCAGCAGGGTAACATACTCCTCAAGGTCTGGTAAATATGATTTGGTTACGTTAATCATTAGATTAGTTATCGGAGAATAGCTATCAGTCGATAGGAATGAGTCGTCAGTTACCAACTATAGACTGGTAGCTGATACCGGTTTGCTATTCACTGACAACGGGGTCCAGCATTTTTATATGAAAAGGAAACTGCGGACGAACATAGCCCGGCCATTTTCCGTACCAGGCGATTCCTTCGCGGTAATCTTCTACGTCAAAGGTAATGCCTTCTTCCATAACATAGAGCGGTGTAACGGTATCCTTAACGATCATTATTGAAATGGTATAGGAACCATCGTTGAGGAAATAGCCTGGAATGGTACATTCTGCAGCAATCAATCCTTTTCCATAAGGCTGAGATTGTGTGCCGATGTTAAAGATACATTCACCCGTAAGTGAATTGAGGTGCAGGCTTAAATTCAGGTTCGCATGATCCATCTGATTCCAGAATTCGAACTGGAACGTCATGGAGGTTCGAACATCGATGTGGGTTAGTTGATCCAGATAGTCGGGGATCAACTCCATCCGACGAACACGCACCAGATCATTGCCCGGTGCTTCTTCGGGCGTATCCCACTGGCGGAGCAAGCGGGTTTTGGAAACTTTACTCAGATACGAAGCGATAACCTGATTGGTTTCTCCCTGCTCGATCAAACGACCTTTTTCAAAATAAAATGTCTTATTGCAGAGTGCCTGAACGGCAGTCAGGTTATGACTAACAAAGATGACGGTTCGGCCACTTGCAGAGTTATCCCGCATTTTGCCAAGGCTTTTTTTCTGGAACTCCGCATCACCTACCGCCAGTACTTCATCAACGATCATGATCTCAGGATCCAGGTGGGCGGATATCGCAAAGCCCAGCCGAACGTACATTCCTGATGAATACCGTTTGACGGGCGTATCCAGGAATTTTTCAACACCAGCGAACGCCACAATCTCGTCGAACTGCCGCTTGATCTCGCTACGGCTCATGCCCAGCAATGAACCGTTCAGAAAGATATTTTCCCGACCTGTCAGTTCTGGGTGGAAACCTGTACCTACTTCGAGTAAACTGGCTACCCGACCCCGAATACGTACGGTGCCTGTAGTAGGTTGAATAATCTTGCTCAGAATTTTGAGCATCGTTGATTTACCGGCACCATTATGTCCAACGAGACCCACCCGGTCGCCCTGTTCAATCGAAAAATTCACATCACGTAACGCCCAGAACTCCTCGTGCGTAATGGCATTCTTTGTTTTTTTGCCAAACATCGACCGGAAATTCTCCGTCAGAACATCGCGCAACGTGTTGGTACCCTTGCCCTTCTGATGGTCAATGATGTATTGCTTACTTATATTTTCGACAGTGATAACAGACATAATGATTTACGATGTGTGAGTTACGAGTTACGAATTAACCAGTACTAAAATCGTACATCGTAACTCGAAATTCGTAATTCTTATATATCATCTACAAAGGTATTCTCTCGTTTCCGAAAAAAGTACAGCGACAGGGCTAAACACACGGCCACTATGCTAACGGATAAGAGTAAACTCTGAGGATTAAAGTACGCTTTTTCGCCGAGTAATGACCAGCGGAAACCGTCAATGATGCCTACCATTGGATTGAACCAATAAAACGGGGCCCACCACTCGTTCGCTTTATCGGCCACAAGCCGACTGCTATAGGCAATTGGGCAAACGTAAAAACCAACCTGAACAATAAATGGAATAAGTTGGCCTATATCCCTGAATTTAACATTGACAGCCGCAAAGAATAATCCAAAAGCAAAGGAGGCTAGTAAAGCCAACAGAATAAAGGCAGGCAATAAAATTAAATGCCAGTCGGGAATAAACCGATACCAGATGGATAGCAGGATGAACAGACCCAGAGAAACCAGAAAGTCGACAAAGCTAACGGCTATTGAGCTGATGGGCATAATGAGCCTTGGGAAATAGACCTTCGTGACCAGGTTGGAGTTCAGGGTTACGCTATTGCTGATTTGAGTAAAAGCGGTTGAGAAAAAAGTCCAGACCGTAATTCCTCCCAATACCATAAGGGGGTAAGGAACACCCGGATCGGCGGGTAGCTTGGCAATCTTACTGAAAACAAACACCATAATCAGCATGGTTGTCAGAGGCCGAATAAGTCCCCAGGCTGTGCCGAGAGCTGTTTGCTTATAACGAACGGACACATCGCGCATGGACAGGATGTACATCAATTCCCGGTTGCGCCATAGGTCTCGCCAGTAATGCCGCTCCGAGCGACCAGGCTGAATAATTACTTCGTGGGTTTTCAAAATCAGTTAAAAGGTTGGTAACAGAATCGGTTGGCTGGTCAGTTCATTAACAACGTCACTCTTCCCTCATAATGGTGCGATACGTCTCTCGTATGAAAATGACAATGATCGCTACTACAAACGAAAGTACGGTGCCAATCTGTAGGCCTTGCGTTCCTAGTACTTCCCGGTATAGGGGCAGCGTAACCGGCTCAATAATTGTAAAGAGGGGGGTCTCCCGAATCAATGATAAACGCATGTTATCGGCTTGTTGCAAGGCCTGATAATACAAGGAAGTGAGAAAGGTTGAGTTCCGTGTCAGTTTGTTTTCCTTGATACGAGCCGCTGCCACAACTACCTGCTGGTTCTGATCCATATACTGCGCCAACTGACTCTCAGTGCCATTTAGGATTCTGGAAATAGAATCGGCCCGTGAATTAAGCAGGTCATACATTTCGCGGGTTTTTTTGGTTTGCTTGCGCTGATAATCTTCTTCAATCGTTTTGAGATGCCTGCTCAGGAAGGTGGCTGTGAGTAACTCATCTTCCATAAAGCAACTCAGCTCCATAAACGACGATTTGCGCTCCGGTTGTTTGATGGCAATCTCCCCTTTAATACGCGAGTAAATATCGGCCATCGCCAACTGCTCCAGTTTGGTATACTCGTTTGGCTTTTTGGCCTGCTTGAAGTAAAACGCACGCAGCGAGTCGTTTTCCTCCCATTCTTTATCGCGAATACCACTGTGACGGATGTAATAATTGACGAGCAGGGTGTCTTTTCCACGAATGGTATCATGCTGCATCAGTGTTTTTTCAACAACGGGTCGTGATTGCGCATAAATTAAAAAGTTATCCCCAACGAAGATATTCGCATCGGGAGCCCCCGAACTTAGGCCGAAAGCACCGGCAAGTTGACCAAGTTCGCCAAAGCCGTTACCCGATGAACCCCCGCCCAGATTGAACATAATCGAACCAGTATAAGTGGTCCGCTTCTTATGCATGAAGTCATAGATAAACCCAATAGCAGCACCCAGAGCTACTAAGACGACTAATAGCTTCCAGTTACGCCGAAATACATTCTTAACCTGAAATAGGCGTAATACAACAGCTTTTGGCGAAATCTGGTCGGGAGGTAATGACCGTGCCGGTGCCAAAGGACTGGGGTTGTTTGAGTCCGTTAAATTAGGTGATGCCATAGACTGAAAAGGCCTGCTTAGGGAATACGAGTAATCAATAAGACCGTGGTAATAAGGGTTAACAAGGAACCCGCAATACCAACGGTTGATGTTAACACTTGTTGGGCAGTAAGCGGGTTAGTGGTCCTTCTGGGAACAATGATTTCAGCCCCAGGCTCAACGCGCGGATATACATTAAAGAACATAAACTTGCGCGTTCTGTCAACAGAGCCATTGGCATATACGATAAACGATCGCCGACGTTGCGATTTGGTAGTGAAGCCGCCCGTTTCGGAAATGTAATCCTGGAAGGTCTGCCCACTTCGGAATTTAACCGTTTTAGGTAATTGGACTTCGCCCTGAATACGAACCGTTTCAAGTAGTTTGGGTATCCGCAAGGTATCGCCTTCCTGAACCAGAATATCTTCTGTTGAGCCCGGCTTAGCCAGAATCTTTTTCAGGTTAATGTCAATTGACTCAACGGAGTTCGGCGAAACAGTCTCAGTAACAACCGCAGATTTCGTTGCATTATCGGCAACTTCTTCAATAGAACGTTGCTTGCGTCGTAATTCTTCTGCACTTAGCCTCACTGGCCGAACCAGCGTGGCCCCTTCGACATAAGCCTGAGGAGTAAGACCACCTGCCTGATTGACCAGATCGGAAATTTTCTGGTCTTTACTAATAATCGCATACGAACCCGGCAGAATAACTTCACCGGCTACCGTTGCATACGTTTGAACCGAGTAATTAGGTGACCGGCGGACAATAATCTGATCGAAGGGCTCCAGCGTGAACGTTTTGTTCGCATCTGAATTGATAGATAAATCACGGTTGACGTTGAAACGGAAAATCTCGGCAATCTGAGCCGAAGGTGAACGGGGATCAACATCCTTTTTGCGACGGATGACTTCCACCAGCGATGCCGCAGCCGACTCCTTGAGGCCACCCGTCCGTACGAGAGCATCATTCAGGGTCATATTGGCCATATACGGCATATCCGTGTCTATGCTATTTACTTCGCCCGTCACCGAGATAGTTGCCGCCTGAGCTAGTTGGAAGCGCGACGGAATAATGACCTGATCTTCGCGTTGTAACGGGATGTCGGGTTCAGTACCTGCCATAATATTGGCCAAATTGATGGAAAGGTTTTCCATGGCAAGGTCTTCGCGGGTACGGCTGATGGTAATACGACCCGTAAATGCATCGCCTTTCAGGCCTTCGGCAGAGGCAATCAATTGTTTGAGCGTCTTGTTGTTATCCAGAGAATACTCGCCGGGCCGATAAACGGCTCCTTCGATGGTTAATTTGTTTTCAAAACGATTCAGCAACCGTTCTATGGTAACTACATCGCCATCCCGCATCACAAACGTCTTGAATTCAGGAACGGTCACGTCCATGACTTTTAACTCCCGGTCTGTAATCCGTGTTAACTGAATTCGGTTTTTATAGGCGTTAGATGTGAAGTCCCCGGCATAGAACAGGAGTCGCTCCATGGTTTCGCCCTGTAGCATTTCAAAAATATTCGATCGCTTAACTGCTCCGTTAATTTCAACTCGTTCAATGTATGTAGTGAACCGAATATTGTCATTATCCTGTAACCGCAAATCGTTCCGTTGAATTCCGTTTAACAAGTAATCATACAGGTCAAGGGTTGCAACCACTTTGTTGTTACGAATGAGCTGTACTCTACGAAACGATCCAATATCGTTAGGACCACCTGCCTGATAAATGGCGTTCATAACTGTCGATAGTCCAGACATTGTATAAGTACCGGGTCGCACTGCATCGCCCGTTACCGTTACCCGGATACTGCGAATATTACCAAGCGAGACTTCCAGAAAGGTATTCTGCGCACCATAGGACGAGTTACGAAGACCAACAAATTTGGTCGACATTCGGCTTATTAAACGCTCTTTCGCTTTGTCGACACTCAAGCCTGATACAAAAATGGGCCCAATACCTGACTGTCCTGCGATATAAACGTACCCTTCCGGCGATACTTTCTGAGAAAAATCGCCTACCGAATAGCCATACATCTGAATATTCAGTTCATCGCCCGGCCCCACAATATAATTACGGGGTGTCGCCATGCTCATATTGGGTTGGAAGGTGGTAGCCATGGCCGGGTCATTGAAAAGCGAATAGCCAAACAATTTCTCCCGTCTTTCTGTCAACTCTCGGTTTCGCGCCCGCCTAACGCTTTCGGCAGCGATTTCCTTATCGGTTAGCCCTTGTTGTGTCGAATCTACTTTCTGCGAAAAGTCATTTCCGGTTGGCGATTGATTCGTACCAGGGGTGGCGGTACGGCCATTGGTAGCCCCCTGACCATTTCGTTGGTTAATCTGTTGCTGAACGCCAGCAGGCAGGTTATTTATATTAACTCCTTGTGGTAGAGCTTGTCCTTTGGCAGGTGACGACGGTGAGCTACTGGGCAAACCTGAAGCCGGAGCCGGTCCAACACCAGATGATGGAGCAATTTGCGCCTGCGTTGTTACCCTAACCAGGATGATCAGAAGAACGGTTAAACCAAAACGAAAGTAACGTTGTAAACGGGTTGCCACAAAATGAAAAAAAATTAGCGGCAAGACGTGCATATTTCCTGATTTTTGCATATTTTTAAGATGTCGAACAACTCGCGAACGATGAAGACGGAGCCTGTATCTAACGAACAGATAGGTTACGTAGTACATAGGACAGTTCAGTCGGCAAAGTAAGCGAACTTTTGTTGGATTATAAATAGTTTCCTCTTCAACGGTAACTTTTATACCCTTGATAGACTGGGTATGATTTTTCCGATGTTCACTTTTGAGTAGATACACTACACAGCTGCTTACTTTAGTTTATTAGTTTACAACTCTCTATGGCAGAATTGCTGAATCAGTCAGTTCAATACAACGAAGACAGTATCCGCTCGCTGGATTGGCGCGAGCACATTCGCCTGAGACCAGGCATGTACATCGGCAAACTTGGCGATGGATCGGCTGCCGATGATGGCATCTATGTGCTTATTAAAGAAACCATTGACAACTGCATCGACGAACACGTAATGGGCTTTGGCAAGACCATTGACGTTCGTGTCACGGACCATCGGGTAGAGGTGCGCGACTATGGCCGGGGTATTCCACTGGGAAAGGTTGTTGAAGTCGTTTCGAAAATAAACACGGGTGGTAAATACGACTCGGGAGCGTTTCAGAAGTCGGTGGGCCTTAATGGCGTGGGTACAAAAGCTGTAAACGCATTGTCCACCTATTTTCGCGTGCAATCGTTCCGTGAAGGCCGCACCGTCTGGGCCGAATTTGAGCGGGGCGAACTCAAGCAAAAGGGTGAAGATACCACCACTGAACGAAATGGTACACTGATCTGCTTCGAGCCCGACGATACCGTATTTAAGAATTTTCATTTCATTCCGCAGTTTCTGGAGAATATGATCTGGAACTACTGCTATCTGAATGCTGGCCTGACCATTGCCTTTAACAAGCAAAAATATATTTCGCAGAACGGGCTGCTGGATCTGCTTCGTGACAAGACCAAGAAAGATGAAGATTCTCTTCGATACCCTATCATTCACCTGAAAGGGAACGATCTCGAAATTGCCATGACCCACGGCAATCAGTACGGAGAAGAATATTACTCATTTGTGAATGGTCAATACACAACGCAGGGCGGCACACATCTGAACGCACTTAAAGAGGCTGTCGTTGAAACAGTTCGTCGTCACTTCGACAAAAATTATGAGGTATCGGATATTCGGTCCTCAATCATCGCAGCTGTTAGTATCCGGGTTCAGGAGCCTGTTTTTGAGTCACAGACAAAAACAAAGCTTGGCTCACAAAACATGTCGCCCGAGCAAAATGCCCAATCGGTAAGCTCGTTCGTAAAGGATTTTGTTAAAGAACGCCTGGATAATTACCTGCACATTAACCCCGCCGTACGTGATGCCCTTAAAAAGCGAATCGAACAGTCGGAGCGGGAGCGCAAAGAACTCGCCGGTATCAAAAAATTGGCCAATGATCGTGCCAAAAAAGCAAGCCTTCACAATAAAAAATTACGCGATTGCCGTAACCACCTGCCCGACCTGAAAGCCGACGATCGGTACCAGTCTACATTGTTTATTACGGAGGGAGATTCGGCCAGTGGCTCTATTACCAAATCGCGCAATGTGCAGTCGCAGGCCGTGTTCAGTTTGCGAGGTAAACCGTTGAATTGCTTCGGACTGACCAAAAAAGTGGTGTATGAAAACGAGGAATTTAACTTGCTTCAACATGCCCTGGATATCGAAGAAGGACTGGACGGGCTTCGTTACAATCGAATTGTGATTGCTACCGATGCTGATGTCGATGGCATGCACATCCGTTTGTTGATGCTGACGTTTTTTCTTCAGTTTTTCCCCGATCTGGTGCGTAACGGCCACCTCTATATTCTTGAAACGCCCCTATTCCGGGTTCGGAATCCGAAAAACCATAAAGAAACAACCTACTGTTATTCGGAAGACGAAAAGCAGAAGGCTACGGATAAATTAATAAAAAGCGGCAAAAAGGTAGAAATCACCCGATTCAAAGGATTAGGAGAAATTTCGCCGGATGAATTTGGCCTGTTCATTGGTGAAAATATGCGTCTTGAACCCGTAATTATGGAGAAGGAAACCTCTGTTCCCAAATTACTTAGCTATTATATGGGCAAGAACACGCCCGACCGCCAACGGTTTATTATTGACAATCTACGTATCGAAAAAGATGTAGACGAAGTCGCGTTGGTGTAGAAAATTTAGTGAGTCAGTAAGTCGGTAAGTCGGTAAGTGGTAAGTTTGTGAGTCGGCATGATGTAGTGTACTGCCCGACTGACTGACTTATTGACTTACCGGCTTTTTTAATGACTCTTGACTCTCTCCGTAATAACATTGACGCCCTCGACGATCAATTACTGACATTGCTGAATCAGCGCATGGAACTGGTGCGCCAGGTGGGTGAACTAAAGCGTTCAACCAATGCCGTTATCTATCGTCCCGAGCGCGAAAAGCAAATCATTGATCGGCTTCATGAGCAGAATAATGGTTTGTTGAACCGTCCGGCAATTGAGGCCATCTTCCTGGAAATCTTTGCCGTGTCCCGCAATCTGGAACTGCCCGAACGCGTGGCCTATCTGGGACCCGAAGGCAGTTTTACGCATCAGGCCGCCGAAAGCCGTTTTGGAGCTTTGAGCACCTATATGGCGTTGCCAACGATTCGATCCGTATTCGAGAGCGTCGAAACGGGGCGGGTTCGATTTGGCGTCGTGCCTATTGAAAATAATCAGGAAGGTGTTGTTAGTGAAGCTATCGACCTGTTGCTCGAAAAGAACCTGAGCATTGCGGCTGAGGCTGAAATTCCGGTGCATTTTACTTTTGCAACCAAGGCTGAAAATCTAGCCGATATCACACACGTTTATTCTAAAGACATTGCTTTCCGGCAGTGCAGTCGGTTCTTACACGATTCATTCGATGGGTTCAAGGCTGAGTTCGTTCCGGTCGAATCGACCTCAAAAGCGGCTAAGATGGCGTCCCAAAACCCGAATGCGGCAGCATTGTGTTCCAGTATTGCGGCCAAGTTGTTCGATGTGCCGGTTTTGTTCGATAATATTGAAGACAGCGATCTAAACCGAACTCGTTTCCTGATTTTGGCGAAAGACTTTGTGAATCAACCCAGCGGCCACGACAAAACCACGCTTATTGCCCGTTTGCCCAATACCGAATCGCCGGGGGTACTGGCCGAGTTTCTTCAGGAATTTAACGCCCGACGGATCAACCTGACAAAAATTGAAAGCCGACCACTGCGCGATGGAGCCACGTTCCGCTACTGGTTTTTGCTCGAATGTGAGGGCCATGCCAGCGATCCTGATTTGCAGGAAATTCTGAATCACCACTCCGCCGAGGTAAAACTGCTGGGAAGTTATGTGCGTGTTGCCTAGTCGTTTAATTCAGATAATACCGTACGGGCAGTTGGTTACTACTGATAAAAATGTTGGATAAACGTAATAACTTTTTTTGACGGATTTGGCTTATAAAGGTATGGATGCGAACGAAAAAACCGATCGAATTATTGAAGCCCGGATGAAACTCAAACGCCGGTTTGAGGGCAAAATGGCTCAGACGCCTTCTCTTACCGACGAAAAGCCGCGGGGGTCTGGTCCCGCAAATCGCCATGGTATGCCAACTGTACCGGTCGGGCAGACAGTGACGACTAAATGGCCCGTTCTGGACTTAGGCTACCAGCCGAATATTCCACTCGACAAATGGCAGCTCAATATTGATGGAGCTGTAAACCACCCTGTCCGACTCAAGTGGGAAGATTTGATGGGGTTACCGCAGGTAGAGGATACTAGTGATTTTCATTGTGTTACCACCTGGTCTCGGCTGAATATCCCCTGGGTAGGCGTTCGATTTATGGACCTGGCTGCTTTGGTTGATCCAAAAGGTTCAGCAACGCACATTATGTGTTATGGCTATGATGGCTATTCAACGAATGTGTCGCTTGAAGAGGCTCTCAAGCCTGATGTGTTATTGGTCCATACCGCCGATGGTCAGCCGTTACCGCTAGAACACGGTGGACCACTTCGTATGATAACGCCCCAACTATACGCCTGGAAGGGGTCCAAGTGGATTAAACGAATTGAATTTCTTGATAAAAATCAGCTAGGCTTCTGGGAGGAGCGGGGCTATTCAAGTACAGCTTATCCCTGGCGGAATGACCGATATTCCTGATTTGGTTATAGGTTATTGAGTTACTGGTTATTCTAAAAGCTATGTATAACCAGTAACTCAATAACTACCTACTTACTAACTTCAGGAGCAACTCTGGTTCATTAGTTGTAATGTAATCCACATGTTGATCCAGAAACCACTGAAGGGTTGGCTGATCATTCACCGTCCAGGCATTCGTTGTCAGATGCCGTTGTTTAGCATCCTGTAGCCAGGCTTCGTTCTTTTTCAGAACAGAAAAATGGTAATCAAAACCGTTTAACCGATCTGCTTCCAATTGAGCCGGTGATTTATCTCCATTGAGGTAGGACACCTTCGCCACCGGATCCAAGGCTTTAACTTTCTTGCAGACGTCGTAATCAAAGGCAATATACTCCACCCAGGCCTGCGCTTTTAAGTGATGCACCATGGCTACGACCCGTTCCGTTAACGCCATCGACCGGCCTAGCTTAGAGGTTTTGATCTCCAGAATCAGACGAGTGCGATTCTGTTTCATGCCTTCCCGCAAGTACGCATCCAGTGTGGGTAAGGCCTCCCCGTTACTAAGTTTGAGCTTAGCCAATTCACTGGCTGGTGTTTTTTCAATCTCTATCCCCTCAATGGTTGGGTCATGATGAATAAATAAAACGGAATCGGACGACATGTGAACATCGAACTCGCTCCCCATACAACCCAGTTTGACTGCATTGTTTAAAGAGGTAAGAGAGTTTTCGGTGGTTCCGCTTTGCTTCCAGGCACCCCGGTGGGCAATAACCTGATTTCGAATGAACTGATCGTTTACCAGCCGAAATGTATCCCGTTGCGTACCCTTTTCGCCCCGACCTTCAATAATAAGATCATACCATTGCGTTGAGGATTTTGTGGCTGCTGATTTTATGGCCAGTTGATTATCCTTGTTTACACTAAAAAGAGCCGCATTTGGGCCTCGCAATGTAAATCGGGCCACTGATTCTTTTGACTGAATCGTACCAATAACCAGTTGCGTTGGCGAGTACGTATAATTCGTAAGAGACAACGCTGATTGAGCCATACTAACGGCAGCTCCAGAGAAGGCTGCGAATATCAAATTGATAACGAAAAGGAGCGTCTTATTCATAAAACGTTGTTCTGGGAACAGATGATTTATCCGTTTCTGCCTTCTTCAATAAATCCATAACACAGCATATGGCAAATGGTCATCTGGGCATCTTCAACTCGGCCATAATGCTCATCCTGAATAACAATCGACTCATGGGCGAGATCAGCTAATTGCCCACGTTTAGCACCAACAAGGGCAATGGTAGTTAATCCATTATCATTGGCCCACTGTACCGCTTTGACTACATTGGGGGAATTTCCGCTCACGCTGAGTGTCAATACCAGATCGCCGGGGCGGGCATAGTTCTGGAGCTGACGGAGGAAAATATCTTCGTAAGCGTAATCATTCCCAAGCGCTGTAATCCACGAAACACTTTCGTTGAGCGACGTGCACCGGAACCGCTTGCCCATGATGTCGGACGCACTTTTGCCAAGGTCGGTAATAAAGTGCGATACATTAGACGCACTTCCCCCATTGCCAAAGGCGAATAACTGTCGATCATCTTCCCAACATTTTTTGATAAGATTGATTAACTGTTCTACCTGATCAATGGGGATGGCTTCGTAGGCCGCTTTTTGCTGGTCGAGGTAATTTTTAAAATAAGTTTGGTTCATGGACTTAGGTAATAGGTAATTTGGGGTACAAGGATAGTACGCTATAAGTTGGCCTAAAGGCTATTGCAAATTGTATAAATTAAATAGGAGTGGTCACTAGTTCTAACGCCCCAACTGGTACGGCATCTTCGCCGAGTTTGGCTAGCAGGACAATTGGTGGTGGCTGAAATGATTTCATGACAAAGCGGGGTAAAGCCTGCCGGATTGCTGCGCGTAAAGGCTCTCCAATGAGTGAAATTCCACCGCCTAATACGATGGCATCGGGGTGGAATAGATGGACCACATGGGAGAGTCCCAGGGCAGCTACCGAGCCAATTTGCTCAATTAGCATGCGCGCAACGGGATCACTCGCTTCGTAGGCAGGGTGCAAAAAACGAGCTTCTTTGCCAACAGACCCATTAGCATGAGCTTGCTGGACGGCTAGTTTCAGCGCCGAATCATCGGGCAGTTGCGGGAGTAAGTCGCGAATCTGCTGATCAACAGCCCAGCCGGATATTGTTTGCTCAACTGTTTGCCCAGGTGTTGAATCGCCGGGTGGTACAAGCCAAAGATGACCAATTTCAGCTTCGCCAGGTAAGGCCCCGTGGTAGAGTTGGTTATCTACGATCATGCCACCACCAACGCCACTACCCAGAGTAACGTAAAACACCCGTTTAAAGCCAGTTGCAACACCTCGCCGAGCTTCTCCAAGAGCCGCAACGTTGGCATCATTCTCAATTCGTACGGTAGCTCCTGGTATTTGCTCCTGAAGCCAATTGGCCAACTCAAAGCCTGCCCATCCCGCAATTTGGTGTGACGTAGCAATCTGCCCGGTCTGCCAATTAACCGGTCCACCAAAGCCAACGCCAATTGATTGAGGGGGCTCCGGGAGTTGCCGAATCGTCGTTGCAATTTGAGAAAGAATACCGTCTGCGCCCTGAGATGGGTCAATCATAAAACGAAATCGCTGCGTAATCTGGCCGGTTATATCACCCGTAACCAATTGCAATTTCGTTCCGCCAATTTCAATACCAAGATTCATGCGGCAAAGATAGTTTGTTGTTTCAGGTTTCAATCGGGCCGCTGGTGCATTTATGAACTACCTGAAATCTGAAACAACAAACGTCTACCTTATTGATCAGCCCTTTTTCATCGTAGTCCGGCCCAGGTAGATTTCGTCGCCTTTAAGCGAAATAGTCGTGTAAAAACTGTAGCCATTTTGCACATAACGCATCATGACCTGGTTCGTTTGGCCTGATCGGGCGTAGGCTTTTGTAGCGGCTACCAGAATCTGATCGCCATTGACAATAGCCCTAACGAAAGGTACGTTGTGGGTTTTAATCTGATTCGCGTTGTATTTGTACCAGGTTTGGCCACCATCATAGGAACACTCCGTCGCTTCGTTTAGGTAGGTCTCTTTGCCATTGAAAAGGTCGCCGTGGTGCTTAAATAAACGCCATAGGCCGTGAACATAATGCTCATAGCAAGCGTAGTTCCGGTCGTTGCCAAGGCCTTTCTGGTTTGGATCAGCAGGAGAGGGTAGGTCGGGAGTTAGGTCAATCTGATCGTCCCAGAATAACACCCCGTAGGCCCCCGTAAACCAGTAAAAAATGCCCATACCCTCGGCCACGGCGGGGGGGGCAGCATGCTCTGCTTTGGCACTGTTCGGATGATCGCTCTGGGTATTGAACAGCCATTGCCAGGCAATACGTTTCTTTGGCGATAGTTTCATGTTGACTTCCTGTTCACCTAGCAACGCGGCTAACCAGTGCCGGTCGCCATCGCCCGTATGATTGGTAGAATAGTCGAAATCAGGATATACATAGTACGTACCAGGCATCTGAAAATCGGCATAATCACCAAAGGATTTACCCAGAATGTCATCGGGCATACCCCGTTGGCGACTGGTGGCTGTATGTTTGGCAGGGGTAGTCCAGAGCCACTCGGGCGCGGCTTTATAGTCTTCGGCCCGAGAATAGCCTACGCTGTTATGGAGTACGGGCGCAATGGAGCCAACCAATGTTTGCGCACTGGAATTCTCCTTGATCGTTTTGATCATGTACGTATACAAATTTGCCTGTTCCTGACGGTTGGCTACACTGGCTCCATCATTTTCAATGTCCAGATAAATCAGGCCAAACGTACTTTTCCAGTCTGTTTCCGGGCAGTCGCCAAAGCTCAGGCACCCCCCTCTTAACTCCGAAGAGGCCTGGAACAGGGTATTACGATTAACTCGGGCTGACGCATCGGCACGGTTCGGAATAGCCCGATATAAAGTCTCACTGGCTTTCTCACTATTCTGCGCCCAGGCAAGCCCAAAAGCGTCCCGAAAGTGATTCTGGTAAACTATCCAGGCTCGCTGGCTTTGTTTGAGGGAGCTTTTCCAGCCTTTACCCGGTAAACCATCCTTCCAGATTTCAATGTTCGGAACCATCCGGCTCTGATCCACGGACGAAAAGCCGCGTCGGAAAATTTTCGTTCGATCCTGTTGCACATGCAGGTTACGCCCAGCTCCGCAGAATGTCAGGATTTTGGTAGCAGGCAATGTAAAATCATCCACAACGTCGAGGCTGTAAAAGCCTTTTCTGGTGCTGGGCGTGAACCGGGCACGTGGTGTAGCTGCCAGCGACGTTTGCGGAGGAACAGTTCCCTGCAGTTTTATGGCAACCGGTTCAGGCAAAGTCGTACGCGAAGACCAGTAGCCAGCACCCGCCAAACCAGCCGTTATGCCTAAAATGAGTAACTTCATAGTGGATTTCAAGGAAGTATTGATTTACGAGAAGAGCACCCTGTTGACTGACGCACGAAGGAAATCGTAATTCGAAAATCAATTAGTCAATATAGCGTTTCGTGATCGGCTGATAGGAGTCGATACGCCGGTCGCGGAAGTAGGGCCAGGTCGTTCTGTATTTTTCCGATAGGGCTAAGTCGATGGTTTGCACATGCACCAGTTCCTGATCGTGCGGAGCCAGGTACAATAAAGACCCAAACGGATTAGCGATAAACGAACCACCCCAGAATTTCTGGTCGGCCTCGCGCCCGACCCGGTTAACGGCAACAACATGAACCCCATTGGCGATGGCGTGACTCCGTTGAATGGTTTGCCAGGCGTTATACTGTTCTTCGTTTTGTTTTGGATCGGGTTCATTGGTATCCCAACCAATAGCAGTAGGGTAAACGAGCAATTCGGCACCCATCAGGGCGGTAATGCGGGCTGCTTCGGGATACCACTGATCCCAGCAGATCAGCACCCCAATCCGGGCAAACTTCGTATCGAAAACTTTATAACCGAGGTCGCCGGGGGTGAAGTAAAACTTTTCGTAGTAACCCGGATCATCAGGAATGTGCATCTTTCGATACTTACCCAGATAGGAGCCATCAGCATCCAGAACGGCCGTAGTATTATGATATAACCCCATCGCTCGTTTCTCGAATAAAGAAGCGACAATGACAACTCCCAACTCACCTGCCAACTTCCCCAGGCGGTCGGTCGTTGGGCCGGGTATAGCCTCAGCAAGACTGAAATTGTGATGATCTTCAACATCACAGAAATAAAGCGATGTGAATAATTCCTGCAAACAAACAATCTGAGCGCCTTGCTGGGCTGCTTCGCGAATGCCGCTGATCGCTTTCTGAATATTAGCCTCGACATCTGCCGAGCAACTCATTTGTACTAAACCGATATTGACGTTCTTAGACATAGGGCAAAAGTAGGACGTTCTCTATGAACAGACCCCATTTTCAACAAAAAGGTTATCGGGCGGGTTCAGCCGGAAAAGTTTTTGGGATTACAGTTTAAAGGTTGAAGTTTGTAGTTCAAACGCTAACTAAATGGCCACCCGTCGAACCTTCCTGCATACAACTGCCCTTACGGGCATTGCGACAACACTTTCGCCTAATTCACTTTGGGCAGCTACCAGGCCCGCTAAAGACCGACTTGGGGTAGCGCTTGTGGGACTGGGTTATTACAGTACCGATCTGCTGGCACCTGCCCTGCAAAAAACGAAGAACTGCTACCTGGCCGGTATCGTGACGGGTACGCCCGAAAAGGCCGAGAAATGGAAGAAACAGTATAATATCCCTGATAAGAATATCTATACCTATCAGAATTTCGACCAGATCGCTAGTAATCCCGACATCGATGTTGTTTACGTAGTGCTACCCCCATCCATGCACGAAGAATACGTAGTACGCGCGGCCAAAGCAGGTAAGCACGTCTGGTGCGAGAAACCGATGGCGGTTACAGCAAAGGAATGCCAGAATATGATCGACGCCTGCGCTAAAAATAAGGTGTCGCTGGCAATCGGGTATCGACTTCACCATGAGCCGAATACGCAGGAGTATGTGAAGGGATTACGCGACGGGAAAATTGGTAAAATTCTGATGGTCAGTTGTTCGGCAGGTTATTATGATGCCCGTACGACTCACTGGAAACAGAAAAAGGAAATGGGCGGTGGCGTCATGTACGACATGGGAGTGTATGTACTGCAAGGTGCCCGACTGGCAACAGGAGAGGAACCCATTGCCGTGACGGCCCAGCAGTATACCGCCCGTCCCGACGTCTATAAAAACGGCCTGGATGAAACCTCAATGGCCCAACTCATTTTCCCCAGCGGAGCGCGGGCGGCTGTACAAAGTAGCTACGGGATGAATATGAACTTTTTGAACGTTACCGGCTCAAAAGGCACATTGATGATGGAACCTTACTCGGCTTACAATGGCCAGAAGGGCATATGGAGCAATGGTGGGAAAATTGAACACCCATACGAAGTCCCCTGGCAGCAAACGAAACAAATGGATGACGATGCCGAAGCGATCATGAACAAAAAACCAATGTTGGTACCGGGCGAAGAAGGGCTTCGTGATATCAAAATCGTTGAGGCCATCTACCAGGCTGCCCGAACGGGGCGGGAAGTGAAAATTGGCTAATTTATTTTGTGGTCCGGTAAACTTATCCGGGCTACAGAACCAGGCTGTATTGTAGACTTTTAGACTACTTTTATTTTAGTTGTAGATTGGCAGTGTTTTAGTTGTATTATATAAAGTTGGGGAAGGGGTTTGGCAAGGCGTCGGCTTTTTGCTTATTTCGCCTGTCAACCCCAAATGCCCATGCAACCAGCCGACTTCTCCAGCCTACCCGCCCAACAGCAACTCGACACCCTTTACTTTACTGGCGACATTCTAGCTAACCGCTACGAGGGCGATACTATTTTCCTGCTTTATAATCTTCGTGATTTCTACGTCGAACTCTGTTACGATGCCTATAATAGTAAGCTTCATCAGGTTACCGCATTTCGGGATACGGGCAAATTAGAGCCCTATTTGCCCTATTTGTCAGTAGATTAACAGCCATCCAAAAATTTGACTGGGGTTAGCTCGGTTAATAAGCCCAAACCAGGCTTAAATCCGCAATTTCTGGCGGACCTGATTGAGCCATATGGCCCGGCCTTCGCAATTCCAGTGGGTATCGCTTTTCAGATAAGGTGATGCCGTAGCACGCTTGTAGAAGTCGTAGACGTTGATCGTTGGGACAACTAAGTTTGGATTATTCTGGATTCGCTCGATCAGGTGATTATAGTCCGTACGATTCGTTTCCAGAATAGTCGCTTTATTGGGAATGATAGAGAGGTAAACTTCATCGAAACCTAACTGCCGATACTGCTTCGCTACTGCATTCACGCTGTCGACCAGCACATTGACTTCCTGATCGGTCAGCCCGGAGAATGACGAGACAACTTGTAGGGTTGTATCCGTATCCAGATGGAGGAACACATTCTTTTTATCGTTCGATAGGCTCACCTTTGTATTGGTTCGATCAAACCAGTTGAGTGTTAGAGCAGCTTTAAGTTCTTTAAACCAAAAGGCCCAATCCTGACTAAATAAGGTCGACTCCAGCCGTTCTTCTACATCAGTACGATGGAAGTCATCACTAATACGTTTGCTCAGGGTTGGCTGATTAACTAAGGTGTGGCTGGTATCGTTTTCAACAACAAAATCAGTTACCGGATGGGAAAAGTGTTGTCGGAAATGCCGTTCTACCGATTCAATCAGTAGGATATTTCGCTTGGTTGTATCTAACTGGACCGCTTGCTTATTATCCCACCCAACCCGCTGAAAATGGCTAACATGAAAGTCTTCCTTGTTGAGTCGTTGCGGCTCGGTGAAACTGTCGCCAATGAGGTAAAGATGTGTTGATGCTGTGTCACTTGACAACTTAGCAGGTGGACAAGTCGGGTGGGCTTGTTTAAATTGAGGTAGAGCCGATAGCCGGTATAGATCACCATACCGATAGTCGTCGGCGATTACACCAATTTCATAAAGCCAGTGTGACACAGTACTGGAAAGACCCCCCCCCCATAGTATAAGGGCAAGCAATAAAACAGTATAACGAAGAAAACGCATTTGGTTAACTTTTGTGAAATGAGTGGAGTTGGTGGAGTTAGTGAAATGAGTGGAGCAGCTTGGTCATGACCATTTACTGACTCCACCTACTTAACTGACTTTACTCATTATACCACCTCATCTTAGTCGAATACTAAATAACAGAACGGCTTGCTGCGCGCCACTCAGAATATATAATTCATTGGTGCGCTCGTCGAATTGCAGAGCCACCGGAAAATCACTTGGAATAGGACGTTCTCCAATAATACGACCATTCAGGTCATACAAAGTCGTGAATCCACCCGACTTAACACTAATCAGATCGATACCGGCACCAAGCCGATGATACCGAACGTTGTTTCGCCCCGATTGCAACGCCCGAACATCGAATAACCGTTGTCCGCGCTGATCAAGAATGGTTATTTCAGTATCTGTCGTACGTAGCAGCAACCAATTCGTTTGATCTTCATCCGGGAAAAGCCGGAACGAGCCATTCCGAACTGGGCGATAGAGCTGCGTTCGTTTGGCAATCAGTCCGTTAGTATTTATCGTAAGTAGTTGACCTTCATCGGCAATCGTTTGAATCAACGATTGCCCCGCTGGTAGTAGTGCTGGTCCAACGAACTTAATTTCGGGCTCCTCTTCGTTTGTCCGTTCAATTCGAGCTGGGAAGTGGGGAAACTCGCTTCCATTTTCACGCCAGTAATTCAGTGTGCCATTGGCCTGCATACCCAGAATGTTCATACCAGCTGGCGTGGCTATAACCTGAAACGGTAGTTGGAGCACGCCCTTATTCGGAGCCGTCATGATACGTACAAAGGCCCGACGCTGACGGTCGAGAGCATAAATGTGTCCATCTTCATGAGCGGCTAAGGCAACCAGATTTCGTTGCTGACTACCTCGAGGGCGTGCCAGATACGATGGGTCGATACCATGTGGTAGCGGGATAGCCTGAAGCGCTACTTGTTTACTGATGCGTACGGGATCAGCCACATAGAGTGTCCGGTCAGTCATGAACAAATATTGCAAGCGGCCATTATTCAGGAAGTCGACACCTAAGGCGTTGCTACGAATCGGCCCATCGGTGTTATTCTGTACGAGTTTATCGCCTTCGGGCGTTACCAGCACAAATTGCCCCGCGTTATTCTGAGCATAAAACTGAGCCGAACTGTCGCTGAGATTTCCCGTCACAATGGGGGCTGCAATCAAGGGGGCGTTGAACTCCGTTTTCTTGTGCAACAGTAATTTATTGAGCACCGCCCGACTAGCCCGACGGGTTGTGCGTCCCAGAATTACGGTCGACTGAACGTTTTCGTTGCCGTAGCTGGCCTGGTAGGCCATATTTTCCAGATTAGACAATGCTGTGCTACCAGAAACTGGATCAACCTGATCGAGCAGGTTTTGCCAGGCCAGCGGCCAGGTTGTTGGGACAGTTGTCTGAGCCCGGTTCAGTCGAATAAAAGCTGTAAAATTGGCGGGGCGAAGGGTTGTCGTGAGCAATTCTGCCTGGCGTACGTCCGCTGTCCAGACCGCTCCCCGTTGTAACTGTTGCAGATAATCCTGCATGGTCTCTTCACTATTAGCCACAATCAATGAGGAGCCATGCTGCGTTATCCAGCTTTGCGAAAAACCGGAAAATAAGCTACTGAATAAGGAGGCAGGTAACTCGGGTACGTTCAACTGCAATAGTTTATGGCCCAGATAATCTTTAGGAGGAGTAGGTGTTCTGGCACCTGCCCGATAGGCTATCTGTTGGTAGGCGTTGGCAAGCTGCTTGCCATTTTGGGCTGTCAGAATCAGTATTTGCCGGAGTGAACCGGTTGGTGATTCCATGCGGCTCAATAAAAGATCGCTGCCCAGTGACTGGTAAAGTACCTTGGTATCTGGTTCAATTTGACTGAATCGATCCCGCAAAAAATCACTGGAAGCTGACCCGAGTAGTTTGCTCAACGAACGACCAAAACGGGGTGCATCGCTAATACTGATATGATAAAGAGTAGCAGTTGTTTGCGGAATTAGATTAGCATGCTGAATCCGTTGGGGTGTTTGATTGGCGAATAGCGCTGCTACATCGCGCCGACCGCCAATTTTGTCAACGGCATAGCCAATCAGGTGCGACCGGGAGGCCGATTGCCGGAATTGCAGGTTTAATTCTTCGGGTAAGAATAAACGCACTAGTGACCCCACATTACTAAACAACGACTGGAGTACTTCCGGTCGAACCGACACAACAGCCAGGTGATCGGCATCGACCCGAAAATCAGGCTCTGAGTGCGTCAGTTTGAGCGATTGGTGCATTCGCTTGGCAACGTTCTCGATCAGGATACCGGACACGCTACCCACCAAAAAACCATCTGTCAGGATAAATGAGCCTATTGGTTCATTCATCCGGGAAACAAAGTCCAGAATTTTTTCGCCTGAAAATGTGTGATTCAATACCCGGTACTGACGAGGATCAGGGTTTGTTACCCGGTTCAGAAAGGCCTGATCTTTGTCGGTTAGCGGAATATAAAAAATAAAATCAAGCGTAGTTTTTGAAACCGAATGGAGGGAGTAGCGAATCGTTCGGCCCGAAACAAACCGTAGTACCGTAGCCGAATCAGCGGTTGCATACAGAAATCGGTCGAGACGTTGGCGGGCTTCATCAAAGACCGGAATCTGCCGCAATGACATCTCGGTTCGCAATGACCGGGCTGAAATGGTATCCTGCAGACGGTCGCTGGCCAGTACCATCAACGCGCCCGGCGGAACAAGTGAGCCAACGGAGCGAGTCACTGGAAAGAATTGTCGGTATCCCCACCAGCAAGCCGCTAGCAGAAGCAGTACACCAACTCCAATCCAGAGATTTCGTTTCATAGATAGTTGATACGTGCAGTACGTGCAGTAGGTGGAATAAGGTAACTAAGTGCAGTAAATAAACGACACTCAATTAACGTACTCCACCTACTGCACGTACTCCACTAGTTTACTTTCCCCACATTGCGTTAGCTGTTTCGGGGAAAGGCATGGTTACTTCGGGTACATTGGCCGCTACTCGGTTTGCCCATTCAACACCCTGCATGAGCGAGTGGTCCTGATTACTGACCTCGTATTTCCAGGCACCAAAACGACCTCTTGAGTAGATGCCAAACGGCTCCAACTGAGGCAGAACGGCTTTCAGAATGCCATCCCGCTCTACCGAGGGGGTTGGATAACCGTAATCGAATGCCATGTGGAACGTTGAGATCACATCGTCGGCCGATTCAATCAGCTTATCTTCGATCAGGGCACGAATCGTGTCATCAATCAGCGTTTCCCGGTTAACAGGTTTGGCCGATGACTCGCTCGTTTCGGTCATTAACGACCAGTTCTGCGTGATATCTGGTACGTTGTTAGGGCTATAGTTCGAGAACACCGTTACGCGATAGTAGGGGCTGTTGTATTCTGGAAAATACATCCAGCACATGGTTTTCAGGCTCTCTTTTGGTTTGCCTTTCAGCCCGATTCCCACCACGTTGGTTGATGAATGCTTGAGCCCTTGCGCCGTCTGTACGGTTTCGGAGGAGAGGCCTTCCACCCGTTGCGTGAACAAATCGAGGGGCATGGTGCTCAACAAATTCTCGTACTGAATTTCTTCACCATCGGCCAGCACGATTTTTTTCTCTGACCCGATTACCTTTTCGACGGTAGCATTCAGCTTTACATACTCGCGGCCAACGAGGTCACCAACGGCTTCCCAGATACCACCTGTACCGCCCTGCTTCGGAAATTTAAAGGTGCTATTGGGCCCCCAGGAAAAATCGTCCTGATCGAAAATGATATTCTTGGTAACCCGCTGTAAATCCGTGACGGCCACTCGTTCTCCCACCCAAACAGCATTCATATCTTCGGGGGGATAGGCCCACACTTTGAAGTTGTATGGGAACATGAACGTTTCGGCTAGCCCTGGCCCGAACGTAGCCAGAATCCACTCCCGAAAGTTTGCGGGCTTCTGGTTGGTTGGGAATTTATAATTGTGGATAATGCCTTCCAGGCACTTCCACATCGTTTCAGGGGTCAGGTACTTTATATTGTTCTGAAACGGATAGGGTACAAAGCGATTTTCGATCCAGACCCACGATTCACGTTGGTGACTAAGCCATCCATCTTCGCCCAATGCTTTTAACATCAGGTCGTCGAAGTATTTATAGTGCGAAAATTGAACATGACCACCAACGTCCCAGGTGAATCCTTTTTCGTCCACAAAACTTTTAGACAGACCTCCAATGCGATTTTCTTTCTCTAAAACAATAAAGTCGGTAATACCTAACTCTTTCAGACGATAAGCGGCTCCCAGACCTGTTGGGCCAGAGCCAATAATTACATACTTATACTTCATAAGTTGGAATCAGATGTATGATATAGGATGTAAGATGTATAGTGTATAATAGATGATCCAACCTATATGTTTAATTAGTTGACATCATACACCATACACGCTATATCCTACACCAATCTACGCTGTTACAGGTTCTGGTTTCTTGAGGGCTTTGACTTTACTGCCTAATTCGAAGCGGAATTGAGCGAGTTCTTTGAAACTCTGAATACAAACCTTGAGGAGTTTCCACTTTAAAATAGACACGGTACCCGTTAAGCGTTCTTTGTGGGTTATTGGAATATCGAAGGTATTGAAGCCTGCTTTTTTCGACATTACGGCCAGGAAAATATTGGGAGCAAATGGGGTAGGATCAGGCAACTGAGCCAAAAGCTTTTTCAAAAATGTACCTCGAATTAGCCGGAAGGGAATATTGCTGTCCATGATATACGTTCCATAGATGAACGCAATGCTCCACCGAAGAATCCGGGTAATGATCAAGCGGGCCAGGGCATCGTACCGTTCTTCACGATAGCCCAGAATAAACGGAGATTCGTTACGCTTAGCCCATAATTTACCAAAGTCGTCAGTAATGAACTGGTCATCGCTATCGGTTTGGAAAACGTATTCTGAATCCAGTGCAACTGCCTGTCGATATCCATTGACAACCGCATTTCCATGACCACCATTAACCTGATGGACCACCATCAGTTTTGGGTAACGATCTTTAATTTGGTCCAGGATAGCACCCGTTTTATCGCGCGAGCCGTCATTAACGACGATCAGGCGGGTGTTTTCAGTTGGAAACTGACGGGTCAACAAATCGGTCCACTGTTTTACAACAGTTTCGATCACTTCTTCTTCATTGTAAGCCGGCATTACAATTGACAGCAGGAGGCTCATTCAGTGTACTTTAGGAGGTTGGCTAGGCGCCCAGCGCTCGCCAACAGGTTTGAAATAAGTTGGACCAACTACTAGTGCCAACGGGATTAGGTATTCTTATCAATACTGCAAATATAGGAAATTGTTAACGGCTAACGGTCTCGATGGCACATGACATTAGCAAGCGGTTAGCATTCCCGGATGCCCCTTGACTCTACGAATTAATACGAAAATTTATCTTTCAGTGCATTAATTGGTTTTTCAATGAGGTGCCAGGAGACCACAGCGATTAAGAGAGTCAGGAAGAAAAAAAACGAAAATTGAAAAAAATACGAGCTGTTCAAAAACGGAAGCTGGTTGGTAAGCCAGTTCCAGGATCGTACGGTAAAATGCGTCGGTTTGGTATGATATACATTGAAGACGAAGTTGTGATAGAGATATAAGCCGTAGCTGATACGACCCAAATATTGGCTGACAGGGTTTTCGAGTACCCATTGCATTAGTCCACCAAATCCCAGGATAGCCCGGCCAATCAGGAAAAAACCAAATAATGAAGCTGCCAACCGTTCCCATACATCAGACATGATATTATGGTAACCCCTGGGCGAATCAATTGAAATCCAGTTATTTAATACGCCTACTGCTATAAAACCTATTAAGCTTAACCAAACCCAGCTAGTTGGTGTGAAGAATCGAACGAACCGTTCTCGCTGATAGAGCCAGCCGTAGGCCATAAGCGCCCCTAACCCAAATGAATCTAAGCAAGTAGGCGTTGATACGTACCCAATAAACCAGGGTAGATGAGCGCGGTATAATACATAACGCAGACCAACGCTACCAACAATCATGCAGAGTGCGGTTACGGGCACGTACCGACGTGGGATAATAAATAATAATAAAGGCAGAAAAAGATAGACCTGCTCTTCGACAGCCAGCGACCAGAGGTGATCGACGGTGCCCATCCAGGTATGGTAAAACGCAATATAAATGTTTGTGGCGTACAGTGCCAGCCAGCCAAATTTTTGCCGAACCGGTGGTTCGTTGACTAGTGCCAGTATAAATAAAGTTAGGTAATAGACCGGGAAGATTCGGATGGTTCGGCGGATGTAAAATGTTTTCAGGTATTTCGACAGGCCGCCATTGGGTTGGTTGCTGAGTTTGTCTTTGCTGGAAAGCAGAATGCGGGTAATCAGGAAACCACTTAGTACAAAGAATATTGTAACGCCTAAGGCTCCTAACGCACCCACTGGTAATTCGATACGCTCCATTGTCCAGTGGTCAAATAACACTAGGGCAACCGCAATAAACCGAACCCCGTCTAATTGGATAAGGTGGGTCAGCGTTGGGCGTGTGGGTGTACTTATTGGGGTGTTTGTTTGCATAATTTACATCATTACTTACCAGTTCTTCGCTGCTGTCGTAACGGGTGGGCCTTCCGATTCGATCGTCTGATTCGTAGGGGAGAGATTCGCTTTCCCATCCGAAAAGGTCAGAATAAAAAGCTGATAACTACCTGCGTCCAGATCGGCAGAAGATATACTCGTTCGGAATCCTGTTGTAAACAAGTTCGCGGGACGGATGATTGCTTTTCGGATTGATTGTTGATTTTGCCGGACCGGAAATAAATAGGTTCGTTTTGACGACCGCGCCACTATATAGGCTCCCGCATCACCCAATCCCTGGGCAGGCGTAGTCGTGTTTTGTAGATCGTACCCGCCCGCTTGTTTAGCGATCTGAAGACTAACGAGTGGTGGTTGGGCAGGTTCATAAATCGTTGCCAGGGCCGAGTCGTAGAAGCCAGGTGATAAATCAATGTAGCGATTGGTTGTGGAGTCGATGCTGGGTGTGGGACTGTTGCCGGGATGGGTCCAGTTAAATTGACTAGTAAGCAAGTACTGTCGTAGCCAGATGGTGTCGCTCAGATAGGTCAGGTAAGAACTCCACATCAGGCTGATGCTGAATAATAGTCCTAAAGCCAGTATCCATTTTTTTGCTGATTGCTGAATCTCACCGACGATGTAAGTGTATACCAGAGCCATCAACAGCAATGAATAGAGCTTATAACGACTGGTAATGAGTGTATTAATCCCAAACCCTGCTCTTGTCCAGGCTACAATCACGCCTGTACCAACTAAAAAAGCTGCGGTACCCAGAAAGAAATAATCGAAAGGGGACAGGGTTCTACGACTTAGCCATTTACGCAGAATGTATAAACAGATAGCCAGAACGATGAGTAAGATCAGTCCACCAAACAACATACAGTTACCAATAACTGGACGTATGGGCAACGCTTCGGCAGCCGATCCAATAAAAGCTAACCAGCCCCCAATCAACTCAGTGATAGAACCTTTGGCAGGAGGGTTACCAGGCGGGCTTTTGTAATGCAGAAAATAGAGCGGAATCGAAATGAGCGTACTTAAACTCCAGAAAATTAATGGCTTACGCTTTTGCCGATCCTTAAGTACAAGCTGTAAAAGCAATAGCGCGAAGCCAATGGGCCAGACAAGCAATCCATTACCACTGGTTAAGGTAGCTGCCAGCGCAACTAGTAACGCAGGACCAATTTTTTGAGTAAAGGCGAGCAGATAAATGGCCCAAACGATCCAGAGGATTACCGTGAAGTTCTGTAGAGCGGCCATGCCCCAATACATATTCTCCCACTGAGATAGGTTTAGCAGCAGAAAGGCAACAGGAGGGAGGTAAACCAGGCAATCGGCCAGATTGGGAGAGGGCCTATACTTCAGCCCTCGTTGCGTAACTGAATGACCTATTGCCAGCCCGAAAATAGCAATCAACCCCAGGAGGCTCATGTTGCCAATCACCATTAAATGGCGGTAATTGAACTTGCCAAACAGATGGAAATCAAACCAGGTTATGATGCGGTCATAAACGATTCGGTGCTCATTATGCTGTCGGAAAAGCTCATAAAGCTTTCCCGAAACGGATGTTTCCTTATCCAGATTGAACAAAAATGCTCGTAGAACATGATCGTCCCACTTAGGTACATTCACCGCATAGCTTGCCCATACATACCAAAACACGAAGACCGGAATCAGAATCAGAAACGCAGCTACCCATAGATCGAAGGGTTTGTAGCGAGTCTGGTGTGATTGCCGGGTATTGGATAGCGTAACCAAGGGATAACGGATAAAATGTCTAATTCGTGAAGGAGGCTAATTGCCGGGCAATAGTGGCCGGGTCTAATCCCGATAGTTGCTGGTGGTATTTCTGATCGCCGTACAGGCCATTCGGATAGCCCTGTGCCGAAAGGCTCACAAACCGGCTGGGCATGACCCCATCTGCCAGCAATTTGACAGATAGCTGTTGGGCGAGACCACCGACCGATACGTGCTCTTCAACGACCAGCAGCGGTTTCCCTGCCCAGCGGTGTGCTAAATCGGAAGGCAGATCAAGAGGGAGATTGGTTGCCGTAAACACATCGAATTGACCTGTCAACAGCTCGTCTTTAAGCGCTGTCAATACATTGGCTGCCACAGGGCCTAACGCCACAACCGTTCCAATGGAAGCTGGGCTTTTAACAATGTGTTTAAACGAACCATAGGTTTTGGCTCCATCGGGCGTGTTCGGACCTGCGCCTAAGCGCAAATAGGTTGGGCGGCCTTCAGCTACAATCTGATCCAGCATTGGCGCTACTTCGTCGGCAAAGGCCGGGATGTAGGTATTCACATTTTGCAGGCTACTCAGGCAGGCCAGATCCTCAATGGCGTGGTGCGTACTACCCATGATGCCGTAGCCATACCCTCCGCCATTGCCGACCAAAAACACCGGCATTTTGTGTAGACACACATCGTTTCGAAACTGCTCAAGGCATCGATACACGACAAAGGGGGCAATACTGTAACAGAATACTTTATAGCCTTTATAGGCCATACCAGCAGCTACACCAACCATATTCTGTTCGGCAACGCCCGCATTGATGAAGCGGGGACCCAACGCATCGACCACGTTTTCGAGGGCGGCATACCCCAAATCGCCCGTGATAAAAACTACTTTATCGTCTTCGCGCCCGATTTTCTCGATGGCGGCTGAAAATTCTTTACGCATACTATTTTTGACAGTGGTAAAACCGTCTACTAGTAAATTAAAATAGTGTCAGGATTGATTTCCATATAAAATGAATCCTCCTGATCCAATTTCTTAATTAATACTAACTGATTTTCGAATAATGCTAGCAAACGATCATTGGTAATATTGCCTAGACATACCCGAATCAGTTTACGGGGCGATTTTTTCAATAAATAAGCGTTTCGAAAATCAGTGTCTTTGGTGATGACAATATAATCGTTCTGATCAGCATACTGAGTTATGGCCGAGTCAGGGGTAGATGAACCGTTTAATATCTGATTGACGTGAACAGAATCATGTCCATGCGCTGCTAAAATTTAGACTAGCGAATTGGCATATGAACGTCGCAGATAAATTTCATTAGGCCGCTGCTGATATCTGCCCAGATAAAAGGATTCGGGCATAGTTCAGGCTGGCAATGATGTTTTCCCGCTCCAGTTCAGGATGATCGATAAGTATATCATTAATCGTCATGCCCGATCCTAATAAATCGAGCACGACTTCAACTGGCCATCGCATTCCTCTTATACAAGGCTTTCCATGACAGACGGCAGGGTCAACTGTTATACGATTGAGTAGTGTCATACTGGCCAATATTGTTCACACAAATTTACTTACTTTTTCGTTGCTCGATCATCGTACTGATTTCAGCCGCCGTTTTATAAGTCCGATCTCCCTTGCGAACCATCGTTCGGATAAATTTCGGACGTTTTTTGGTCTCCTCAAATATCTTACTGATATACTCGCCTAAAAACGAAATACCCAACAAATTGATACCACCGAAAAACATGACCAGAATAATAACGGTCGATAACCCATAGGGAGTGTTTGGGTCGAAGTTGAAAAGTCGGGAAATGATCTGCCAGACAATACCCAGCATGGACAAGCCCGTCAGCACAAAACCCGCGTAGGTCATCAACTCAAGTGGCGCAAAGCTGAATGAGAAAATGGCTTTCTTAGCCCACCAGATATTCTTGGTCCAGTTGTTGGTTGAAATGCCAAACATCCGTTCCGGACGTACATAGTCTACCCCTGTTTGTTTGAATCCTACCCACGCCCGAAGTCCCCGCAGGAATTGCTCCGTTTCGGGCAAATTGACCAGCTCGCGCACCACCTTCCGGTCAATGATCGAAAAGTCACCCGCATCGACCGGGATATTGATGTACGCTGTCCGTTTGAAGAGCCGGTAAAACTGTTTATAAAAAAAGTGCACGTGAGGAGGCATTTCACGTTGCACCCGAACGCCATATACCACATCGAATCCCTGTTGCCACTTTTCGTAAAACTTCGGAATCACTTCGGGCGGGTCCTGCAAATCACCATCCATCAACACGACAGCATCGCCCGTTGCGATTTCCATACCACTCAGAAAAGCCGATTGAGATCCAAAATTCCGCGAATGTTTAATCGCAATTACGTTCGGGTCTTTGGCGCAAATTTCGTTCAACACCTCATCTGTATTATCGGGCGAGTTATCGTTCACGAAAATGATTTCGTAGCGCACCTTCATTTCATTGAAGGTTTTTACCAACCGCTCGTACATGTACGGAATTGCCTGTGCGTCTTTGTAACAGGCAATAATGGGTGATATAACCGGGTTGAGCGTAGGCGTTTGAAAGGCCGGGATAACCCGGCTCTCATACTGGTGCGCAATCTGCCAGTCGGCGGTTTGGCGAAGGCCGTCGCTGAGTGAGGTCGTAGCTTTCCAGCCCAGATCGGTTTCGGCAGCAGTCGGATCGCCATACCAGTCGGAGAGGTCCCAGTTGCGGTTCGTCATACTCCCCCAAACGGGTTCCTGCGTCAGCCCAAAGGTTTGCCGGGCTACATCGACCAACTCGCGCATAGTGGTTTTTTGTCCCGTTGCGATGTTGTACGACCGGCCCCGAATGCTGGCATTGACTCGCAGAGCCGCCTGCACAAAAGCATTGATACAATCGTCCACATACACAAAGTCGCGGCTGATATCGGGCGATACAAGCGGAGGCAGTTGTCCTTTCCGGTTCTCTTCTACAAGCCTGGGGATAAGCCGGTCAGGCTCTTCCCAACCCCCATAAATGGAGTAAAGACGTAGATTAAGCGTGTTCAGTTTATGAACTTTCGCGTAGTACTCAAGCGTATAAGCCGCTGATACTTTCGAAACAGCATAGTGACTATTAGGCTCTACCCGATCGGTTTCTTTGGGGGCAGTGCAGTTGAAGCCATACTCTGAACTGCTCCCGGCATGGATATAGACCATATCGGATGTGCAGTTTTCAAGAATGTTGACCGTACCTAGTACGTTTGTCTCATAGGTGAGGCCAACATTTTTCTGCTTGCTGTAGGCACCATAGGCTGCCAGATTGAAAATCGTTTTTGGTTTAATTTTACCAAAAACATCCTGTACCGATGTATTGGACAAAATATCGCAGTGAACGATATTTTCGGCGGGTACATCCAGAAGCTTAAGCCGCCAGGCTTTGGTGGCATCGTGGGTCAGCGCGTACACATCCTTGCGGACGCGGAAGAGTTGTTCAAATAGGTTGGCGCCGATGAAGCCACTGGCTCCAAAAACGACGATGGGACCATTGAGTTGGGTACTATCAGTAGGTAGCAAATTGGGGGCAGACTGATTCATTCAGGCCGCAAATTACGGCAAAAGACGGATATGCCCGCTTTACCAGGCAGTTTTATAGGTAACGGTAATTGACTAATAGCTACACGCCGACAACGTGACCGGATAGATAGCGCTCGTTTACATCAGCATATGCCTGCTCATATTGTGCTTCGGTCATTGGGAGGTAGTGCCATTCCAGCCGGTTTTCCATGTAGGATACGCCCTTCCCTTTAACCGTTCTGGCAATCACTAGTTTAGGCTTCCCATTTGGCGTAGCTGTCAGTTGGTCAATCGTTTCCAGTAGTTCCGAAACGTTATGCCCATCGACAACTATCGTTTCAAAGCCGATAGCGTTCCAGGTTTGAACATCGGCCGTATCGCCCAGTACATTTGCCGTCTGACCAAAACCCTGTAAACCGTTTTTGTCGATTAGCACAATCAGGTTATCCAACTCATGCTGAATGGCAAAGTGAGCCGCTTCCCAGGTTGTTCCTTCATTTGTTTCCCCATCCGACATAAGAACAAAGACGCGTGAATCGTCTCCTATGAGCTTACCCGCCTGCGCCATGCCCGTACCAATGGGTAATCCATGTCCCAGTGAACCCGTAGCAAACGGAATGCCTGCATGCTGATTGGGTGCTGGATGGGCGGGCAGGGTAGTACCATTTAGGTAATAAGTTGCTAGTGTCTCGTCCGAAATCTCCCCCAGATGGTTCAGGCACGCGTAAAGTGAGGCTGCCGCGTGCCCCTTTGAAAGCAAAAAGGTATCCTGTTCCCGTTTACGAAGCACTAGTGTGGCTATCATCAGGTCTACACAACTGAGTGAGCAACCGATATGACCGGCATGAGCCTGGTTATAGAGGCTTAGTATTTTGAGCCTGAGTTGCCCCTGGAGCGTTTGCAGATCAGTTTGTTCGGTTGTTGAAGTCATGATTGTTAAGTAAATGGATACTGAAGAATGTACAATGAATAATGCCTCCCGGAGAACCCCTATTCATTGTACATTCTTCAGTATCCATTATTTGTTGTTAATCGCCGTAGCGATAGGTACTGCCTTTGAAATCAAAAATAGTGATTTTTTTATCCGAATGCCCTTTCACCAGCACAATCTGGTCGCGTTCGTTTGGATCGACCCGCTGAATGAATTGAGCATCTTTGGGTAGATAAACATTGACTAACTGTGCATCGAAGAGCGAAACAGGGGAGAATGTTCGGTCATTTTTCTCCGAGAAGATAATGCGCTTTTTATTCGGATAAAGGATCGTATCGCCAGGGGTGTAAAGTCGTTTCAATTGTTGTGCGGATGCCCAATAGGGATTGGCAATTCGTGGGGTACCAAAGAGCGTGTATTTTGCGGCAGTATCGGCGTAAATACCGCCCAGTAGCTGGACAATATGGCCTGCCTGAATCAGTAAGACGGCTGCAATTGGCAGGCTGAACCACCAGCGCGTTTTGCTTAGCTGAAGTAGTCCCATGCCTACTAAAATACAGACGTAGGGAAACGAAAACCCAGAATACCGTTGGGTGATACCATACGTATGCCCGGAGCGCCAGGCCATAAACAACAGAAAAAGCGTAGGTACAAAAGCCAATAAGAGCAGGAGAACGACAAAACGCTTCTGTAGGGAATCCGTTTGGCTTAAGGCATACCGGCCAATCAGGTAAATGAATGGAATAGAAATCGACAATACTAACAGCCGTATGGGTAGTATAGTATAAAGCGGCAAACCTGCCAGTAGTAATAATGGGATCGCAACATAAACCCAAACGGGTGGTTTGGCTATCAGAAAATACCGATGCATCACCAGGGTTGCTATAATGCCTAAACCTATGGCCAGCAGCGCGTTTCGAATACTACTCAACACGGCGGTCATGCCGTTGGTGACGATAAATAAATCTGAAAAAACGGGAACGGCCCGAACCGCAATGTTCGGAATTGTGGCGGGGAGAATGATGCCGAAACCATTGTTTAGTGGATTGGTAAGCGCCAGATTCCGATAAAAATTCTTCTGCTCTTCCAAGATATAAAACGTGTAGGTGCCGCCCCCATACTGAAACCATAATGAAATCAACCCGAGTCCTATAATAGCTGTTATGCCCAGCGATACCCATGCCCGACCGTTTCGGAGATAAAAAAGTGCGTAAAGACCATGGCAAAGAAATACGGTAACGGTTAAATAATGGGAAAGCACCGCCGTTACAAAAACAAGTCCATAAGCCAGGTAGAGCCCAAGCGGAGAACGTCCCGATGAAGAACGAACGCGTTCCTGAATCAGTAGAAAAATATGGGTAGCCAGCAACGTCAGAAAGAACGTCATGGAATAATTCCGGGCAATGTGGCTATAGGATACAAAAAAGGGTTCGATTGTAGCAATTGCGGCACTCGTGAGCGCCAGGCTATCGGACAAAGCAAGAAATCTGGATTGATCTGAGCTGGTAGTTCGCTGATCTGGCCGGAAGTGCCGACGCACAAAAACGAATAGCAGTAAGACAATCAGCGTACTGAAAATAACCGAAGGCATTCGGAGCGATGTGTCACTTAAACCAAACACCTTTAGCCAAAGCCACAGCACACCGTAGTAAGCCGGGCTATTACCAATATCTCCCCGGATATTGGCTTCTATGAAGTCATGAATGGTTTTGGGCTTCCAGAATTCAGCAGGTGTAAAGTACGGCTTGTTGAAAACATCTTTCTGATTCGCCCCTTCGAGGCAAACTCCCTGACTGATGAGAAGTGTCGATTTTTCATCGAAATAAATGCCATACGTACCAACTCGGTACAGGCGAAGGCCCAGGGCAAGTACCAGTAAGGCACTTAATAAAAGCAGGCTATTGCGGGATAATGGAACAGACATTGGGCCAAAACTACGCGCAAAATCCGGGTTCTCATAGTTTCAGGATTGTGAATTCTACGCGCCGGTTCTGTTTACGCTTCTCTTCGGTTTCGTTGCTGGCAATGGGTTTGCTGGGTCCCCACGCCTTTGTTTGGATACGTGTTTCTGGAATTCCTTTACTGGTCAGATACCCTTTTACAACCCGAACGCGATCTTCGGAAAGCTTCATATTGGGCTCCCAATCGCCCTGATTGTCCGTATGACCTTCAATCAGCAATTCCATAGTTGGGTATTTTTCAAGCATAGACACGACCTGGTCCAGCTCTGAATTTGCGCCCGGGAGCAAGGTAAACTGGCTCTGTTGAAACAGTACCTCACGCATCACAATTTTTTGCCCGGGTTCAATTTTAACCAGATACAAATTGCGCCGGATATCCCGAAATCGTTTGTCTTTGCTTAGATCGATGGTTTCAGTTGTTGTAAAATAGCCTTCTTTTTTAGCCTTCAGGTTATAGACTTTCTGAGTGGGAAGAATCATCTTGTACTCGCCCGTTTCTGGACTATAATCTACTTTGGCTATTTCTTTGTCATCGCCGAATAAACCGGATGCTACTTCTGAGGCTACCGGTTTTTTGCTCTGGGCATCTAACACCTGTCCCGAAATAATGGCAACGGGATCGGGCTTAATGGCTGGGTATAGTTTTAACCGAAAAATGTCATCCTCACCCAATGAGCCTGCCCGCGAACTCAGATACGCAAAATCGCCCGAGGCTGGAATGGTGAAGTAGCCATCCCACTCAGCCGTATTAATGGCTGGACCAAGGTTTTCAGGCTCGCTCCAGTTTCCCCAGGATTCATCCTGCCGACGGCTGACGAAAATATCGCCATTTCCGAAGCCAGGATGTCCGGCCGACGTAAAATAAAGTGTTCGGCCATCTGCAGCCAGAAAAGGAGAGCTTTCAAATTCGGCTGTATTGACAACACCCCCTAAAGAAACCGGTTCCGACCAGGTATTATCCGATTTCTGAAGTGACACGTAGAGGTCACGATTGCCTCGGGTATCCTTTCGTTGAACTGCCAGAATAATGGCTTTCCCATCGGGGGAGACACAAAACTCCAGTTGATTTTTTTCGTGCAGGTTGTAATTGTTTGCAATTCGGCATTCAACGGGTTGCGACCAGCCGGCTTTGGTTCGGATGGATTTAGAAATACCAAACGACATACCACCATCGGGCCGATACACATTAATGAGGTACGCAGTCCGTCCATCAGGCGCCATACCACTAATGGCATTATCGCCGGTATTGTTGATGGGAGGGCCAATATTAATGGCTTCACTCCAGCTAGCCGGGTTGCCATTTGAGGCTGACTCAAGCGTAGAGTACCAGACGTCCTGTCGGTCCGGGGCACCCATATTCGCTTTATTGAAATTTCGGGTAAAATAAAGGGTCCGGCCATCGGGCGAAATGACAGGAGCTACTTCCTGGCCAGGTGAATTAACGGTTTTACCGAGGTTCTCCTTTTGAATGTCCTTGGGCGTATTTTTCGAAACGTTGATGCCAACCGTAATCGGTTTTGTATCCTCTGAAATACCAATTGCATCAATCTGATTCATGCCCTTCAGGGCAGCTCCATTTAATACAACCTTAATTTGGGCACAAAGGTAGGCCGAATCTTTTGGGAAAATCCGTAGGAGCGGGTCCTGGCGTGGCTGAACGCTGGCTGCCTGATAAACAGAATGCTCCTTTCCTTTCTCGTCAATTACGAGGACGTTGACAACCGCACCCGGATTTACGTTTTCTGCTATAATGATTTGCCGTGCCTGTATTGGTCTTTCAAAGCCTACCTGTATCCATTCATCAGCCGTACCATCGGCATAAAAAGGGGCCCAGGCACATGGGCTTTCGCCCATTTCGGGAATTTTACTGGGCCGGCCAAGGGCCTGTGAGGCTTTATATTGTTCGCCAGTGGGTTCGCCTTTCTTTTCTGACGATACGCCAACCACACGACTGGCCCATTGGATTGGGTTTCGTTCGGTGGTGGGTGCATCGTTACGGCTGGCAGTTCGCTGTGGCGCGTCAGGCGACTGCGCTTTGCTGACCGAACTGGCCATTACAACCAATATACCCGCCAAAATGCTCCAAACTCGCATATATAGATGAAACGGTGAGTAATATAGACTGATTTATGTTGCAATAGTTGCAACTCTAAACATAGAATTGCGTACACATGGTGCCCCAAACTGAGAAAACTTAGTTTGTGAGCACCCGATATTCCCAGGGTTTAAGGGTAACAGCCATTTCTGGTTTCAATTCCACAGGCTGATGGCTGAATATTTCGGTATACATGCCTGTAAAACCATCACCCATCATGTGAATCGTTTTAGCCTGACCACTTAAATTAAGAATGACCACTACACGATCATTTTCACGTTGGCGGTGAAAAGCATATACTTTGTCGTCATGATCGGTGATGATCTTTTCCGCTTTACCACCCGCCTGACCATTCCAAAGGGCACGATTACGGTGTTTAAGTGTGAGTAATGTTTTGAAGAAATCACTCTTGGCGTAATTGCCCCACGAAATGGTATCTTTCTCTAAAATGGCCAGTCGTTTGTTCAGATTCGACTCCATGCCGTTATACACCAGCGGCATGCCTTCGAGCGTACTGCTCAGAACAAGGAAGGCGTCAGCTCCGGGGCCAAATGACTCGTCCAACGTACCATTATTGGTATTTTCGTCGTGGTTTTGCGTAAACATCATCTGGTAGTACCAACTCGGAAAGCGTTTCTGGTTTGCTTCGCGCAGCGAGTCAATCTTATCGGCGGTACGTTCCCCTTTGGCTACCGCCTTCATCATGTTATACATTGTCCAACTGTAGTTCATATTGAAGCAGCTTTTGAACTGGTCCGGGTCATCTTCCCATTCCGAGAGCATGAATACAGTTTTGATTTTATCGAGTTGGGGGCGAAGTTCGGCCCAGTAAGTATTTGGTACGTAACCTGCCGCATTGCAACGATAGCCATCGATATCAGTTTCCTTGAGCCAGTACTGCATTGCCTCAGTCATGGCTTTACGCATATCCGGATTGTCGTAATTGAGTTTTACTACATTGGCCCAGCCAGTTGGTATGCCGCTTTGAGGTTTGCCGGGAGAGACCATTTTCCCTTTCTCCGTCACATACCAATCGGGATGTTGTTGTACCCAGGCATGATCCTGAGCTGTATGGCTGGCTACCCAGTCCAGCAGGATGCGTAAGCCCAGGGCATGTGCCCGATTTACAAGTGATTTGAATTCGGCCAGTGTGCCATAGTCTGGATTGATCAGCTTATAATCGACTATAGCATAGGGACTACTAAGCGCTCCTTGACTAATTGGGTAGATGGGCATCAACCAGATAATATCGACGCCCATTTCTTTCAGTCGGGGCAATTGAGCTTCTATAGCTTTGAAATTGCCCTGGGGTGAAAACTGGCGGGTGTTAACTTCGTAAATAGTTGCGTTTTTAGCCCAGTCGGGCGCCGGTAAAGTAGCCCGCGATGTTGTATCAGAAGATGGGTTATCGGTTTGGTCCTGTGGAGTATTGCGACAGGCCGTTGTCAGGAGAAGCGAACTGAGTACTAGGGCCAGGTATAATTTCTTCATGGAGGATGCCAACGAATTCAAGTAGATAAAGAGTGACAAAAAGCATCAGGCCACCATGGGCAGGCTGCTATTTTTTAATTGGCGGATCGCTTCCAAGGGATCGCTCGCTCTGAAAACGGAGTTGCCTGCTACCAGTATATCTGCACCGGCATTGACTAAAGATTGTGCGTTTTTTTCGCTAACTCCTCCATCAATTTCAATCAGAGCTGTTGAGTGATTTGCCGTCAGTAATTGTTTTAACCTGATTACTTTTTGAATGGTATGTGGTATAAACGATTGTCCACCAAAACCTGGATTCACAGACATAATTAAAACGACATCAATCTGTTCCAGCACATCGTCAAGTCCGGAAACGGGTGTATGCGGATTCAGCGCTACGCCTGCCCGGCAACCTAATTCGCGGATGCGGGTCAGCGTTCGATGAAGATGGGTACAGGCTTCATAATGCACGTGAATGACCGATGCTCCGCCTTCGGCAAAAGCCTCCAGATAACGCTCCGGTTGTGTGATCATCAGGTGGACATCCAATGGCTTCTCACAGTATTTTTTTGCGGTTTCCAGGAGTGGAAAGCCAAACGAAATATTGGGTACGAACAAGCCATCCATTACATCGAAATGAAGATAATCGGCTTCGCTGCGGTTTATTAAATCCAGCTCCTTTTGCAGATTAGCAAAGTCGGCGGCCAGTAGCGAAGGAGCAATAAAAGGCTGAGTCATGGTTGTTCTGAAGTCCTGAAAAAGCAATCAATTGAAAAAGAAAGACTTAGTCAGTAGGCGTTGTCAATTACTTATTTTTTTATCCTGTAAAACTAACGTTTTTTTGCTTGAACGAGGAAACAAACCCAATATTGCTGATTAGTGATTAAGTGATCCGTGAACTAGGGGTAGGGGGGTGAGTAGGTGAAGTGGATGAATACCAGAAACTTAGTCAACCTGATGCACCTATGCCACTCTACTTACTCCACTCACTAAACCCATTACCAACTACAAAATGACACCCCAGGAGCGCATAGCCGAACTAACCGACCGTCTAAACTATTATACCCATCAATATTACCAGAATAGTGTTTCGGAAGTTGATGACTTCACCTTCGATCAACTCCTGGCCGAATTGGCTGACCTTGAAAAACAATACCCGGAATTCCGCCAGCCCGAATCGCCTACTGCCCGCGTTGGCGGTACCATCAGCAAGGAATTTGCAACCGTCTACCATCGGTTTCCAATGCTATCATTGGGCAATACATACTCGGAAGAAGATCTGGTTGAATTTGATAAGCGGGTTCAGAAGGGCTTAAATGGGCAACCCTACGAATACATCTGTGAGCTAAAGTTTGATGGTGTCGCTCTGAGTATAACCTACGAAAATGGGATACTGGTGCAAGGGGCTACCCGTGGCGATGGCGTTCGGGGTGATGATATAACGAATAACATTCGGACTATTCGTACGGTACCGCTTCGAGTAGGTGAGGGGCGTGGAGCAGGGAGCAGGGAGCAGGAAGTAGCGGAGAAAGGGCAGGTTGCTATTGAGTTTGGCGATGGTATTCCCCCCGCTCCGAGCTCCGAGCCCCCTGCTCTATTCGAAGTGCGGGGGGAGGGCTTCCTGCCGCTGGCCGAGTTCGAGCGGATTAACAAAGAACGTGAGGATATTGGCGAACCCTTACTGGCCAATCCGCGCAATGCCGCGTCGGGCACCTTTAAACAGCAGGACTCCAGTGCTGTAGCAAAACGTCGGCTCGACTGTTACGTCTACTCGTTCCTGTCTGATAATGACGTATTTCAGACCCATGAGGAAAGCCTGGTTGCTATGAAACAGTGGGGCTTCAACGTCTCGCCAACCTGGCAGAAATGTGCCGATGTTCAGGAGGTTATGCACTACATCAATGAATGGGAGGAGAAACGGTTTACGTTACCGCTCGGTACAGATGGTATTGTCATAAAAGTCAATCGGTACGACCAGCAGCGTGAATTAGGCTACACCGCAAAAAGCCCGCGCTGGGCTATTGCATTTAAGTACAAAGCAATGGCAGCCAGTACGGTGTTGACCGGCATTCGATACCAGGTTGGCCGGACAGGCTCCGTTACGCCAGTTGCCTTGCTGACGCCCGTATTATTGGCCGGAACGGTTGTTAAACGGGCATCGCTCCATAATGCCAACGAAATTGAGCGATTGGGCGTGATGCTGTACGATACGGTATTTGTGGAGAAAGGGGGTGAAATTATCCCGAAAATAACCGGTGTTGATCTCACCCGGCGTACCGGTCAAAGTCAGCCTATTCAGTACCCAACAACCTGCCCAGCCTGTGGTACACCCTTAATTCGGAAGGAGGGCGAAGCAAATCATTATTGCCCTAATGAGCGGGGGTGCCCACCGCAGCGACAGACTCGCTTTGAGCATTTTATTCAGCGACGAGCCATGAACATCGAGAGCCTGGGTGAAGGGAAAATAGAAATGCTCATCGACAGGGGCCTTGTGCAGACACCTGCTGACCTTTACAGCCTCACAAGTGAGCAGCTTCTGGGACTTGAAAAAGTGTTCCTCGACGAGGAGACCGGGAAAAAACGTGTGGTCAGCTTTCGGGAGAAAACCGTCGAGAATATTCTGACAGCTATTGAACGATCGAAGACGCAACCAGTACAGAATGTTCTGTTTGCGCTTGGAATTCGGTACGTGGGCAATACAACGGCAGAAAAGTTAGTAGACTATTTCGGGTCGATGGATGCGATTATGAATGCAAGCCAGGAGCAATTACTGGCTGTGCCGGATACGGGTCCGCGTATTGCCGAGAGTGTAGTCGCCTGGTTCGCTGATGCCTATAATCGGACGTTTGTGGAACAATTGAGGGCGGCTGGCTTACAGTTTATGGGCGAGAAGAAAGAGGTAGAGCAAGAAGGGGATGCACTGTCGGGAAAAACCTTTTTGTATACCGGCACATTCGCAAATTTCAGTCGTGAAGAACTCGAAAACCGAATTGCGGCCAACGGCGGTAAAGTTCTCAGTGGAATTTCTAAAAAACTCAACTACCTGATTGTTGGCGAAAATGCTGGGCCATCGAAGGTCGATAAGGCACAAAAACTAAATGTGCCCATGATTAGCGAAGATGAGTTTCTGGCAATGCTGACAGAATGAGCGTTTACACACTAAATTCCCGTAACTTTGCAGGAATAATACATTCCTGTTTCTTCTAATGGATACTAAATTCCATGGCGTAGGTGTTGCTATTGTAACTCCTTTCAATGCCGATTTATCTATCGACTACGACGGCTTCGGTCGTATTGTCCGGCACATCTCCGACGGAGGTGTTCGTTACATCGTCCTGCAAGGCACTACCGGCGAATCGCCTACGGTGACAAAACAGGAAAAGAAACAGTTATTACACTACCTGAAGGAAAATAACCCAAAGAACCTGCCTATCGTGTTTGGTGTAGGTGGTAATGTTACCTCCGAGGTTGTATCGGGTATGAAGGACATTGATTTTGAAGGCGTCGATGCTATTCTGTCGGTTTGTCCGTATTACAATAAACCAGGAAAACGTGGTGTGATCGAGCACTTTACACGTATTGCCGATGCCAGTCCGGTACCCGTTATTCTCTATAACATTCCGTTCCGGACAGGCATTAACATGTCTGCTGAAACCATCTGCGAACTAGCCCAGCATCCGAACATTATTGGCGTGAAAGAAGCATCGTGTGTAATTGAACAGTGCATGGAAATTGCCCGCGACAAACCCGATGATTTCCTGCTTATTTCGGGGGATGATGTACAAGGCGTACCCATTATCAGTATTGGTGGTGTAGGCGTTATGTCGGTAGTAGCCAACGCATTTCCGGCCAAATTCTCCGGTATGATCGAAGCCGCTTTGCAAGGTGATTTTGCCTTTGCACAGAAAGAACTTGGTCATTTCCTCCGCATAGATCCACTGCTGTATGAAGAAGGAAATCCAGTAGGTATAAAAAATGTTCTGGAGATCATGGGCCTGATTTCGGCTGAAGTTCGACTACCGCTTATGAAAGCGTCCGATGACCTGAGTGAGCGTCAGCGGGCTGTTTTACAGCGGGATGGTCTGCTGGAATTGGTAGCCTAGCAATCGATGAACGTGTAGTTTCGGCCCTCAACTTAATTGCTAGGTTGAGGGCCATTTTTTTCTTTTTCGGAAGTCAGATCGGGGGTTATGAAGTAGCTTGTGAACCGTGCCTGCCTTTTTTGCCAAATCCATCTACTTTGACAATGGTCTTTACGTATAGTCAGCGAGCTTATGAAAATACCGGTTCAGACAATTTTACGCGAACTTACTGCCTTACCGCATCGCGGAACTGCTACGCCACAAGGATCTGAAGCGGCCCGATTGCTTCAATCGTATTTGGCAGAAATGGGAGCTACCACCCGAATGGAGCCATTTCAGACCCCTAAAACGTACGCGACAATTGTTTACTGGTTAATTGGTGGTATAGTGGCCGGGTTGGTATTGATCCCGTTTACGGGTGTATCTGTAGGTTTCGTCTGGTATTTTGGTTTTCTAGCCTGGAAATATTTCAACTGGCGATATTCGTTTATTGTCAAATTTCCCGTGCAGCATACGGCTAATAACGTCATTGGAAAGTGGAAAGACAGGGGGGGAGGAGAGGATCGCCGGAAAGTGATTTTGATGGCGCATTATGACACGGCTCCCGTATCGTTGCTCTATAGCCCAAAACAACAGGCTGGCTTTAGGGCTTCTCTGCTCATCTCTCTATGGTTGATGTTATTAGCCGCTTCGCTGGCCACACTGGAAGTGTTTGGTGTTGCGTTGCCTTATCTAACGTATATACGTTATGGTCTGATTGGTTATTTCATACTGCAAGCGATAATTGGTACGGCAGGTTACTGGCTAAAAGGATATACCAATGGAGCCAGCGACAATGCAACGGGCGTTGCGGCTGCGCTGGCTACCGCCAATCGACTAAATCAGGCAAATTTGCCGGGCCTGGATGTGGAAGTGGTGCTGACAAGTGCCGAAGAAGTGGGTATGCTTGGCGCCTACTATTTCGTTGAGGCTCATAAAAGGGAGTGGAAACGGACTCAAACAATGGTCATAAATTTCGATACACTGGGTGCCGGAAGGTTAACGGTTGTTGAGAAAACCGGTACCGCAGAAATCATTGAATACAAAAATGAGCCCACACGTATAGCTCGTCAATTAATTGACACAGAGTTGTTTCAGGATCGGGCACAGGTAGGGCGCTGGCATACCGCCGACTTCGACAGTGTATGGTTTGTACGAAACCGTATTCCTGTTCTGGCATTATGCGCCCTAAATGCAGACGGACAAATGCCCAGAATTCACCAACCCGACGATACGTTAGCCTTCGTCGACACAACACCTATTGAAACTGCTGTAGATCTTGGTGAAGCGGTCGTAAAGGAATGGCTGAAAACGCACCTGGCCACGTAAACGGCACAGATTTTAAGATTGATTGTATAGCTTCAATATAGGATCGCTGATCATTCTGCCGGTGTCTGATAAGACAAAGGCAATTGTTTTGCTGATATCCTCAGGTGTAATCCATTTTGTAGGGTCAGCGTCGGGCATAGCTTCCCGATTAATTGGCGTATCGATGGTGCTGGGAACAATGACAGTTGCCGAAATGTGGCTGTCATTCCCAGCCGCATTTACCAAATTGGCCAGTTCAAAAATCAGGGATTTGCTGAGTGCATAGGCAACCAGATTTTTGCCAGCTTCGGGTACAATAGCCGGACGTGCCCCAATAAATACAAATTGGCCTCCACCCTGCGCTTCAAATAAAGTCATCAGAGGTTTAACCACGTTAAAAGCGGTAATAAAGTTGAGTTGGTACATTTTATCAAGCGTGGCTATCTCAGTTTCCTGAATGCCACCCGTTGCAAAACCGCCAACCAATAAGGCTGCTGCATGAATCGGCTTATGGCCAATCTTGCCCAAAAAACTGGAAACGTTATCAGATTCCAATAGATTAACAACATGGGTCTCCACATTTGGCAGATGCTTAAAAATGTCCAGATTTTTCTCTGAACTCAGTGTGGCTATGATGTGGTAACCGTCTTTGTGTAATTCTTCAACGAGGCTGGTGCCCAGATTGCCAGAGGCACCTGTTACAAGTACTGTTTTCATCGTATAAATTTGCTGGTAAGTACTAAAAAAAGCGATTATCGCAGGGTAGCTACTACCGATTCATCCCTCAGCAAGCTACTACTTTTGGCGTAATCATCCAGTCAGCCTATCTAAAAAATAACTACCCGTAGGAGTTAAGAACGAAGGTCGTCTATTGCCCAAAAGCCATTCATCTATATGAAGAAATTACTTGTCGTTATTGCCAGCATCTCTTTACTGTTTCAAAATTGCGCGAAGACCGACGAAGCGCTTGCCCCTGCGCTAACGGCAGGTCCAACGCTCCCCGGCACATCCTACAACTACCTTGTTCCGTTTCCTGCTCATATTCAAACTGCCCTTGCCGCTACCGATAATACACCGGCCAATAACCCAATAACCAACGACGGAGCTACATTGGGACGAGTCCTTTTCTATGACAGAAACTTATCATTGAACAGAACGGTAAGTTGCGGGAGCTGCCATAAGCAGGCACTTTCTTTTGATGATAATGTTGCCTTAAGCAGAGGCTTCAACAATGCACTCACCACCCGAAATTCAATGTCGCTGCTGAATGTGCGGTTCTATAGATCGGGAAAAATGTTTTGGGACGAGCGATCGGCTACCGTAGAAAAGCAGGCGTTACAACCCATTCAGAATCACCTGGAGATGGGGCTTACCCTAGCGGAGCTTGAAAGCCGGGTCAATGGACTAAGTTATTACCCCGCTTTGTTCCAGAAGGCATTTGGGAGTACAACGATTGATTCGGTAAAAATTGCCCGGTCATTGGCTCAGTTTGAACGCTCTATTGTTACCTATCAATCGAAATACGACCGGGTAAAACAGGGGACCGATAGCTTTACATCCCTGGAAGCTCAGGGAGAGCAACTGTTTTTAACCGCACCTAGAGGGGGAGGAGGAGGCCCGGCTCCAGCCTGCGCGGGGTGCCATACGCCACCAATGTTTATCACATCGACACCTGCAGGCCCATTTGCGTTTCCGCTGGAGTCCGGTATCAATGGGCAGAATCGATTCAAGAGCGGCTCCCTACGAAACATCAGTACCCGTAAATTCTTGTTTCATAGTGGAAACGTTGCGGATGTGAGTGCGATGTTGAAGGCGGGATCTCCCGGTTCGGGTAGTGCGGGAATACCAGCACATGCCGTACCACCAGCGGATGTCGCTGCTTTACTCGCCTTTTTTACTACCTTAACTGATGAGTCGATTACCACCGACCCCAAATTTTCAGACCCATTTAAACAGTAGCGTATCGGATAGGGTATAGTACTGATCAGGTGAACTTTTAGATTGAGTGAGAGTGAATCCGTTGGCTAGATAAACTACACAATAGCCAGTAGGTAGCGCATCAATTCGATATTGTTCATTCATCCTAGTGTATTAACCCTTACTTTTGTCATATGGCTACTTATAAAAACGAAGGGTTCGACCCGGAGGAAATCAGCGCACTCAAAGACGAGTGCCTGCAGGAAGGCAAATCATTCGTTATTGTTGAAGACGACGATCTGGATACGCTGGATGAGGGAGAATGCGTACATATTCAGTTCCCAGGCTCCTATCAGGGTCAGGAAGTGATTTTTGATACACTCGTTTATACGCTACGCCTGCACCATAGCAGCTTAGTGTATGAAATGGCGGTTGAGCAGGTTCAGAAAACCTTTCCCGAATACGTTCCACCCGAAGAGCGCAAATCCAATTACAAAATTGCTCCTGAGCTGGAGGAGGAAGCTGAAACAGCCCTGACCGAACTAATCGAGGAAATTGAGGAGACCGAAACCGTTAAAGTGCAGGAACACGTTGAAGTCGATACCCAGTCTGATTATGGGATTGCCCTGGACGTTTGCCTGAACGTCGACGAAATCACCGACGAAGTAATCGAAGACTTTGTCAGTCATTTCAAAGCAAATACACTTTCTCTAGACAAAACCCTATACTCCTTCACCAGCGAGGAAGATGAAAATTAAATGAATAATGGATAATGTACAATGATTAATGTAAGACGCTACGCTAACAATGCGGACGAACCATTATCCATTTTACATTATCCATTTTACATTATTGACTATGCACCAACCTGATTCGCTTAACCAGGTAGCGGAATTTCACCGCACCTTCCATGCCCCTGTTTTAGAAACTCCCCAAATTCCATCGGCAGCGCGTTGCCAACTGCGTGTGTCGTTACTGGCCGAAGAACTTGATGAACTGCGCGATGCCATTACCGAGGGCGACATTGTGGCCGTAGCCGATGCCTTGTGCGATTTACAATATGTATTGTCGGGGGCGGTGCTTGAATTTGGATTGGGGGATAAATTTAAAGCTCTTTTTGATGAAGTACAGCGCTCAAATATGAGCAAAGCCTGCCTGACGATTGCCGAAGCCGAAGCAACGGTAGCTGAATACCAGGCGAAAGGGTTTCCCTGTCATTTCATCGAATCGGATGGGAAGTACCTGGTGTTTCGGGATGCTGACCATAAGACCCTAAAAAGTGTAAATTATTCTCCGGCTGATCTCGCGGGAATTTTAAAAGTCTAACCGCCAAGGGCGCAAAGGTATACGCAAAGAACGCAAAGAATGTTCGCGTTTACCTTTGCGCTTTTCTTTGCGTCCTTTGCGTTTAAAAAAATGGAAAATTACACCTTTACCGAACGTCGGCCCGGAGCCGTAGACCGCTTTCTGCGCTACGTGCAGATTGACACCCAGTCGGACCCGCAATCGACGGCGAATCCGAGTACCGAGAAACAGAAAGATCTTAGCCGTGTACTGGTACAGGAACTGCTCGATATGGGCATCGCAGACGCTGAACTCGACCAATGGGGCTATGTGTACGCCACCATACCGGCCAATACCGATAAGGAGAACGTGCCAACCATCTGTTTCTGTTCGCATGTCGATACATCACCAGATGTGACAGGGGCGGGGGTAAAACCAATGATTCATCGGCACTGGGACGGTTCTGATATTGTCCTGCCCGATGATCCGTCGCAGGTGATCCGGGTGGTGGATCATCCTGATTTGCAGCATCAGATCGGCAATGACATTATTACGGCTAGCGGAACTACGCTACTGGGAGCTGACAACAAAGCGGGCGTAGCCGAAATTATGGATGCGGCACACTATCTGATCACAAATCCAGGCATCAAACATGGTCCTATTCGACTGCTATTTACACCCGATGAAGAAATAGGGCGAGGAACCGAAAACGTAGATATCCAGAAGTTAGGGTCTGATTTTGGCTACACGATCGACGGGGAAGCGTTGGGCACGCTCGAAGATGAAACCTTCTCTGCCGATGCGGTAAAAATTACCATTCAGGGAGTGAGCACTCATCCGGGCTTTGCCAAAGGCAAACTTGAGAATGCCCTGAAAATTGCGGCTGATCTGCTGGCAGCGTTGCCCAAAAACGCCCTATCGCCCGAAACCACGGAAGCAAAAGAAGGCTTTGTTCACCCAACGCGGATGGAGGGCAATCAGGATCAGGCCGTTTTAGAATTCATTATCCGCGACTTTACGGAAGTGGGTTTACAGGAAAAAGAAACCTACCTGCAAAATGTGCTGAATGATATAGTAAAGAACTATCCTGGCTCATCGGCGCAACTGGTTGTGAAAGAACAATACCGGAATATGAAAGATGTGCTGGATCAATATCCTTCGGTAGTCGATAACGCGCTCGAAGCCATCCGACGGGCGGGGTTATCTGCTGAGCGTCGCAGTATCCGGGGCGGAACCGATGGATCGCGACTGTCGTTTATGGGATTGCCTTGCCCTAATATCTTTGCGGGTGAGCATGCATTTCACTCCCGCCTGGAGTGGGTTTCAGTGCAGGATATGCAAAAGGCCGTTGAGGTAATTGTAAACGTAGCGCAGGTTTGGGAGGAGCGGAGTTAACGAGTAGACCGTTCCCATGGCTTGTCAAACAATCTAGTTTGCCTGTAGGTTGAGCAGTAAAATAAACTCAACGAACATGGAAAGTGAACTCGAACTTGATTTGCCGGTCGGTACGGCCACAAAATCTCCTTATGATGTAACGGAGGATGTGGTAGGGTTAAAAACGTTGTTTGTCAACGTCTTCTTTATTGGAACGCCCGGTGTTGGCAATTCCTGGGTGCTGGTTGACACAGGTTTAGCAGGGTATGCTGGCCAGATTAAGAAAAAGGCTGAAGAGTTATTTGGCGTGGGTACCCAACCCGACGCCATTATACTGACACATGGCCACGCGGACCATACTGGTACACTGAAAACCTTACTGAATGATTGGGATGTGCCTGTGTACGCACACCGGCTCGAACTGCCTTACTTGCAGGGGAAATCGAGCTATCCACCCCCAGATCCAGCCATTGGCGGTGGTGCTATGGCGTATATGTCGTGGGTATTTCCGATTGGACCGAGTGATTTTGGTGATCGAATTAAATCCATTGCAGAGAACGGTACTTTTCCTGAGTTACCAGATTGGCGGGCTATCCATACACCCGGTCACGCCCCAGGCCACATCTCGCTCTTTCGGGATAAAGACCGTACCCTGCTGGCAGGTGATGCCTTCGTAACAACCAACCAAAACGCAATGACAGCCGTGGCTACCCAGCGGGAAGAGTTTCACGGCCCACCTGCCTATTTCACCTGCGACTGGGAAGCCGCTAAAAAGTCGGTGTTAAAATTGAATAACCTCAACCCATTAGCTGCCGGAACAGGGCATGGGGTATCGGTGCGTGGGCTTGACTTGGAGTTAGGCCTTAACCGGCTGGCCCATGATTTTGAGACCCGTTCTATTCCATCGGCAGATGGTCGATACGTAAAACAACCCGCCGTGACCGATGAGAACGGTATCGTGGATATGCCTCCACCAACTTCCTTCCAGGTTGCCCGTACAATAGCCTGGAGTGCCTTGGCCGGGTTGACATTGTATGTACTATGGTCGGGCAGGCGTTTAATCAATGGAAAATAATTAATTTCCAGACAGAAAAAGCATTGTATGGGCATTGCTTTTTCTGTCTGGAAAACATAAATCGTTTTGGATACGTAGTCGTGTCCTTACTTTTGAGGAAAGTTATTTCGCTATGGCTGAGAAAAGGCCGAAATTTTATGTTGTCTGGCAAGGCCGAAAGCCAGGAGTTTATGATAGTTGGGACGAAGCTAAAGTCCAGACGGATGGGTTTCCTAAACCCCTGTTTAAGTCGTTCGATAGTAAGCCCGCTGCGCTGAAAGCCTTTAAAGACAAACCCCATGTTCATATCGGTCAGGCAACCAAGCCCGCTGGTAAACAGGGAAAGCTGGATGGTTTGGTTGGTTTACCCATTCAGGATAGTCTGGTTGTTGATGCGGCCTGGAATACGGCAACGGGCGATATGGAATACCAGGGCATCTACCTGGCCACTAAGCAAAAGCTATTTCTAAAAGGCCCCTATTTGGATGGAACCAACAATATTGGTGAGTTCCTGGCCATCGTTCATGCGTTGGCCCTGCTTCATCAGAAGGGCAGTAACATTCCGGTGTATTCCGATTCCAGGACGGCCATTGGTTGGGTACAAAAGAAAAAAGCGAACACCAAACTGGAAGAAACCGCTCGGAATGCCGAACTCTTCGAGTTGCTTGAGCGGGCCGAAAACTGGCTCCAGACCCACCGGTTCGCCAACAAAGTTCTAAAGTGGGAAACCACCGTCTGGGGCGAAAATCCAGCAGATTTTGGGAGAAAATGAACGGATTTACGGGTTACGATGTACAAATTACGAATTCTACAAATACGTTTATTAAATCGTAATTCGTACATCGTAACCCGTAAATCCCTTTGTTTTCGTTCAAGCAATTCACCATTCGGCAAGAGCGTACGGCCATGAAAGTTTGTACGGACGCCTGTGTGCTTGGAGCCTATGCGGATTTAGGCGAAGGCGGGCGTGTTTTGGACATCGGAACGGGTACGGGTTTGCTGGCCCTGATGGCTGCTCAACGAAACCCAACGGCACTGATTGATGCGGTTGAAGTAGACGAAGCTGCATTCGGGCAAGCTAGTGAGAATGTAACCGTCAGCCCGTTTGCTGAGCGTGTGAATGTTGTTCATGAACGTATTCAGGACTTTAACCTCATCCCCGGCTCTACTCCTATAACAGGAGAGAGGAAATTGGGAATCCCCGACTCTTCACCCCTCTCCTATAACAGCAGAGGGGCCGGGGATGAAGTTTTTTACGACCGCATTCTGACAAATCCCCCGTTCTATACAAACCACCTTCGGTCGCCGGATAAGGCCGTAAATCGTGCCCTCCATACTAACGAATTGCCGTTTCCAGAATTGATTTCGTCTGTAGTTCGGTTGATGAAACCAGCAGGGGAGTGGTGGGTATTGTTGCCACCTTATGAAACCGAAAAATTAATAGAATTAACCCAGGGAACTGGTTTGGAGCCGTTTAAGCAGTTGTTTCTTAGGCATAATGCACAAAAGCCTGTTTTTCGTGTGGTAACCGGTTTCTCGTTCAGAAACAGCTCGGTAAAGCAGGAAACGCTCACGATTTATAAAACCAGTAAACAGACAGAGCCTGGAAAGAACCAGCCACGAGAAACGTACACGTCAGAATTTCGAGAGTTACTTCGCGATTTTTACCTGATTTTCTGAAAACTCTGCGACCTTTGCGGTAATCGTTGCGCACTTTGCTGTTCGCCTGTGCGTTTTAGTTAATTATATGCCAGAATCGCTTCAACTGACCGTTCTGATCCCGCTCTACAACGAAGATGAGTCGCTGCCTGAACTGCACGACTGGATAGTACGGGTTGTAACAGAACATCACTTTACGTACGAAATCCTGTTCGTTGACGACGGCAGTACCGACGATTCGTGGGCTGTTATCGACCGGTTGGCGCGTACCAATTCCGCTGTACGTGGCATTCGGTTTAATCGAAATTATGGCAAAACGGCAGCCTTACAGGCAGGTTTTCAGGCCGTACGGGGGCAAGTTGTTATTACGATGGATGCCGATTTGCAGGATAGTCCCGATGAAATTCCGGAGCTGTACCGTATGATTACGGAAGAAAAGTACGACCTTGTATCTGGCTGGAAGCAAAAACGCTACGACCCCATTACAAAGACACTGCCAACCAAACTGTTCAACTCGGTATCGCGCTGGATTTCGGGGGTGCAGCTTCACGATTTCAACTGCGGATTGAAAGCCTATCGTCAGAAAGTGGTGAAAACCATAGCCCCAACGCTCTACGGCGACATGCACCGTAACCTGCCGATTGTGGCTAACTGGAACGGCTTTGGCCGGATTGGCGAGAAAGTCGTTCAACACCGGGCACGCAAATACGGGACTACTAAATTTGGCCTGGAACGCTTTGTGAATGGCTTTCTTGACGTATTGGTGATCGGGTTCGTTCAAAAATTTAGTAAGCGGCCGATGCACTTTTTTGGTACGTTTGGTACCTTGTCATTTTTTGTGGGCACGGTACTGGCGCTATGGTTAATCGTCGATAAACTGATCAATATTGCGCAGGGCGTTAAATTCAGAAATGCCACCGATAATCCGCTGTTTTACTTCGGTTTAGTGGCAATTATCCTGGGTGTTCAGTTATTCCTGGCTGGTTTCTTAGGTGAAATGCTGGTACGTCAGTCGCTGGGAAAATCCGTTGATATGCAGATTGCCGAGCGGGTCGGCTTTTCAGAACATAAAGTATCAGTATAAGTAGTTAACAAGAATTGGGTTCTATTGATGCTTTAGATTCTGTTGTTCCAGAAAGCAACAAGCTGGCTCAGTAGGCTCTAAGAATCCAAAGAATCAATAGAATCCAGTTTTAGCTAGTAACTTACAAGTAAACCGTCAATTATATAAATCACAACCACTTAGTAAAAAGCAATGAAGAGTAATTTTAAGGCCCACCCATGGCATGGTATTCCAATAGGCGAGTTAGCGCCAAAACAAGTTACCTGTTTTATCGAGATTGTACCGACCGATACTGTTAAATACGAGATTGACAAAACAACGGGCTACCTCAAAATTGACCGCCCGCAGCAATATTCCAACGTGCTTCCCGCCCTCTATGGTTTTATTCCTCAAACCTACTGTGGCGATCAAATTGCCAAATTAGCCAGCGATAAATCGGGCCGGGTAGTTGAAATGGGTGATGGTGACCCACTCGATATTTGTGTATTAACGGAGCGGGAAATTACCCACGGTGACCTGATTCTACAGGCTATCCCCATCGGTGGATTCCGATTGATCGACAAAGGCGAGGCCGATGATAAAATTATTGCCGTACTGAAAGGGGATGCTATGTACGGTCAGTACACCGAACTAGGCCAGCTGCCTGAAGCGGTTGTAAAACGCCTACGTCACTACTTCCTGACTTATAAAAACCTGCCCGAAGAACCCGCCGTGATGGAGCTGGCGAATATTTATGGACAGGCCGAAGCCTGGGAAGTTATCCAGACATCGATCAACGATTATAAGCTGATGTAAGCACACAGCCATTCGTCCGCTATTTTTACGCACTTAACACTTTTATAGCCTGGGAATTTACTTCCGGGCTATATTTGTAATAACCTGTTAACAAGGGTTTATTATTTATTCTTATTCATGCGACAGTTTCTTAAATATGTTCTGGCCACGTTAGTTGGTCTGGTACTGTTTTCGTTTGTTGGTTTTCTGTTTTTAATTGGTCTGGCGGCAGCCTTGTCGTCGTCCAGTGATGAGAAAGTTGATGTGAAAGCGAACTCAGTGCTAAAAATAGATTTAGACAAACCCATTGAAGAACGTAGTAGCGAAAATCCGTTTGAGGGTTTTGGACCAATTCAGGGTACGGGCGACGCCATTGGCCTGGTTGAGTTGAAGCGAGCGCTAAAGGATGCTAAGGAGGATAAAAACATCGAGGGTATTTACCTCCAGACCGAAGATCCGCAGGCGGGTTGGGCTACCGTTGAAGAAGTTCGAAATGCCCTGATCGACTTTAAGCAATCGAAAAAGTTTGTCTACGCCTATGCCGAGGGTATGAGCGAAAAAGGTTACTACCTGGCCTCCGTAGCAGACAAGATTTACCTGAATCCAGCCGGTGAACTGGAATGGAATGGCCTCAATGCGGAACTATCGTTTTTTAAAGGTACGCTCGATAAATTAAGCCTGAAACCTGAGATTTTCCGGGTAGGGGAGTTTAAAAGCGCGGTTGAGCCGTTCATTCGTGAGAATATGAGCGAACCGAACAAACGTCAGGTAACTTCGTTCATGAACTCGATCAACGACCATATGCTGGTTCGGGTGGCACAAAGCCGTAACCTACGGGTAGATTCGCTGAAGCGATATGCCGATAACCTGACGATTCAGAAACCCGAAGATGCACTGCGTACTAAACTTATTACCAATGTTGGTTATCAGGACGAATTGGAAGCTGTAATTCGGAAGCAACTGGATATTGACGAGAAAAAGAAGATCAACTACGTTTCGCTCAATAAATACGAAAAGTCGGAGAAAGACGATGAGGAAGGCAGCAGTAAGAATCGCATCGCCGTCATTGTCGCTTCTGGTGATATTCATTCTGGAAAAAGTGGTGATAATAGCATCGGCTCAGAAACGATTACCGAAGAGATCCGGAAAGCTCGCCTGGACGATAAAGTGAAAGCAATTGTGCTTCGGGTTAATTCAGGTGGCGGTAGTGCACTGGCATCGGATGTGATGTACCGCGAAGTTGAACTGGCCAAGAAAGCCAAACCCGTTATTGGCTCAATGTCCGATTATGCAGCATCAGGTGGCTATTACATGCTCATGGGCTGCAATAAGATTGTGGCTCAGCCTAACACGATTACTGGCTCTATTGGCGTATTCTCGCTGTTGTTCAATACCGAAACCTTTTTTAAAGACAAACTCGGTATCACCTACGATCGTGTGAAAACCAACGAGAACGCTGATTTTCCAACAGGTACCCATGAAATGACACCCTTTCAGAAGCAGACTATGCAACGGTCGACCGAGCGGGTATATGCGCAGTTTACGGGTAAAGCCGCAGCAGGTCGTAAACTGCCTGTCGACAGCATCCGGGCTATTGCGGGCGGTCGTGTCTGGACGGGTAGTCAGGGCAAAGCCATCGGCCTGGTCGATCAGCTCGGCGGTTTGGACGATGCTATTAAGTTAGCCGCTCAATCGGCTAAACTCAAAGACGGCGACTATAAACTGAAATACCAGCCCCGCAAAAAGCCTTTTTTCGAACAGGTGATGAGTTCGTTTGGTGGGGATGAGGAAAGTCGGATTCAGGCGCAGCTTGGCGAATTAGCCCCTTATGTGAAGTACCTGAAAAAACTTAAAACCCTGGAAGGTATTCAAATGCGGATGCCCTTTGAGATCGAGATTCGATAAAAGTGGTCATTGATTGTCATTCGTAGTCATTGATTGTCATTTATGGATGACCATTAAACGACAATCAATGACTACGAATGACAAAAGCCTTAAAGTTGGATTACCAATCGTTAGACCCATACGATCCTTAAACCGCTACGGCGGCCCGGCGTGTGGGTCTTTTTTTTATCTTGCGTAACGCAACGGCCCCTTTAATGCAAACGCTTCCCATTCACCTTGACCTATTCGCACTCATAATTTTTCTGGGTGTGGCACAGGGTCTGTTTCTGGGTATTTTCTTTCTAACAGGTGGGCGAGGGAAGAACATATCCAATCGGTGTCATGGGTTGTTTATGTTAGTGTTGTCGGCCATAAGTGGGGAAATAGTTCTGAACTATACCAACTACACATTTCGGCTGTTGTGGCTAGGCGATTTTTCTGAGCCGTTCAATTTTTTGTTGGGTCCGCTCTTCTACTTTTTCGTTTTCAGCCGACTTTGGCAGCGATTGCCCCATCGCTGGGCATGGCATTTAGTACCGTTTGGCGTCTGGCTGATTAATTCGGTAACCTGGATGTATCAGCCTATCGAGTTCAAATACAACTCCTACATCAATTCACAGCATCCCGAATTGCCATTTATACGGCAACATATCCAGTGGGAGGACGATTTTACGGGACTACGTGATCTCATTAGTGAGATGACACTCGTTAGCTGTTTTATCTACGCTGTACTGGCATTGCTGGTTATTCGGAAGGCAAGTCGACAGGGTTCCGCACTTCGCTCAACGGCAAAATTAAAATCACTTCTTTTGCCGAGTTGGCTGTTTGCCCTGGTCCCATTTCTGATTGCCCTGGTCAAGCCCCAGTTCGTTAATGATGTCGGTGATTACCTATTGGCCACGTACATCGCGATCACCATTTATACGAACAGTTTTTTAGTGATGAGCCGGTCCGATTTTTTTCGGGACGAACCGCCTGTTGAACCGAAAGCTATCGAGCCTGATTTGCCTGCTGAACCCAAAAAGAAATACGAGAAATCGGCGCTATCGGAAGAAGTTGAAGATGCTGTTCTGACTAAACTCGCTCGTCTACTGGATACAGAAAAACCTTATCTCGACAGTGATTTGTCGTTGCCAAAACTAGCTGCTCGACTCAATACGAGTCCGCATCACTTATCCCAGTTGCTCAACGATCGGCTGGGTCAGAATTTCTTCGACTGGCTGGCCACCTACCGAATTGCTGAGGCTCAACGCCTGCTAACCGATTCATCAACTGCCCACCTGAAAATTGATGAAATTGCCGAGCGGGTTGGCTACAATTCCCCATCTGCTTTTCATACCGCCTTTAAGCGACTGACGAGCCAGACGCCAGCGCAGTACCGGGCCAAGGACCTGGGTGATACGGCCTTCCGGCAGGGGGCATAGGGTTCTTCCCGGTCGGCGCGAACTTCGTTATTGCCGGGAAATAGGAGGTTTGGGACGTGTTGAGGCCACTTTTGTGCCATTCAAATGACTCAAACGAATCTTATGCAGTCGACACTGAGTAAACAAACTCCGAGCCCCGTACTCACTGATCTTAGCCAACGCCGGTACGATCTTGACTGGCTTCGCTTCATGGCTATTATCACGCTGTTTTTTTATCACACCGGTATGATTTACGTATCGTGGGGCTTTCACATCAAAAGTGCGGAACATAGCCTGCCCATGGAATACGTGATGCGCTGGCTCCACCGCTGGCGGATGCCGTTGCTATTTTTCATCTCCGGTGCCGGTACGTTCTTCGCTTTAAAAAAACGTTCTTATGGGTCCTACGCGGGTGAGCGCGTTCGGCGCTTGTTTGTGCCGCTGGTATTTGGCATGTTCGTGATTGTGCCCCCTCAGATTTATGTAGAATGGTTATTCCGGGGGCGGTTTTCGGGAAGTTATGCTGAGTTTTATCCCGAAGTGTTCAAGTTTCAACCCTATCAGGATGGGGGAGCCGGGGGCGCGTTTAGCTGGCATCACCTGTGGTTTATCTGTTACCTTTTCTTTTATTCATTGCTGAGCATCCCGCTGTTCAACTGGCTAAAAAAAGAATCAGGACAGCGCTTTATAGACAAAATTGGGCGGCTCATTGCCCGGCCCGGTGGTGCGTTATGGTTAGTTGGCTTTCTATTGCTCAATGATGTTGCCCTGGGTGGTTTCTTTCCCAACGAAACACATGCCTTGGTGAATGATTGGGCCTATTTTATGAAAAATCTGATTCTGTTCTGGTTAGGATATGTATTAATCAGCCGACGGGATTTCTGGAAAATCCTCACTGATCAACGGCGATATTTTCTGATTGCAACGGGCATCTGTACTGTAATTTTATTCAGTTTTCGCTTTTTCGTGACGCAAGATGAATTTGATACGTCCAGGCTGGTCATAACACTTTTCAGCTTCAATGGCTTAGCGCTAACCTGGTTTTCTGTACTGGCAACGGTTGCTTACGGGTATCGCTATCTGAACGTTAACAAGCCGATTTTACCGCATCTGAACGAAGCCGTTTATCCGTTTTACATCATTCACCAAACGGTTATTTTGCTGATTGGCTACTACGTGTTAACCAGAACCAGCCTGGGTGTTTATGATGGGTTCCTGACAATAAGCCTATCCTCATTAGTAGTTTGCATCGTTGTTTATCTGCTATTGATTCGCCCGTTTAAGCTGACACGCGTCCTGTTTGGCCTCAAATCGAAATAAGCGCAGCCGTAACTAAACCAAATCATGTATGAGACCTCTTGGTAAAGCCTATAGGAATAGCCAGTCAAACTGCCAACTCGCTGGCTTATCTCTCCTCTTACTTTGTCTTTCAATCCGTGTCGATGGGCAGACAACGTCAAGCAAACCCGCTAATGCTGTTGAGTGGCCTGCTTACGGAAATGACGCTGGTGGTATGCGATTTTCGCCCCTGACACAGATCAATGTTGGAAACGTTAAGCAATTAACCGTGGCCTGGACGTTCCGAACGGGCGAATTGGAGCATTACAAGGGTACGTCTGCGGAGGAAAAAGCCGCTTTTGAAGCCACCCCCATTATGGTCGATGGTACGCTGTTTTTTAGTACTCCGACCTCACGCGTTTTTGCTATAGATGCGGCTACAGGACAAAAAAAATGGGAGTATAACCCTGATGTTTACTTACGCCAGGATTTATCTGAACTAACATCGAGGGGTGTCTCGGTCTGGCCCGCTCCCAAGGACAAGAGCGCATCAACTAGTGCTACAAAACGAATTTTCATGGCAACGATTGATGGCCGATTGATTGCGCTGGATGCGCTTTCGGGTAAGCCAATTTCAACCTTCGGAAAGTTAGGTAGTGTGGATTTACGGGAGGGCGTAGGCAATATCAGTGTTACCTCACCACCAGCAGTTATTGGCAATACGATAGTTGTCGGGTCATCAATGGGCGACAACCAGCGGTTCAATTATGAGCGGGGCGTAGTGCGGGCCTACGATGCGCTAACGGGCGCATTGCGTTGGAGCTGGGATCCAATTCCCCGTTCGAAAGGCGACGCGGGTTTCGATACCTGGAAAGGCGCAAGTGCTAATCAAACGGGTGCGGCCAACGCCTGGTCTATTATTTCTGCTGATGGTGAACGTGATCTGGTATTTATTCCGACCACGAGTCCCAGCCCGGATTATTATGGTGGCGAACGGCTGGGGAAAAACCTGTATGCCAGCTCAATTGTAGCTATTCGGGCCTCTACGGGTAAAGTTGTCTGGCATTTTCAAACCGTTCACCACGATTTATGGGATTATGACAATGCTGCTCAACCGCTATTATTCCCATTTACGCTCAATGGTAAAATGGTTCCTGCCGTAGCAGTTGGTACCAAGATGGGGCATCTATTTATTCTTCACCGCGAAACTGGTGTGCCTTTGTTGCCGGTTGAGGAGCGCCCAATGCCTGCCTCTACGGTGCCGGGCGAAGCTGTCTTTCCGACGCAACCTGTTCCCACTACGCTACCTGCTTTGGGATTGCAAAAAGCGGAAGCCTGGGGCCTGACACCCACTGATAAAGCGATAGCTCAGCAGCGAATCGATGGGTTGCTGTATAAAGGAATTTTTACCCCACCATCGCTACAGGGTAGCCTAATGACACCCGGCAATGTGGGTGGCGTTCATTGGGGAGGGATGTCATACGATCCTGAATCAGGGTTGCTGATTACCAATGTCAATCGGATGGCGGCTGTCATTCGGTTGGTGGCTCGGGAGAAGCTGGCTGAATCTGTTAAAAATGATCAGGACTTACTCCGGGCTGAAACGGGCATGCAGTCAGGGACGCCTTACGTGCTGAAACGAAGCTACTTGTTTACAAGAGATGAAAAAGGAATACAGATGCAAACGCCACCGCCCTGGGGTACACTGGTGGCTATTAATCTGAAGAAACAGGCATTGGAATGGGAAGTGCCACTAGGCTACATGATGGATATCACGAAGTACCCTCAGGCCAAACAATGGGGTTCGCTTAATTTTGGCGGAGCCATTACTACAGCTGGTGGACTGGTGTTTGTGGCTGCCAGCTTGGATGGTCATTTGCGGGCCTTTAAAACCCAGGATGGAAGCCTGCAATGGGAAGTGCCATTACCCGCAAGTGGGCAGGCTACGCCCATGACGTATCAGGTTAATGGGCAGCAATATGTGGTAATTGCCGCCGGTGGGCATGGGAAGCTAGGCACAAAACTGGGCGATTATGTGGTTGCGTATCGGTTGCCATAGGGATAAGCGAACCAGCTTATTTCAGCGTGTTACCACAGGCTTATCCAGTTGATTTAATCTATCCAGTAAACGGAAATGTTGTAATCCATCTCTTGGATTTGGTAATGTCTCAAATTCGACAAGTAAATCATCGTGGCCTGCCAGCATTTCTGGTAATTTATCTTTAGTTACTCTAAACACGCCACCCGTTTTCATATCGAGGACCATACAGTCAGTATAGGAAGAAGTGGCTAAGGCACCAACGAGCCCAAATGATGCACCGGTGATTTCGCCCGAAGTAAGGTAGTTATCAATCCATAGTAAATAACGCCCTATACTTTTCACTTTGACATAGCGTCGAGTTATACCGAAATGCTGGTAAGATCTTGTATTGATAAAGAGGTCTTTGCCATTACAGAAGCCAAAGAAATTGGTTCGGGACCAGGAGCCTGAAGGTTTCCTAAGGTCAGCAAAGCCTTTTTTTTCCTCAACTACTAAGGTACCTATCAGTGATGGTCGGTTTTGTCGTAATTCACTGAAACTTTGGTAAATACCAGGCCTTAGTTGACTGCAACGCAGCAAGTTATCTTCATCACTTCGTGTACTGTCATAAGTTGCCCATAGAAGATTCAGGTCCTGAGCAGCTTTGGCAGATTCTAATGCTAAATCGTTGTAAATGGCTGGTACAACATTGGGGTTAGCCAAGAAATCATTGAATTTGAGAAATGCTATGGCTATACCTTGTTTGAGTACTTCTGTTATCGTTTTACTGCTATTCTCGACAATGACATCAGCTTTGAAGACTCGTTCTATCTGTCGGCTGTTCTTGACTGCATTCGAATTGTTCTTAGGCTGCGCGATTTCGATATGCTTTGAGAATGTAACGGCGAGATCAAAACGAGTAGTCAGGGGTGTGCCATTAATCGTAAACTCATGAATAGTCAGTGCATAGGAAGGGAGTTTCTTATCAATATTCGGTAAGGAATTAACTGCAAAATTCGTCAGCGAAGGCTTAAAACCATCTTTCAGGTGTATCTCAGCCGTTTTTCCTGATGCATATTGCCAGGCTCCAATATGGCTTAGGGTATCGAGTCGTGCATCAATTACCGAGTCGATGGCAAACAAGCGTCCCTGAGGGCTCATAGTCAAATCAGGCCGAAATAGAAGTCTGATAATTTCGGGCTTCTGGGCAAGTGCTAACCCACTAATAGTCAATAGAACAATAAGGAGGGTAAAAAAAACTTTCATGGTAATGAACTTGTATGGATAGGATTTACAGACTGTGCTTTATTGTATTACCTTTTAAATTAAAGCTACTGAAGCCTAGTAAGAATTCAAAATAGGCCCTGGAGACTTTACTGGGTAGTATATGATTGTCTTTTCTTATTTGCACCAATGCACTCCACTGGCTATTTTTGACCTACTTACTACCTTAATTAATTACCCAGCGCTATGCTTCGTACCGATTGGACCCGGGCTGAAATCGCCGAAATTTACAATTCACCCGTTTTGGATCTGATGTATCGGGCCGCTACCGTACATCGGCAACACCATGATCCACAGGAAGTTCAGGTTTGTACACTGCTTTCGGTCAAGACGGGCGGTTGCCCCGAAGATTGTGCCTATTGTCCCCAGGCGGCCCGCTACCACACGGCGGTAAAAGTTCATAAACTTATGGAAGTGAATGAGGTATTAACGGCTGCACAGCGAGCCAAAGATACCGGCAGTACGCGTTTCTGTATGGGTGCCGCCTGGCGCGAAGTTCGCGACAATAGTGACTTTGATAAGGTGCTCGATATGGTACAGGGCGTCAATGAAATGGGCCTTGAAGTTTGCTGTACGCTGGGGATGCTTACTGAAAGTCAGGCCCAGAAACTCAAAGATGCGGGACTATATGCCTACAATCACAACCTCGATACCAGCGAAGAGTTTTACGGAGATATCATTAGTACCCGCACGTATGACGACCGGTTAGATACGCTAGGCCATGCCCGCAAAGCAGGCATTTCGGTATGTTCAGGCGGCATTATTGGTATGGGGGAGTCGGATCAGGATCGTATTGGCATGCTGCACACCCTTGCCACCTTGCCGCAACATCCAGAATCTGTGCCTGTAAATGCGCTGGTTCCGGTAGAAGGAACACCGCTGGAAGATCAGCCACGGGTATCGGTTTGGGAAATGATTCGGATGATTGCCACCGCCCGGATCATCATGCCCAAAGCAATGGTACGACTCTCCGCTGGTCGCGTTCGAATGAATACCGAAGAGCAGGCCTTATGTTTCCTGGCGGGTGCTAACTCGATTTTTGCAGGGGATAAGCTCCTAACCACACCCAACCCCGATGTGGATGCCGATCTGCAACTATTCCAGACGTTGAATATCCGACCCCGTAAAGCGTTCAAAGATGCGACGCAGCCCGCCGTTGTGTTTGAACAGATACCGGTGTAGCGTGGACGTCTCGTCCGCATAGAAATGCCCAAGATTTATAGGGCACAAAAAAGGGAAGCTGATCAGCTTCCCTTTTTTGTGGATTATTGGTCGTGATTACATGCGCCGAACATATTCGTTTTCGGCAATTTTATCAATCAGCACTTCCACTAAGCTCTGTGCGCGCTCTTTCTTGAGCTCGGCTTTATCTTTCGATTCAACCGTTACATTGATGATGTGGTTGTTGTACAGAACGTGCATGGCACCAGTGGTTGCATCCCAAACGGCTTTATCGCCCACGTTCGAAATGGCTTCGTAGTGGCCTGTACTAACGGCGGGTTCGGTAAGATGCGGAGTTGCTGCTGTTACACCACCATGCTTTGGTTGGTTATCATCGGTCGTATGGTGTTCGGTAGACTCTTCATCACTGACAATGGCTTCTGGGCTGGTTCCTTCCGAACTGTTGACTGTTTCTGATTCGGGAGCTTCTACGACCGGAGCAGCCACAGCTGGCTTATTCTGATATAACTTATCGAAAGCATACTCTGCGTGGTAAACAGATGGATAAGGCTTCGATCCGCCAAAGGAAACGAGAACTTTATTGCCTGTCCATTCAAACTCGCAGCCGTTATGCTCGTGCGCTTCTTCCAGTTTTGTAGCTTCACCTAGATTGAATGTACTGCGGACATACTCTTCGCCCAGAATGTTACAGGGTTCGTCGTAATTGAAGTCGACGGTAAGCGATCTGACACCAGCGGGTCTTTTAGCATAAACAGGACTGGCATCCATTTGGCTAGCTGGGTCGGCAGTGTCGGAACCGGGGTTACTGCAGGCTAAACAAAGTACAGGAAAGGCCAGTAGTAGCGATTTGATTTTCATGGTCTATTTGGAGAAAAGCCAAAATTAGCGTTTTCTTAAATACCATTTTATCCACTCCGATGTTTTTCATCATACAAGTTAGCCGATCCAATAAGCTGCCTAGTCGCTTTCCACGAGAAATTCGACTTGGTTCTGTAGTTTTGCAGCCGAATAAACCGTATCCATGTCTGAAATCGAAACCATTCCTCTTGCTTCTGGTCGTAAAGCCTATTTCGCTTCTGATTTTCACTTAGGAACCCCTTCGCATCAGCAAAGCCGCGACCGTGAGCGCGTTATTGTTAATTGGCTTGACACAATTCGGTCTGATGCTGAGGTTATTTTTCTGGTAGGGGATGTGTTTGATTTTTGGTTCGAATACAAGCGTAGTATTCCAAAAGGATTCATTCGGTTGCAGGGAAAATTGGCTGAGTTAACCGATGCCGGAACACGTATCGTACTCTTTACGGGGAATCACGATATGTGGATGAATGATTATTTCACCCAGGAAATGGGAATTCCCGTTTACCGGGAGCCACGTCGGTATACGATCGGAGAAAAACGATTCTATATTGGACATGGCGACGGGCTTGGCCCTGGCGATTATGTTTATAAACGCCTGAAAACTGTTTTTGAAAGCGGATTGGCCCGCCGACTCTTCCGCTGGTTACACCCTGATCTGGGCATTGGAATGGCCCATGCGTGGTCGCGCCGAAGCCGAATGAGTAATCAGGAGAAAGGAGAGGAGCATTTTCTGGGCGAAGAGCGGGAGTGGCTTTGGCAATACTGTAGAGAGGTTGAATCCCAAATGCACCATGATTATTATATTTTTGGTCA